>NZ_WTFF01000129.1 GCF_019400985.1 Streptomyces bambusae
CGGCTCCCCCGTGCCGATCGGGCCGGGCCCGCGGGCCGCGGCCGCGGCGGTGCTGCCGGGCGTGGACTCGGCGACCGGGTGGGTACGCCCGCCCGGCGGGGCGGCGGCCTCCCGGAGTGCCGCTCCGGCGACGGTCCCGCGGCCTGGACCGGCGCCCGACAGCGGGCGCTGGCGGCCCTGGCGGTTCCGGATGTCGAACGAGGTGTGGGGCACCCCGACGGTGGCCGGCGACCTGCTGTACGTCACCTCCTTCGAGGTGCACGCCCTGGACGTGGGCAGTGGCCGCCGCCAGTTCAAGACCCGCGACGTCGCCTGGTCGATGGCGGTCGCGGACGGCCGGATCCACGCCTCCGACGGCCCCTCCCTGTACACCCTGGACGCCACGGACGGCGTCGAGCGCTGGCGGCTGGCCACGGACGCCTGGGTGTACGCGCTGCGCGCCGAGCGCGGCACGGTGGTGACCGCCACGCGCGGCGGCGGCGTACAGGCCTGGGAGGCCTCCAGCGGGCAGAAGCTGTGGGAGCTGACCGGGGCGCAGACGGACTTCGAGACGGTGGAGGCCGCGCCGGTCCTGGCGGACGGCACCGTGTACGTGTGGCAGGACGCCCGGCTGAAGGCCCTCGACGCCCGCAGCGGCCGGGAGGCCTGGTCGTACCCGATCGGCGACGCCGCGTCCTGCGGCAACGTCCCGGTACGGATCACGCCCGCGCCGGACGGCAACGTCTACGTGGCGGCCGGCACCCGGGTGCTGTCCGTCGACCGCGCCTCGGGCCGGGTGCGCTGGCACTTCGAGGCGCCGGCGGTCTTCATGGCCCCGCCGGCCTTCGCGCCGGGTCCGGCGGTCACGGGCGGCGGCGTCTACCTGGCCGACTACCTGGGCACGGTGTACGCGCTCGACGCGGCCACGGGCACCGACCGGTGGCGGATCGCGACCGAGCCGCGCACCTCCGCCGAGCCGGTGATCGTCGCGAACGGCAGCGTCCACCTGGGCGCGGGCAGCGCCCTGTACACGCTGGACGCGGTCACGGGCACGCCGAAGTGGCGGTTCGCCGCGGGCGGCGAGATCACGGGCTCGCCGGCGGTGGCCGACGGGCGGGTGCACTTCGGCTCCGCCGACTCCTGCCTGTACACGCTGGACGCGGCGGGCGGCCAGCTGCGCTGGAAGCTGGCGACCGGCGGCGAGATCACCGGCTCCCCGGTGGCCGAGGCGGGCGTGGTCTACGCGTGCAGCAAGGACCGCTGCGTGTACGCCCTGGACGCGGCGAAGGGCACGGGCACCCGTACGTCGTCGTGACGGGCGTCCGTCCTCGTGACGGGTGTACGTCCTCGTGACGGCCGTCCGTCCTCTGACAGCCGTACACCCTCATGACGGCCGTCCGCCCGGCGGCGCGCGGCAGGGGCCTTCGCCCCTGCCGCTCCGGTGGGTGACAGGATGGGGGCCATGAGCAACGTCTACTTCGACATCACCATCAACGGCGCGGACGCCGGCCGCATCGTCTTCAACCTCTTCGACGACGTCGTCCCGAAGACGGCCCAGAACTTCCGCGAGCTCGCCACCGGCCAGCACGGCTTCGGCTACGCCGGCTCCCCGTTCCACCGGGTCATCCCGGAGTTCATGCTCCAGGGCGGCGACTTCACGCGGGGCAACGGCACCGGCGGCAAGAGCATCTGGGGCGGGGAGTTCGACGACGAGAACTTCAAGCTGAAGCACGACCGCCCGTTCCTGCTGTCGATGGCGAACGCCGGCCGCAACACCAACGGCTCGCAGTTCTTCATCACCACGGTCGCCACCCCGTGGCTGGACGGCAAGCACGTGGTCTTCGGCGAGGTCGTCGAGGGCGAGGAGCTGGTCAAGAAGATCGAGTCCCTGGGCTCCCGCTCGGGCGCGACCAAGGCCGAGATCAAGGTCTCGGCGTCGGGCGTCGTCGAGAAGTAGGCCGGGTTCTCCGGACACCCGCCCCTGACCCGCCCGGCCGAACTGCCGGGCAGGTCAGGGGGTCAGGTCAGGGGGGCCAGCTCAGGTCGGGCCGCACGAAGAAGTCCTCCGCGTCCCGCATGGGGGCGTTGCCGAGGCTGATCATCGCCTCGTACTTGTCGGCGCCCATGTAGTAGGCGCCGGTGTGGTGCCGGTAGAAGAACCGGCCTTGCGCGTCCATGTCGATCGGCGAGCCCTCCGAGGTGTCGATGCCGACCGGGAACAGCCCCACGCCCCCCAGACACCGGTCCAGCGCGGCCAGGTCCTCCGGGTCGTAGTGCGACACGCGGCACGGGGTGAAGAGCAGGTGGTCCCCGCGGCGGGCGCTGATGGTCAGGCGCAGCCCGGCGTGTTCGGCGAGGAACCGGAGCGCGGCCGGCGAGGGACTCATGGGGAAGCCGGCCTGCGCATAGTCCTCGGCCATCGCATCGACCAGCGCCGGCACCTGGTCGCTGACGTCACGGCCGGGGAACCAGCCGTGGTCCATGAACCAGGCGTCGACCTCGGCTGCGTTGCGCAGGAACGGCATGTCCACTCCTCAGACATAGAAGTCGTCCACATCGTCCTGATCGCCGCGCATCAGACTGGACAGCGCTTGGTGCTCGTCGATCCCGATGAAGTACGGGCCGGTGTGGTGCAGGTAGAAGAACCGGCCGAGGTCGTCCAGCAGGACGGTGCCCCATTCGCCGACCTCGTAGCCGACGGGGAAGAGCCGCCGACCCAGGTCCGCGGCGAGCTCCGCGATGTCCTCGGCGTCGCCCTCGTGCCCCACGGCGGGGTGGGCCAGGAAGACCCGGTCGGGCGCCATCGGCATCGGCAGGCGCAGCCCCACGTAGCGTGCGACGAATTCGGTGACCGCCGGCCACGGCTCCATCGGGAACCCCTGCCGCGCGGCGTCCGCCACCCGTACGGCGATCAGCTGCTCGGCCCTTTCGCGCTCGTCGCGCCCCGGGTACCAGCCGCCGGCCCGCAGCCAGGCCTCGACCTCGGCGCGGGGAGCAGGGGGTCTCATGGTCATTGGCGGGCCGCCCAGGCCGCGAAGGCCCGTTCGCAGGCGTCGAGGACCTCCGCCGTGCGGCCGACGGAGGCGCCCATACCGGCGGACAGGGCCAGCGTCGGCCGGCCGGCCGGGCCGCCGAGGGTGATCGTGCACTCCAGGGTGGTCAGCGGGCCGGACGTGCCGGGCGGGGCGGGCACGCCGAGGGCCAGTTCGCAGCCGCGCGGCGACAGGCCCGCGCCCGCGAGTTGGTCCGTCATGGCCTGGGTGAGGGGCTCCGCGCTCGCGTCGAGCCGGCCCGGGCGCAGGGCGAAGGTCTCGTCCAGGGCGAGGATCCCGACCCCGCGCAGGGTGGTGACCCGCAGCCGGAGCGCGCGGGCGCTGTAGACCCCGGTGTGGTGCAGGACGTACACGGCGACGAGCGCCGCGCGCACTGCGGCGGCGAGGTCGGCCGGCATCCCGGACAGCGGCCAGAGCCGTTCGCGCGAGCGCAGTCGTACGGGCATTGCGCCTTCGGCCAGCCCGACCAGCCCCTCGCGGGCGGTCTCGCCCAGCAGCCAGGCCCCGCCGACGCCCAGCGTGAACAGCCGGCCGTCCTCGTCGAGGGCCAGCGGTGCCTCGTTGTCCGTGCGGCCGAACGGGAACAGCCGGGTGCCGAGGGTGTCGCCGAGCCGGCTCAGCGGCGGGCCGGCGTATCGGGCCTCCTGGGGGTCCACGACGCAGCCGGTGGCGGCGACCACGCGGCCGCCGCCGGGGGCGGGCGCTATGCGCAGGCCGTGGAACTCGCGTATGGCCGCTTCCGCGGCGGGGAAGAGGGCCCAGTGTCCCACCGCTGCGGTCTTGAGGATGGCCAGCATGGCGGCGTCCCCGGCGTTCCGGCCGGGCCGCCAGCCCGCCTGTCGGAGCACGTCCGTGGGCTTGATGAGGAGGTCAGCTCTCATATGCCCGGCCGTCAGCTGTCGTGGATGACGGTGATCCCGAGCCGCTCGATCAGAGCCGTGCAGGAACGGCAGATCTGGGCCTCGGTGCCGTGCTCGGGGTCGCCTTCGGGGCGGATCTTGCGGGCGACGATGGCAGCGCCGGCGAAGTGGGGCAGGGCATCGTCCAGGGTCGTGGTCCGGCCGTCCGCGCGCTGCTGGTCGAGGGCGTAGAACTGGTCGGAGACCAGCGCGGACTCGGCGCAGTAGCCGAGGAACGGCTCGCGCTGGGCGGGCGGGAGGGCGTCGAAGAACCCTTGGACGGCAGGGTGCAGATGGGGTTCGCCGTCGCCGCTCAGGTTCGTCTGACTCGTGATCGTTCCCTGCACGAGAAGGGATGCTGCCGTCCCCGGGATTCCGTCAGACAAAGTAGTTGCTCGCTTCCTGCTGAGGGCCGCGCAGAAGGCAGCTGATGGCCTCGTGCGTGTTCATTCCGAGGAAATAGGGTCCGGTGTGGTGCATGAGGAAGAAACGCCCGGTCTCGTCGATGAGGATCATCGCCCCATCGAATTCCTCGTAGCCGACGGGGAACAGCCTCATGCCCAGATTGCCGGCGAGCTCGGCCACATCCTCACCGCTCTCCTCGTAGATCCAGTGCGGTGTGAAGCCCACGGCGTCCGGTGGGGTGCCCGGAATGACCAGGCGCAGGCCTCCGTATTCGCGTACGAAATCCAGGGCCGCCTGGAACGGCTCGACCGGGTGTCCTTCTGCGGCGAAACGGTCCGTCACGACCTTCAGGAGCTCTGGCAGCTCCGCACCGATGTCACGGCCCCGGGACCAGCCGGCTTCGGTCAGGGCGGCGTCGACCTGTTCCGGTGTCATTCTCGGCATTGCTTGCTCCCTTTCAGTGATGCGCGATGACGCCGGCCAGCGGCAGCATTCTCGCACAGGACCGGCACGGCGGCTTGTAGTCGCCGTGGAACAACTGGCCTTCCCCAGGCCTGAGGTTGCCGATCTGGACGGAATAGACGAGGGATCCCTTCATGGCCTTCTGGACGTCATCGGCGGTGACGATCTTCGTGCCGGTCGGATCCAGGTGGTGCAGCCGGTCGGAGATCAGAGATACTTCCGCGCATTTGCCATGGCCGTTTCCAGGGCTCAGGTTCGCCGCGACCATGTCCTGCTCCACCTTGTCCAGAATCTGTTTGAGAGCAGGGTGGGTGTTCATCTGGGAATTGCCGATGCTCGTGTTGCTCGAGTGCGTGGTCAGTACGCCGTCGTGCAGGAGGGTTCCGGCGCACGCGGTCTTCAGACGGTGCTTGCCCTCCGGGTACGGGTTGCTGACCGGCTGTTTCTGGGCGTTGTCGGCCAGCTGCTTGGCCTCACTGACCATCAGCTTCTTCTGCTCGTCCTCGCTGAGGTGCTTGACGTCCTGCGCGTCCCGGCGGTGGTTCTTCATGCCCTTGCTGGACTTGCCATGCCAATCCGGCTGGGGATTGAGGGGGTTGCCCTTCGGCCCGTTGCCGTTGTTTCCGTTGTTGTTGTTCCCCCCGCCCCCGCCGCCCGTCGGGGGCTTGGAGCCGCCGCCGCCTCCGCCGCCGTTACCGCCTCCGCCCTTGCCGCCCTGCTGGGCCTTCGCCTTGGCCTTGGCGATGCGGGCGGCGAGGTCGTCGTCGTTGTTCTTGTGGTCGGTGGAGATC
Organism: Streptomyces bambusae; assembly: GCF_019400985.1. Classification (GTDB taxonomy): domain Bacteria; phylum Actinomycetota; class Actinomycetes; order Streptomycetales; family Streptomycetaceae; genus Streptomyces; species Streptomyces bambusae_A. The sequence goes on from NZ_WTFF01000129.1 coordinate 5,590, forward strand.
TGCTTGACGGCCTTGGGCAGGGTTTTGCCCATGTGGTCGCCGACCTGCTTGGTGGCCTTCATCAGCGCGGCGACGGCCTTGTCGGCGACCGGGTCGATGGCCTGGGCTATGGAGTCGCGGCCGCGGGTGCGGCCGTGGGCGGTCTTGGCCTTGGTCAGCTTCGAGGTGGTCTTGCCGTGGATGTTGGTGCTGACGCCGGTGAGCTTGCCGTGGGCGCGGTCGTGCTCGTCGTGGTCGATGAAGAGGTCGGAGAGGCCGGAGCCGCCACCTGCGCCGCCGCTGCCGCCGCCCGCGGAGGCGAGGTTGAGGGACTCCTTGCCGGACTGGACCCCGTCCTTGAAGCCGTCCTTGCCCGCCTGCTTGGTCTGGTCGAGGTCCACACCGTCCTGCAGGCCGATCGCCATCGCCCCGAGCTGGACGACGAGGTCGGCGGCCATGCCCTCCAGGGCGGCCACGGCCGGCTCCGTCATGGCCGCGACGATATGGGCGACCGCCTCCTCCGCCGCCTCGGTCAGCAGCTTCAGCAGCGTCTTCTTGGTCAAGGCGATCGCACCGGCGCCCAGCAGCGCGGACAGGCCGCCCGTGACCGGGATCAAGGACAACGCCAGCCCGGTCTGGCCCGCCAGGACGCCGAGCTCGACGACGGCCTTGCCCTTCATGGCCTCGATCGCCCCGGCGGCCAGGTCCAGGGCCTTGGCGATCGTCCGCGCCGCGGACACGATGTCCTTGAGGTGCTTGCCCTTGACGGTTTTCCAGTGCTCATCGAGCGCCTTGATCGACTCGCCCTCGCCGGAGGACAGCAGCCGCTCGAAGTGGTTGTTGGCGAGCTGCCCGTCGTCCTCCAGATCGTCGGCGAACTCCCGCAGGGCGTCCGCCATCTCCCGGTAGGCGTCCTCGTCGACGTTGGGCCAGTTCACTCCGACCAGGTCCAACAGAGTGTCAGCCCAGTCCGGAACCGTGACTGCCATGCCCCCCACTCCCCCCGTGCGCAAACTCGTTCGCAGGATGCTTGTGCGAAGGACAGTCTGCCAAATGCGGGCCGTGCTGCTAGCGTGCGGGGCCACGAGGTCCGGGAATTCCGGGAGTCCGGGGAGGGGAGCACGCCATGCGCATGCGCCAGCTGAGGTTCACGGCCGTACTCGTCACGGTCGTCTGCGCACTGACCGGGTTCTCGACGAGCGGCGGCAGCGGCAAGCACAGCAGCGGGGGCGGCGGGTGCTCCAGCTCCAGCAGCTCCAGCGGATCCGGCGGCTCGGACCGGCGTAGCGACGCCGACAGCTACAACCCCTCCAGCGGGGGCAGCAGTTCCAGCGGCGGCAGCAGCTCGGGCGGGAGCTCGTACACGCCGGCCCCCTCGCCGTCCAGGAGCAAGCCGCCCCTGGAGACCAAGGTCATCAACTGTGTGAACGCCAAGGGCGAGGCGGCCGTCCTGCTCACCTCGAACGAGGACATCGCCACGCACACCGTGGAGATCCCGCTCTCCCTGCTGTCGGACTACGTGACCACCGTCGAGACGGTCACCGTCAAGGCCACCGTCCGGCCGGGCCACGCCATCACCGTGCCGGTGAAGATGACCGACCCGTCGCGGGTGGCCGAGATCAAGAACTGCCGGCTCGGCACCCTCAGGATCGTCGACTGAACAGTTCCGCCTGCTCCTCCGGCGGCAGGTTGCCCAGCCTGATCAGGTGCGGCGCCTGCGCCAACGCCTGGGCGAGGGCGGCCTGCTTGGCCGACCACAGGGCGCGGACCGTGCCCTCGACGGCCGTCGGCGGGTAGCCGGCCAGGGTCGTCGCGGCGCGTAGGGCCGCCGGCAGCAGGTCCTCGGGTGCGGCCAGTTCCGAGACCAGGCCGATGTCGTACGCACGCTGCGCGGACAGCCGCTCGGCCGTGCCCATCAGGGACATCCGGGCGACCTCGCCGAAGGGCATCCGCTGGGCCATGTACACGGCCTCGTAGGCGCTGACCATCCCGTACGTCGTGTGCGGGTCGAAGTACGTCGCCGAGGTCGAGGAGACGATGAACTCCGACTCCCCGAGCAGGTAGAAGGCGCCGCCGCACGCCATCCCGTTGACCGCCGCCACCACCGGCTTCCACAGGTCGCCTGCCTTCGGGCCGATCGCGACCAGCGGGTCGTCCAGGGAGTACGGCGAGGAGGGCTGCGGGACCTCGGCCGCACGGTCGATGCCGGTGCAGAACGCCGCCCCGCCGGCGCCGGTCAGCACCACCGCCCGCACGGATGCGTCGTAGCGGAACTCTCGCCAGACCGAGGTGAGTTCCGCCGCCATCGCCAGAGTGATCGCATTGTGTTTGGCGGGCCGGGACAGGGTGACCACGGCGACCCCGCTCGCCCCGTCCCGGTCGACGGTCACGCTCATGGCTTCTCCGGAAGCCAGCGCGGCACGCTCATCCCGCCGACCTCGGCGAACGCCACCTGCACCCGGGCGCCGATGCGCAGCCGGGCCGGGTCCACCGAGTTCAGCGGGGCGTCGGGGGCGCTGACCAGGTTCCCTGCGAGGCGGATGTGCGGGGCGTCGGCCAGCTCGACGAGCACGACGTTGTACGGGGCCTGCTCGGCGTACGCGGGCAGCAGCGGCGGGTGCGGCAGGACGTAGGACCAGATCCGGCCCCGGCCGCTCATCGGCCGCCACTCGGAGGCGAAGGACCGGCAGTGCGGGCAGCAGGGCCGGGGCGGGAAGCGCAGCCGGCCGCAGTCCCCGCAGGCCTGGACGCGCAGTTCGCCGCGGGCGGCGTACTCCCAGAAGGGGGCGCCGTCCTCGTCCGGGACGGGGAGCAGCAGCCCCTCGGCGGTGGTGGTGTTCGTCATCGTGGGCTCCTCATGGCGGGGCTGCTCGTGGCCGGGCTGCTCATGGCGGGGCTGCTCATGGCCGGGCCCCTCATGGCCGGGCTGCTCATGCGCGCAGCAGGATCGCGGACGTCGGGACTCCCTCGCCCGCCGTGACCAGGCAGGTCGCGGCGTCCGGCACCTGGGCGGTGCTGGCGCCGCGCAGTTGCTTCACGCCCTCGGTGATCAGGTTGAAGCCGTGGACGTAGGCCTCGGACAGTCCGCCGCCGCCGGTGTTCAGGGGCAGCCGGCCGCCGATCTCCAGGGCCCCGCCCTCGGTGAAGGCGGCGCCCTCGCCGCGTCCGCAGAAGCCGTAGCCCTCCAGGGAGAGCGGGACCAGCGGGGTGAAGGCGTCGTAGATCTGGGCCACGTCGACGTCTGCGGGGCCGAAGTCGGCCTGTTTCCACAGGTGCCGGGCGGCGGTCCAGGCGGGCCCGGACAGCGGGTCGTCGGTCCAGTAGTTGACCATGCCGTGGTGCTGGGCGGGCAGGCCCTGGGCGACGGAGTGGACGTACACGGGCTTGTGCCGGCAGTCGCGGGCGCGGGCGGCGGAGACGACGACGCAGGCGAGGGCGCCGTCGGTCTCCAGGCAGTTGTCGAAGAGGCAGAGCGGCTCGCTGATCCACCGGGCCGTCATGTACATCTCGCGGGTCAGCGGGCGCTCGTACATGATCGCGGCCGGGTTCTGGTTGGCGCGGTTGCGGCAGGCGAGGGCGACGTTGAAGAGGTGGTCGCGGGTGGCGCCGTACTCGTGCATGTAGCGGCGGGCCAGCATGCCGATCTCGTCCGCCGGGCGGAGCAGGCCGAAGGGGCGGGTCCACTGGCCGGGCGTGGGCAGCTGGGCGGTGGTGTTCCTCCACGGCCGCGGGCCCGAGCCGCGCTTGCGCGAGCGCCAGGCGACGCCGACGGAGGCCTGGCCGGTGGCGACGGCGGCCGCCAGATGGCCGACGGTGGCGCAGGAACCGCCGCCGCCGTAGCCGACCTTGGAGAAGAAGGTGACGTCGCCGGCGCCGATGGCCTTGGCGACCTCGACCTCGTCGGTCTCCTCCATCGTGTACGAGGCGAAGGCGTCGACCTCGGCGGGGGAGATGCCGGCGTCGTCGAGCGCGGCGAGGATCGCGCGGCAGGCCAGCTCCTTCTCGCCGGCGGGCAGGTGCTTGGCGAAGGCGGTCTGGCCGATGCCCACGATTGCCGTCGCGTCCTTGAGGGTTGCCGCCATCGCCGCCTCCGGGGTGCGTGCACCAGTGCTGACAGCCGCGAAGGCTACAGCTAATCTGACGGATAGTCAGCTAGTGGTGCTGGGTCCACGGGAGGGGCGGGCGATGGGCGAGGGGCGCGGCGGACACACCGGTCACGGCGGGCACACCGATCACGGCGGGCACATGCATCACGGCGGTCACGCGGACCACGGCAGCCACGCGGACCGCGGCCGCCACGCGGACCACGGCGGCCCCGCCGAGGACGGCAGCCACGGCGACCGGGCAGGCGACCGGACCGCCGACCGGACGGCCGACCCCGCCGAGGACGTCCGTGGTGATCTGCGCTGGGGCAGCATCCCCGGCCTGGTCCGCGCCGCGGCCGAGCGCCACGCCGACCGGGAGGCCGTCGTCGAGGGCCGGGTCCGGATCAGCTACGCCCAGCTCGGCGAGCGCGTCGAGCGCGCCGCGGCCGCCTGCATCGCCGCCGGGGTCGAGCCGGGCGACCGGGTCGCCGTCTGGGCCCCCAACACCCTGGACTGGATCGTCAGCGCGCTGGGCGCCGTCTCGGCCGGGGCCGTGCTCGTCCCGCTCAACACACGCTTCAAGGGCGCCGAGGCCGCCTACGTCCTGGAGCGCAGCCGGGCCCGGCTGCTCTTCGTCACCGGCACCTTCCTCGGCACCTCCTACGTCGCCTCCCTGCGCCGGGCCGCCGCCGAGGGCCCGGGCGAGGGGCCGCTGCCCGGGCTGCCGCACCTGGAGCAGGTCGTCGTCCTCGCCGAGGACGCGCCCGAGGCCTTCCGCACCTGGAAGGACTTCCTCGCCGGCGGAGACGCGGTGCCGGCCGCGGTGGTCCGGGCCCGCGCCGACTCCGTACGGCCGGACGCGCCGTCCGACATCGTCTTCACCTCCGGCACCACCGGACGCCCCAAGGGTGCGGTCATCACCCACGCGCAGACGCTGCGCTGCTACGACGTCTGGAGCGAGCTGGCCGGGCTGCGCGCGGGCGACCGCTACCTGATCGTGAACCCCTTCTTCCACACCTTCGGCTACAAGGCGGGCGTCATCGCCTGCCTGATGCGCGGCGCGACGATGGTCCCCCAGCCCGTCTTCGACGTGGACACGGTCCTGGCGAACATCGCGGCCGAGCGGATCTCCGTCCTGCCCGGCCCGCCCACCCTGCACCAGTCCCTGCTCGACCATCCCGCGCGCACCCAGTACGACCTCTCCCCGCTGCGGCTGGTCGTGACCGGCGCGGCCGTGGTTCCGCTGCGGCTGGTCGAGCGGCTGCGCGGGGAGCTGCGGATCTCGACCGTGCTGACGGCGTACGGCCTGTCGGAGGCCAGCGGCATCGTCACCATGTGCCGCCGGGGCGACCCGGCCGAGGTGGTCTCGGCCACCTCCGGGCGGGCCATCCCCGGCACCGAGGTCCAGGTCACCGGCCCCGCCGGGCAGGTGCTGGGCCCGGGCGAGGCGGGCGAGGTCCGGGTCCGCGGCCACCACGTGATGCTCGGCTACTACGAGGACCCCGAGGAGACCGCCCGCACCGTCACCCCGGACGGCTGGCTGCGCACCGGCGACGTGGGCGTCCTGGACGAGGCGGGCAACCTGCGGATCACCGACCGGATCAAGGACATGTACATCGTCGGCGGCTTCAACGCCTACCCGGCCGAGATCGAGCAGCTCCTCGGCCTGCACCCGGACGTCGCCGACGTCGCCGTGGTCGGCATCCCCGACCCGCGCCTGGGCGAGGTCGGCAAGGCGTACGCCGTACGCCGTCCCGGCTCGACGCTGACCGCGGACGACCTGATCGCCTGGTCCCGCCGCGAGATGGCGAACTACAAGGTGCCGCGGGCGGTGGAGTTCGTGGCCGAGCTTCCGCGCAACGCGAGCGGCAAGGTGCTGAAGCGGGAGCTGCGCTCGCGCGGCTGACCCTGCGGCCCTTACGGCTCCCCCCTGTGGCCCCTACGCCCCTACGCCCCTACGCCCCTACGCCCCTACGGCCCGGTCATCTCCATGTCCGGATCCATGTCCGGGTCCATGTCCGGCATCGGCTCCTGCGGGGTCTCCAGGCCCGGCAGGAGCCAGCTCTCCACGGGGGCGAAGGCGGCGAGCAGGGCGAGGACCAGGAAGGCGACACCCACCACGGTCGAGAACACCGGCCCCAGCCGCCACAGCTTCTCCACGAAGATCACCACACCTACGGCGGCCATCGCGGCGATGTTCATGACGCCCAGCGGGATCAGGACGATCATCAGCCCCCAGCAGCAGCCGATGCAGTACAGCCCGTGGTGCAGCCCGACCCGCAGGTCACGGGCCCACGGCCGGAAGCCGGCGTAGCGCACGAGCTGGCCCATGGGGCTGCGGCAGTGCCGCAGGCAGATGTCCTTGAGCGGACCGAGCTGCTGGAGCCCGGCCAGCAGGAAGGCCCCGGCGCCGATCCACCGCCCGAGGCCCGGCCGGTCCGCCACCAGGTCGCCGGTCCAGGCCAGGATCCCGTACGTGACCAGGCCGAACGCCGTCCAGGCCAGCAGATAGCCGGCGACGAACTGGACCAGCCGGGCCGCCCGGGTCGCCACTCCCGCCCGGCTGCGGCCGATGCTCCGGGCCCAGGTGATCCCCACGGGCGCCACCGAGGGGAACATCATGGCGATCATCATGACCAGCCACAGCAGCAGGAACAGCGGCAGCGACGCCCCCATGGTGCCCGGCCCGACCCCCATGCCCCGCGCCTGGTCGACCACCAGCACCCACGCGAGCAGCGCCACTGCCGCCATCAGGGACCAGGCGAGGGCGAGCTGCCGTGGCGGGAGCAGGTTCGCCGGCCGCAGCGGCGGCCGGAGGTCCTTCGGGCCGGGGCGTCGCACGCTTCCAGCACAGCACGGCGGCCCGGCGCCCGCGCGCCCGGACGCCAGCCCGGGCGCCTGTCCGGGCCGGATGGCGGGCCGTGCGGGTGAGGGAGAGACTTGAGGTGGAGAGGTGCGCGTACCTGGCCCCGAGGAGGCGGCGAGATGTCCGCGACCGAGACGCCCGCACCGGCGACGATCCCGAAGTGGCATGTGGAGGGGGACTGGTTCGACACGTGCAGGTGCGACGTTCCGTGCCCCTGCACCTTCGCGCAGTCGCCGACGTACGGCGAATGTGACGGCGTCCTGGCCTGGCACGTACGTGAGGGCCACTACGGCGCGGTTCCGCTGGCCGGGCTCAACGTGCTGATGCTCGGTTCCTTCGTCGGCAACGTCTGGGCCGAGCACTCCGACTCGTACGCGGCGCTCTTCTTCGACGAGCGGGCCGACGAGGCGCAGCGCGAGGCGCTGCAGATGATCTTCGGGGGGCAGGCGGGCAGCTGGCCCGCCGAGCTGGTGAGCATGGCCGCCTTCGAGGTGCGGGGCATCGACACCGCGCCGATCGAGTTCGAGGTCGCCGAGGACCTCGGCACCTGGCGGGTCTCGATCCCGGGCAAGGTCGACGCGGCCGGCGAGGCGCTGACCGGGCCGACCACGCCGGAGGGCGCGCGGGTGCAGTCGACGAACATGCCGGGCTCGGAGACCGGCCCCGGCCAGGTCGTGACCTGGGGCCGCGCGACGGCGAACCAGGTCGAGGCCTTCGGCTTCGAGTGGAGCCGCGCGGGCCAGTCCAGCAAGCACATCACGTTCGACTGGTCAGGCCCCGACGAGACCTGACCGGGCCGTACGACGTACGTCTACCAGGCCTGCTACGCCTTGCGGACCACGCTGGACTTCAGCTGCATGGCACCGAAGCCGTCGATCTTGCAGTCGATGTCGTGGCCGTCCACGCCGTCCACCAGGCGGATGTTGCGCACCTTCGTGCCCGCCTTGATGCCGCTGGGGCTGCCCTTGACCTTGAGGGCCTTGACCACGGTCACCGTGTCGCCGTCCTGGAGCACGTTGCCCACAGAGTCCTTGATCACGCGCTCGCCCGAGCCGGCCTCGCCCTCGGCGGCCGGGGCGGCCGAGGCCGACCACTCGTGCCCGCACTCGGGGCAGACGAGCAGCGCGCCCATCTCGTACGTGTACGTGCCGGAGCACTCGGGGCAGGGGGGAAGGGTGTCACTCATGTGACCAGTGTATTTCAGGCCGTGCACGGGGCCCGGCGGGCCAGGAGCAGGCGCCAGTGCGGGGCGCCGTCCGGGCGGCGGCCGAAGGGCTCCAGGGGCTGGGTCTCCACGGCGAACCCGGCGGCCTCCAGGTCCGCGCGTACGCCGCCCAGCGGGAAGGTGCGGTAGTACATGACGAACGGCGGCCGCCACAGCGCGTTGCGCACCCGCATCACCGCGTCGAAGCCGACCGTGGCCCACCAGGCGGGGGAGGAGGGCCGCAGCGGGGCGCCGACGGGGAAGGCGAAGATCCCGCCGGGGCGCAGGGCGGCGTGGACGCCGGCGAAGAGCGCGGGGCGCTCGGCCGGGAGGAAGTGGCCGAAGGCACCGAAGCTGACCGCCAGGTCGTACGAGCCCGCCAGCCGCCGGGGCAGCGCCCGCGCGTCGGCCCGCACGAAGTCCACGTCGGGCTCGTCGCGGTACGGGCCCCCGCCGGAGCCGCTGCCCGTGCCGGGGGCGCCGCCGGGCCCGGCCTCGCCCTGGGCGCCGTACGCCTGGGCGCCGTACGCCCGGGTGCCGTACGTCCGCTCCGCCCGCGCCAGCATGCCCGCGCTGAAGTCCACCCCGGTCACCCGCTCCCGGCACAGCCGCCGCAGCAGCGGGATCGCGGCGCCCGTGCCGCAGCAGAGGTCCAGCCCGGCGCGCACCGGGCCGTCGAGGGTCTGGGCCAAGGCCTCCTCGACCGCGTCCAGCATCCGGTCCGGCGTCCGGAACGGGGTGTGGTCGAAGGTGGGCGCCAGCAGGTCGTAGCCGCGCTCGGTCGAGGACAGGGCCTGCACGGCGAGCTCGCGGACGGTCGGTCCCTCAGCGGTGAACACGCCGCCAGCGTAGTGCGCGGTACGGCCGCGGGGCCGCTGGTGCGGTCGGTGCGCCCCCGGGGCTGCTGGTGCGGCCGGGGCCCACCGGTGCGGCCGCTGATTATTGGGGCAGACATGACAAAACGACGGTCGCGATGGCTCCCCCTCCGGGCCACCGCGACCGTCTTCCCCCGTTGCCCCCGCGGGCTCCCCCGAACCCCCGTGGCTCCCCCGTGGTACTCCCCCGTACTTTCCCCGTCGCCTCGAGTCCCCGCGTTCCCCCGTGAGGTCCTCCGAGGCCTTCCCCCCTGTTTCCCCCGTGCCGCCCGTGACGTCCGTTTCCCCCGTGACGTCCGTGGCGCTGTGCCGTGGCCCGTTCCCGCTCCCCCGTGGGCCCCGGCCGGTGTCCGTCCCTTACGGGCGCGGACCGGTGGCGTGGTTGTCGAGCGTCTCGATCTCCTCGCCCGGCGCGACCGGCGGCTTGGCCGGGGCGGTGGGCGCGGTCGGAGCGGCGTCCGGCGCGAGCAGCGGCTCACTCGTCGCGTGGTTGTCCATGGGCGTGATCTCGATGCCCGTGGCGTGGTTGTCGAACGGCTTGATGTCGCCGTCGTTCGGGATCTTCGCAGCGCTGTCGCTCGTCGTCATCGTCACTCCTGAGGATCTGCGGGCCCGTTCGGCGATTCCCCCGCGGACCGCCGAACGGGTCGATGGATTCCATGGTGGCGCGAGGCGATAAACGAACGATGAACGCCTCGTTCAGCATGCGATCCACATGCGATCCACGCAGGTCAGGGCGTCGACCGAGAGGATAGGTCAAGCCGGGATCTCGGACGCCAGCAGGGCCCTGGCCTCGGCGAGTTCGTGCGATCCCAGCTGGGCGAAGACCGCCTCGGCGTCCCGCCAGCAGGCGCGCGCGCGGTCGGTCTCGCCCAGTCGGTGCAGGGCCCGGCCCAATACCATCACCACGCACGCCCGCCGCCATTCCCCGCCCATCACCCGCAGCGCTATGGCCTGTTCGGCGTGCGAGGCGGCCAGCGCGGCCCGGCCGGCCGCGAGCTGCGCCTCGGCCAGCCGGTAGTGGGTGATGCCCTCCCACAGGGGCTGGCGGTTGTCGTGGAACAGCGACAGCGCCTCCGTCAGCTGCGCCTGGGCGTCCGCCGGCCGGCCCGCCTGGGTGAGCACGATGCCCAGCGCGTAACGGCCGTTGGCCGAGCGCAGGGACAGGCCCATCCGGTCGTAGATGGCGATGCCCTGCTCCGCCAGCTCTATGGCGCTGGCCAGCCGGCCCAGCTCCGCCTCGATCCGGGAGAGGTTGCACAGCGCGCTGGCCTCGCCCACGTTGTTGCCGTCGGCGCGGAAGCCGTCGATCGCCTCGCGCAGGTGCCGCTCGCCGTCGGCGTAGCGGCCCTCGTACAGGGCGATGATCCCGCGGTCGTTGGGCGCCCAGCAGCTCGGCAGCGGGTCCCCGGCCGTCCGCGCCAGTACGGTGGCCCGGCGGGCCTCGTCGTCGGCCTCGGTGAACCGGCCCGCCACCAGGTGCACGTTGGTGAGCGTGGTCCGGGCGCGGCTCTCGGCGTGCGGGTCGCCCGAGGCGTGCGCCGCGTCGCGCAGCGCGAGGGCGGCGGACTCGTACTGCCGGGAGTTGGCGCCGGACTCCAGCAGGTCCTTGGCCGCCCACAGCAGGTCCACGGCCCGGCGCAGTACGTCGACGGCGGCGTCGGTACGGGCGGCCGCCTGCCGTACGCACGCCAGCAGCGGCTCCGCCTCGGCGTACAGCCAGTCCAGGGCGGCGTGCCGGTCGGCGAAGGACAGGCCCGGGTAGGCGGTGGGCGCCAGGTGGGCGGGCAGCCGGTCCCCGGGCCGCTCCAGCGCGTACACCCGGGCCGCCGTGGCGAGGTAGAAGTCCAGCAGCCGGGACAGCGCCTCGTCACGCTCGCTCGGCGGCTGCTCGTCGCGTTCGGCGCAGGCACGCGCGTAGAGCCGTACGAGGTCGTGGAAGCGGTAGCGGCCGGGCGCGGCCGACTCCAGCAGGGAGCAGTCCACCAGGGCCTCCAGGAGGTCCTCGGTGTCGTGCTCGGGCAGGTCCAGTACGGCGGCGGCCGCGGCCAGCGAGATGTCGGGGCCGTCGGCGAGGCCGAGGAGGCGGAACGCGCGCTGCTGGCCGGGCTCCAGCTGGCCGTAGCCGAGTTCGAAGGTGGCCTTCACGGCGAGGTCCCCGGCCTGGAGCTCGTCCAGCCGGCGCCGCTCGTCGGCGAGCTTGGCGGCCAGCACCGAGACCGTCCAGGTGCGGCGGGCGGCGAGCCGGGACGCGGCGATGCGGATGGCGAGCGGCAGGAAGCCGCAGGCGCCGACGACGTCCAGGGAGGCCTGGCGTTCGGCGGTGACCCGCTCCTCGCCGACGATCCGGGTGAAGAGCTGGAGCGCCTCCTCGGGGCTCATCACGTCCAGGTCGACCAGGTGTGCCCCGGCCAGCCCGGCCATCCGGACCCGGCTGGTGACCAGGGCGGCGCAGCCGGCCGTGCCGGGCAGCAGCGGGCGGACCTGGGCGGCGTCGCGGGCGTTGTCGAGCAGGACCAGGACGCGGCGGCCGTCGAGGGTGGAACGGTAGAGCGCGGCGCGGTCGGCGGGGGAGTCGGGGATGGCGGTGTCCGGATGGCCCAGCGCCCGCAGGAAGGAGCCGAGGACGGCCTCGGGCTCGGCCGGGCGGGCCTCGGTGCCGCGCAGGTCGACGTAGAGCTGGCCGTCGGGGAAGTGCGGGCGGGCGGCGTGCGCGACGTGCACGGCCAGGGTGGTCTTGCCGACGCCGCCGATGCCGGCGAGCGCGGAGACGGCCATGACCTGGCCCTCCGCGCTGGCGAGCACCTCGCCGAGCTCGGTGACGAAGGTGGCCCGCCCGGTGAAGTCGGGCACGGTGGCCGGCAGCTGGGCGGGGCGCACGGGCAGGGTGGCCGCGGCGGCGGACTGTTCGGCGGCGACGGCCAGTTCGGCGTCTGCGCGCAGGATCCGCTGCTGGAGGGCGGAGAGCTCGGGGCGCGGGTCGACGCCGAGCTCGTCGGCGAGCAGCCGCCGGGTGTCGGCGTAGACGGCGAGGGCCTCGGCCTGCCGGCCGCTGCGGTACAGGGCCACCATGAGCAGTTCGCGCAGCCGCTCGCGCAGCGGGTGGTCGGTGGTCAGGGCGGTCAGCTCGGAGACGGCGTCGGCGTGGTGGCCCACTTCGAGGTCGAGGTCGAGCCGGGTCTCCAGCAGTTGCAGCCGCCACTCGGCCAGCCGGGTGCGCTCGGTCTCGGCGTACGGGCCGGGTACGCCGGCCAGCGGCTCGCCCTCCCACAGGCCGAGGGTGCGCGCGAGGAGGGTGCGGGCCAGCGAGCGGTCCCCGGCGGCGCGCGCCTTGTCGGCGTCGGCAGCGAGGGCGCGGGCGACCCCGAGGTCGAGGGCGGCGGGGGCTGTGCGGATGGCGTAGCCGCCGGACTCGCTGACCAGCTGTCCGGGGTCGAGGATCTTGCGCAGCCGGGAGGCGTACGTACGGATGGTCGCCAGGGCCTGCGGGGGCGGGTCCTCGCCCCAGATGGCGTCGATGAGCTCGGGGGCGGTGGCGGTGCGGCCGTCGCGCAGCAGCAGGGCGGCGAGCAGGGCGCGCTGCTGGGGGCTGCCGGAGGCGAGGGGTTCGCTGCCGCGCCAGGCGCGGATGGGCCCGAGCACGGCGAACCGCGCGGAACGGCCGTCGGCCCGGACGTCACCGGCCTGGACGTCACTGGTCCGGACGCCGCTGGTCCGGGCGTCACCGGCGCGGACGTCACCGGTCCGGACGTCACCCGCCTGCCCCTCGCGGACCGGGGCTCCGGGCGTGGCAGGTCCGGGCGTGGCAGGTCCGGCCGGGTCCGCGGCTCCGGGTGCCCCGCCGGGTGCCCGTCGGCTCCCGCCGGTTCGGTGGTTCGGCGCCTCGGGGTGGTTCCGCTGGTGCGGGATGGCCGGTACGCCGTCCATCTGTCGTCCCCCCTGCCTTCGGTCGGTGTAGTGGCCAGTCTGCCCTGTCTTGCGCACAGACGTCAGCCCGCGGCCGGTTCCGCACGCACCAACTACGCACCAACTAACTGACGGATCGTCAGATCAACGCTACCGTGGACGGCATGGAGAGCTTCCCGAAGATCATCTCGGTGGACGACCACACGGTTGAGCCCCCCCATGTCTGGCGGGACCGGCTCCCGTCCAGGTACCGCGACTCCGGCCCGCGCGTCGTGCGCGCCCCCTTGAAGGAAATGACCTTCCTCGGCGGCAAGTTCGCCCCGGTCATGGGCGCGAAGGGCGACGACGGCCCGATCGGCGACTGGTGGGTCTACGAGGACCTGCACCGGCCGCTGACCCGGCTGGACACCGCCGTCGGCTACGACCGCGACGAGATACGCCTGGAGGTCATCACGTACGAGCAGATGCGCCCCGGCTCCTTCTCCGTCCCCGACCGCCTCGCCGACATGGACGTCAACCACGTCCAGTCCGCCCTCTGCTTCCCCACCTTCCCGCGCTTCTGCGGCCAGACCTTCACCGAGGCCGAGGACCGCGAGCTCGGACTGCTGGGCGTCCGCGCGTACAACGACTGGATGGTGGAGGAGTGGTGCGGGCCGGACGCCGGGGGCCGGCTGATCCCGCTGACCCTGATCCCGCTGTGGGACGCTCGGCTCGCGGCGGCCGAGGTGCGCCGCAACGCGGCGCGCGGCGTCCGCGCGGTCGCCTTCTCGGAGATCCCGCCGCACCTGGGCCTGCCGTCGATCCACACGGACGACTGGGACCCCTTCCTCCAGGCGTGCGACGAGACCGGCACGGTCATCGCCATGCACATCGGCTCGTCGTCGCGCATGCCCTCCACGTCGGCGGACGCCCCGCCGGCCGTCGGCTCCACCATCACCTTCGCCAACTGCTGCTTCTCCATGGTCGACTGGCTGATGAGCGGCAAGTTCGAACGCTTCCCCAACCTGCGGATCATGTACGCGGAGGGCCAGATCGGCTGGATCCCCTACATCCTGGAGCGCGCCGACGTGGTCTGGGAGGAGAACCGGGCCTGGGGCGGCGTCGCCGACAAGGTCACCCGCCCGCCGTCCGAACTCTTCGCCGACCACGTCTTCGGCTGCTTCTTCGACGACGCGTTCGGCCTGCGCAACCTGGACGCGATCGGTGTCGGCAACGTCCTGTACGAGACGGACTACCCGCACTCGGACTCCACCTGGCCCAAGTCCCGCGAGGTCGGGCAGGCCCAGATGGGCCACCTGCCCCCGGACGTGGTCGAACGCATCGTCCGCGGCAACGCGATCGACCTCCTGGACCTGACCCCGGAGGGCCTCTGGCGCGGCCCGGCGGGCTGAACGGGCCGCCGGGCGGGTCGGCCCCGGCGGGAGCGGCTTCGGCCGGAGACGGGGCGGTCGGTCCCGACGGGCGCGTTCCTGGCTGGCCGGAACCGGCCCCGGCGCCGACCAGGCGGCTACGCCCCCGGCACCGGCC
>NZ_WTFF01000013.1 GCF_019400985.1 Streptomyces bambusae
GCGATGCGGCGGATGACAGCGTTGGACACGGAGAACCTTCCGAAGGGGACAAGGACCGTCGCGGCATGCCGGAGCATGCGTGAGCCACTCACGCGGAGGAGAGGGGTTCGTCCGGCGGGGGGCGGGGCGCCCCGGCCGCCTCGGCGACTCATCCAGTTCTACAGACGCCCCGACGGCCCGGCAACGCACCGTCCTACTAGCGGCCCTCGCAGCGGCGGGCCGGTCACCCTCACCGAGCGCGAGGTGATCCGTGCAGGTGAGAGCCGGGAGCAGGACGGCGCAAACCGGCTGAAAGGTGCTACTAGCCCGGTTCGTATGTGACGTGGGCCCTATGGGGCGAGTCACCCCGCAGGCGCCCGGAGCTCACCGGATGTCACCGGTCGGTGGCAGGCGCTCGGCCGTCGGTGAGCGCCTCGTCGCAGGAATGGGCCGGCCCGCGGCGGGGACACCGCCGACCGGGGGAAGATCCTGGCCCGGGTGGCGCACAGCGCACCGCGCCGGGGCCGCCGCGCCCCGCCGCGGTGGTTGGGTGACGCCGAACCCGCCAGGGTGCCGTCGCCCGGGCGGCGCGAGGTGTGGGGTGCGGAGGAGGCAGTCGGTCGTGAGTCCCGCCGAGGGCGTACCCCGGGGTGTGGCCCCCACGCACTAGCCGACCTCCGTACGCGTCGTCCCCGGGGAGCCACCCGTGCACATCACGTTCCACCTGCTGGCGGGGGCACCGCCCCAGATGCTGCCGGCCCGATCGCTCATGGCCTTCACCCTCGCCTCGCACATCGTCCTGGTGCCCATGGGCGTGGCGCTGCCGCTGATCACCCTGATCATGCACGGCTACGGGCTGCGCCGCCGCGACGCGACCGCCCTGCTGCTGGCGCGCCGCTGGTCGGCGGTCATGGCGGTGCAGTTCGCGATCGGCGTCGTCACGGGAACCGTCCTGTCCTTCGAGTTCGGCCTGCTGTGGCCGGGGCTGATGGGCCGGTGGGGGGACGTGTTCGGGATCGGCTTCGGCGTCGAGGCATGGGCCTTCTTCCTGGAGGCCGTCCTCATCGCCATCTACCTCTACGGCTGGCGCCGGCTGCCCGCCCGTACCCACTTCCTGCTCGGACTTCCCCTGCCGGCGGCCGCCCTGCTGGGCGCCTTCGGCATCCTGGCGGCCAACTCCTGGATGAACACCCCTCGGGGCTTCACCCTCGACGCGGAGGGCAACCCGGTCGACGTGGACGTCCGGAAGGCGATCTTCACGCCGATGTTCGGGCCGCAGTACTGGCACTTCGTCGTGGCGATGCTGGTCACCGCCGGCTTCGTCGTGGCCGGTGTCTACGCCGCAGGCTGGCTGCGCGGCCGCCGCGACCGCTACCACCGCCTCGGCTTCACCGTGCCGTTCACCGTCGCGGCCGTCTTCACTCCCGTGCAGTTCGTGCTGGGCGACGCCATCGCCCGGGCGGTGTTCCACAAGCAGCCGGTGAAGTTCGCGGCGATGGAGATCGTCTGGAACACCGACACGCACGTCCCGGAGTACCTCTTCGGCCGCCTCCACCCCGACGGGACCGTCTCCGGCGGCATCAGGATCCCGCAGCTCGACTCCGTCCTGGCCGGCTTCAGCCCCGACACCGAGGTCCGCGGACTGTCGTCCGTACCGGCGGGCGACCGGCCCACCGCGGCCCAGGCCACCATCACCCACTGGGCCTTCGACATCATGGTGGGCATCGGCACGGTGCTCCTGCTGCTCGTCCTCTGGTACGCGATCGTCTGGCTCCGCCGCCGCCGGCTGCCCGCCTCACCGTGGTTCTACCGCAGCGCCGCCTGCGCCGGAGCGGCCAGCGTCATCGCCGTCGAATGCGGCTGGATCACCACCGAAGTGGGCCGCCAGCCGTGGATCGTCTACGAGAACATGCGGGTGGCCGAAGCGGTGACCGGGGCCCGCTCGGCCTCCTTGTGGACCATGTTCGGGCTGGTGGTCGTGGTGTACGTCGGCGTCTTCGGCTCCTTCCTGGCCGTGCTCCTGCAGATGCGCACCCGATGGCGCCTGGACGACGAACGGCGGGTCGGGGCGGGCAGCGTCGGGGCGGGCGCGACGGAGCCACCGGAGACCGACACTCCCTACGGCCCCCGCTCAGCCGTCGCTGCCGACGCCGCCCCCGCCCCGGGGAGCGGCGGCGGCACGGCGCCGGCCGAGGGCGGCAGGCCGTGACCGCCGCCGCTCTGGTCGCCGCCGTCCTGCTCCTCGCGGTGGCCGCCTACACCTGCGCCGGCGGCACCGACTACGGCGCGGGCTTCTGGGACCTGACCGCGGGCGGCGCGGAACGCGGAAGGCGCCCCCGGTGGCTCATCGACCACGCCATGGCACCCGTCTGGGAGGTCAACAACGTCTGGCTCATCTTCGTCCTGGTCATCATGTGGACCGGGTTCCCCCGGTTCTTCCAGGCGGTGTTCTCCTCGATGTGGCTGCCCCTGGCCCTCGCCGCCGTCGGCATCGTGCTGCGCGGCGCCGGCTTCGCGCTGCGCAAGCCCACGCGCAGGATCGCCGGGCGGCGCGTCTACGGCGCCATGTTCGCGATCTCCTCGCTCCTGACCCCGTTCTTCCTCGGTGCCGCTGCGGGCGGGATCGCCTCCGGGCGCGTCGGACCGGGCACCGGGCCGTCGGCGCACGCCTGGTACAACCCGACCTCCGTCCTCTTCGGCCTGCTGGCCGTCGTCGGCACGGCGCTGCTCGGGGCGGTGTTCCTGGCCGCGGACGCCGTGCGCCACACCTCCCCCGACCTCCACGCCTACTTCCGGCGGCGGGCCCTGGCCGCCCTCGCCGCCACCGCGGTGCTGGGGGCGGTCACGCTGACCGTCACCCACGACGACGCCCCCTACCTGTGGCGCGGCCTGACCCACGGCGCCGGGCTCTTCTTCGTCGTCGTGGCCGCAACGGCCACCGTCGTCACGGCCTGGCTCCTGCTGGGGACCTCCGGGGCATGGTCCCGGGTCTCGGCCGTCGGCGTCATGGCCTCGGCCGTGCTCGCGTGGGGCATGGCGCAGCGGCCGTACCTCATCCCCGGTTCGCTGACGGTCGCCGAGGCGGCGGGGGCGCCCAGCACCCTGCACTGGCTGGTCATCGTGACGGTCGTGGCCGTCGTCCTGGTCCTGCCCGCCGTGGTCCTCCTGTACCGGCTCGACATGCGCGGCGAGTTGGAGCCGCTCACCGAGGCCGATCTGCGGCGGGGCGGCCCGGAGCGCGAGGGCTGAGCCCCCGCGCCCTCGCAAGCCGCTTGTCAGCACTGCCCTTGTCGGCGCTGCTCTTGTCAGCGCTCCCGTCAGTACTGCCCGTCAGCCTCTCCTGTCATCACTGCTCGTCAGCCGCTCCACGTCCAGTCGGCGATCTCGGGCATGTCGGTGCCGTGTTCACGGATGTAGGCGTGGTGGCGGGTACGGGCGTCGGCCATGGCCTGCCGTACGCCGACGGCGCGGGCGCCGAGGCCGGGCACCCGGTCGATGACGTCCATGACCAGCCGGTAGCGGTCGAGGTCGTTGCGTACGACCATGTCGAACGGGGTCGTGGTCGTGCCCATCTCCTTGTAGCCGCGAACGTGCAGGTTCGCGTGTCCGGTACGGCGGTAGGCGAGCCGGTGCACCAGCCAGGGGTAGCCGTGGTAGGCGAAGATCACGGGCTTGTCGGGGGTGAACAGGGCGTCGAACTCGGAGTCGGCCATGCCGTGCGGGTGCGCGTCCTGGGGCATCAGGCGGGTCATGTCGACGACGTTGACGACGCGCACGGCGAGGCCGGGCAGATGCCGGCGAAGCAGTCCGGCCGCCGCGAGTGTCTCATGGGTGGGGACGTCGCCCGCGCAGGCGAGGACCACGTCGGGCTCCCGCGTGCTGTCCTCGGTGCCCGCCCATTCCCACACGCCGGCGCCACGGGCGCAGTGGACGCGTGCCTCGTCGAGGGTGAGCCAGTCGAAGCAGGGCTGTTTGCCGGCGACGACCACGTTGACGTAGTCGCGGCTGCGCAGCACGTGGTCCGCCACGCAGAGCAGGGTGTTGGTGTCCGGGGGCAGATAGACGCGGACGACTTCGGGGCTCTTGTTGAGGACATGGTCGACGAACCCGGGGTCCTGGTGGGAGAAGCCGTTGTGGTCCTGGCGCCACACATGGGAGGTGAGCAGGTAGTTCAGGGAGGCGACGGGCGCACGCCAGTGCAGGGCGCGGGACGTCCTGAGCCACTTGATGTGCTGGTTGACCATGGAGTCGACGATGTGGACGAAGGCTTCGTAGCAGGAGAACAGGCCGTGGCGGCCGGTGAGGAGGTAGCCTTCGAGCCAGCCCTGGCAGGTGTGTTCGGAGAGGATCTCCATGACGCGGCCGTGCCGGTCGAGGTGTTCGTCCGTGCTCGTCGTCTGCGCCTGCCACGCCTTGCCGCTGGCCGCGTACACCGCCTGGAGCCGGTTGGAGGCGGTCTCGTCCGGGCCGACGAGCCGGAAGTCACGGCGGTCGGCGGTGGCGGCCATGACGCCTTCGACCAGGTCGCCCAGGACGCGGGTCGGCTCGTGCAGGGTGCTGCCCGGCTCCTCCACGGGCACAGCGAATCGTTCGAGCGCCGGGATGGGCAGGTCCCGTACGAGCAGGCCGCCGTTGGCGTGGGGCGTCGCGCCCAGCCTCTGCCGGTCCTGAGGTACACAGGCCAGGACCTCCGCCCGGGGGCGGCCCTGGTCGTCGAAGAGCTCTTCCGGACGGTACGAGCGCAGCCAGGCCTCCAGCTGCGCGAGGTGGTCGGGGTTGTCGCGAACTGCGGCAAGCGGTACCTGATGGGCGCGCCAGGTGCCTTCGACGGGCAGGCCGTCCACCGTTTGAGGGCCGGTCCAGCCCTTCGGGGTGCGCAGGACGATCACGGGCCAGCGCGGGCGCCGGGCCGGCCCGCCTTCGCGCGCGGCCTGCTGGATGCCCCGGATCGCGTCGAGCGCGGTGTCCATCGCGGCGGCCATGGCCTGGTGGACCTGGTGGGGGTCGTCGCCGGTGACGTGCAGGGGGTCGTGGCCGTAGCCCCGCAGCAGCTCGTCGAGCTCGGCTTCCGGGAGCCGCGCGAGCACGGCCGGGTTCGCGATCTTGTAGCCGTTGAGGTGCAGGACGGGCAGCACGGCGCCGTCGTGGACCGGGTCGAGGAACTTGTTCGAATGCCAGGAGGCGGCCAGCGGCCCTGTCTCCGCCTCGCCGTCGCCGATGACGCAGGCCACCAGCAGGTCGGGGTTGTCCAGCGCGGCGCCGTAGGCGTGCGAGAGCGAGTACCCCAGTTCGCCGCCCTCGTGGATCGAGCCGGGAGTCTCGGCCGCCACGTGGCTCGGCACCCCGCCGGGGAAGGAGAACTGCCGGAACAGCCGGGACATGCCTTCCTCGTCCCGGCTCACATCCGGGTAGGTCTCGCTGTAGCTGCCTTCCAGCCAGGAGTTGGCGAGCACGGCCGGCCCGCCGTGCCCGGGCCCCCAGATGCACAGGGCGTCCAGACCGCGGCGCCGGATCACCCGGTTGAGGTGGGTGTACACGAGGTTCAGGCCCGGGGACGTGCCCCAGTGCCCGAGCAGCCGCGGCTTGATGTGCGCCGCTTCAAGGGGTTTGCGCAGAAGCGGGTTGTCCATCAGGTAGATCTGGCCGACCGACAGGTAGTTGGCCGCTCGCCAGTGGGCGTCGAGCGCGCTGAGCTCCTCGTCGGTCAGCGGTACGCCGTCCGGATGCTCGTCCTTGCGCATGCTTCCTCCGTCCAGAACATGGTCAACGGCGGTCGGCGGGCCGGACGGGTGACTGCGAGGACGTGCGCCCTACGCCGAGGCGACCCCGGTCCGTTCGCCACCCCCTGGCGGCGTTCCCTCCAAGGCTCTTCCGCCCACTGTCCCAGTGCACCGCCTGAACGCACGGTGACACAGGCGGCGAGGCCGCAAGAAGGGCCGGATGGGCCATCCCGAGCTCCTCGTTCCGGGACGGGCCGCACCCCTCAGGCATGCGCTCTCGGCTCGGCAGGGTGCCGGTCAGGCGTCGAAGCGGCGTCGGGACGACTCGATGTCACCCAGGTACTGGCGGGTCCAGCTGCACAGGCCGTCGATGGTCACGCGCAGGGCCCGGCCCGGTTCGGTGAGGGCGTACTCGACGCGCGGGGGCACGGTGGGGTGCACCGTGCGCTCGACCAGGCCGTTGCGCTCCAGCATGCGCAGGTTCTGGGTGAGCATCTTGTGGCTGATGCCCTCGACCTCGTCGCGCAGCTCGCTGAAGCGAAGGGTGCGTTCGCCCACGGCTTCGATGATGAGGAGCGCCCACTTGTTGGCGACGTCCGAGAAGATCTCCCGCGCCAACGAGTCGGCGCGCGTCAGGTCCGCGTCCTCGGCCGAGCCGCTGAACTGCTTGGTTCCCACGAGGTGCCCCAGTTACTGAAAAGTGCGTTCTTCCACGTCAGCGGCCACTCTCCTACGGTTCCTGAGTAACCACAAGTGACTACGTGAGTCCTTCGAGGGTCGCGGTTCGAGCGCAGAGAACCCATGGCCCTCGGGGCGAGGAGGAGACAGCATGGCCATCACCCTGGTGAACCCCGCGGGACTGCCGGAGATCGGCGCCTACCGGCAGGTCTCGATCGCGTCCGGGTCGAGGCTGGTCTTCGTCGCCGGGCAGGTCGCCTGGGATGCCGAGGGGGTCACTGTCGGCGCGGGCGACCTCGCCGCGCAGGTCGAGCAGTGCTACCTCAACGTCGGCACGGCGCTGGCCGCGGCCGGTGGCGGCTTCGACGACGTGGCGAAGCTGACCGTCTATGTCGTCGGCTGGACCCCCGACATGATGCCCCTGCTCATGGAGGGCATCACCCGGGCCGCCGGGAAGCTGGGCGTCACCCCGGTCCCGCCGGCCACGCTGCTGGGCGTCGCGGCACTGGACGTACCCGAGCACCTGGTCGAGATCGAAGCCACCGCGGTCCTCGACTGAACAGGGCTGCCACGTCGTCCGCTTCCGCGCCCGTGGCCTGCGCCGCGCTGCCTGGTGCCGGCCCTACGGGGTGGCCTTCGACCGCTCGGCCTCTCCTTCCAGGAGCTCGACCATGCGGCGCAGGACCGGGGAGGGCAGGGCCGGGTTGCACGAGGCGTCGCGGGCGGTCACCGGGTCGGTCAGGAGGCGTATCAGCACGTCGGGGGGCACTGCCGGGTTCCGGGCCGCCCGGGCCCCGACGCTCGTGTCCGGGTCGTCGAGGAGCCGTACCGCCGTAGCGGGCGCGAGCCGCGGGTCCTCTGCCACGTCCCGCCGCACCTCTGCCGAATCGTCCCGGCTGAGCGTCTCGACCAGCTCGGGCGTCGACTCCGGATCGGAGAGGGCGAGCCGCCGCAGCCGCGGGTCCGGGTCGGTGGCGAACCGCAGCAGGCCCGCGCGCGGGAAGTTGGGGTGGCTGCGGGGCCGGTCGGGGAAGCTGAAACTGCCGTCCCACCAGTGCCACACCTCCAGGAGCATGCCGGCGGGCGCGTCGTCGCAGGACTCGGCGAGGAACAGCCGTACGGTCCGGTCCTCGTCCCGGGCGAGCCGTTCGACCACGTCGGCGGGAAGGCGGGACGCTCGGGCGACGCTGCTGCGGATGAACGGGTGGCTGGAGGCGGCGAGCCGGCGCATGGCCCCGGAGTCGTGGTGGAGGTCGGCGACCCACGGCAGGACGTATCCGCGCCCGGCGCCGGGCTCGATGTCGAGCCGGACGCCGGCCCGCTGCTCCTCCGTCAGATCGGCGCGCACGGCGACCGTCTCACGCACCTCCTCGTCCTCGTCCACGAGGAGCAGGGCGAGCGCGTCCGGGTGCAGCCGTGGATTCTCGGCGAGCGCGCGCCGTACCTCCACGTCGTCGCCGCCGACGAGGCGGGCGGCCCAGGTCGCTTCGAGGCGACAGCTCTCCAGGGCCCGGGGGCGGGCCTTGTCGTCAAGGGCGTCGAGGGTGGCGAGGTCGGCGGGGCCCAGGGGCACGTCCTGGTGGTGCCGCAGGAGCGCGGCGGTCCGGACGTGTCCGTCGGAGTCGGCGAGCAGCCCGTCGCGTACGGCCTGTGCGAGGTGCGACCACGCAGGGGCGCAGGCGGCGGCCCGCACGCGGGGAACGGGATCGGCCGCGAGGGTACGGAGCAGCGGCGCCTCCATCCCGTACAGCCCGGCGGCCGCGGCCCGGACGAAGGGGGAGGTGTCGGCGGCGAGGGCTCGGCGGCAGTCGGGGGTGAGTCGGGCGCCGGCCCGAGCGGCGTCCTCGACGAACAGCTGTCGCCGGGGCGAGTCCGGCTCGTTGAGGAGCAGCCGACTGCGCTGCTCGGGAGTCAGTGCGCACCGGCCCTCGACGAGCATGCCGCGCACGTTCCGGTCCGGGTGGTCGACGGCCGCGTCGAGGACGGCCGGGGACAGGTCCTCCCGGAAGAGAAAACCGGGCTCGACGTCGAGCAGGCGGACGAGGAGCTCGTCCGGAACCGCCCGGTTGAATCCCATGTACCGCCAGTTCCGTACCGGTTCCGTCAGCGCTTCCGTCATGCCGGCCATCCTGCCGGACCGCTCCCCGCCCAGTCGTACGGGATTCCCCCTCGGGCGCCGGTGCGGCACCCGGCAGGATGGAGCCCGTGCCGAAGAACCCTCCGGAATCAATGCTGCACCGTCTGCGCCAGCGTATGAGCCGCTGTGCCCGCGAGCGATGGCCGCACGTGGATGCCGTCACGGTCCGCTTCCGTGCCGGATTCGCTTACGTCGCAGCCGAATTGCCCGACGGGCACAGCCTCCCGCTGTGTCGCCTGCACTTCACCGGCGTGTTGCACACGTGGGGTTTCGCGCTCTACCTGGCCGGCAACGACAGCTGCAAGGACAACGTCCTGCCCAGCGGACCACCCGCCGGCTCTCCAGAGGAAGCCCTCGACTGCGCCGGTGCACAGCCCTGTCCTGTCCGACTCATCAGCCCCGGAGATCCGATCATGAAATCGCTGCCGCCGCTGCCCCCGCAGGTCGCCTGGCATGACACTGGCACAGGCGTCTTCCCCTACGCGGCCCGGGTTGGCGAGCACTGGTGGGTCCTGCGGCTCAACGACTTTCCCGAGCATCCCCTCTACACCTTGTTCATTGACGCACAGGTCATCGGTGACGTGGAGGACGATCCGGCCACCTGGCAGCAGTTGCCGTCCCCCGCGACGCTCCCCACTCTCACCGCGCCAGAACGTGCGGAGGTACTCCACCTCATGGCCGGTCTCGGACCCTACGGCGCCGAGGCCGGCACCCCGTGCGCGGGCGACTGGTGCACCTGCAGCATCCTCACGGACGAATATGCGGCTCGACCCAGCTCCCCTCCACGGACTTCTGCGGAGTAGCCCTGAGAGAGGCGGGCCGGCAAGTGGGCGTCGGGGAAGCCCCCGCTCGGAGGCCGGGTCGTGGAGCAGCCGGACGAACGTGACGAGCACGGCCCCGGCCGGAGCAGCCCGCCGGCTCGGCCGCGCCGCCGCCCGGCAGCTTCCGTCCGGCCCGCCGCGCTACCTTTCGCCGCTCTCACCAGTGGTACTGCTGCGCCACTCGATCGCCTCGGCAACTTCGTTGAACTCCACCAGGTGCTCACCGGCGCTGTGTTCGAGGACGGCCTTCACCTCGGCAGGGGTGACACGGAAGAACTCCTCGCGGCTGTTGACACGGTTGACCCGCCGCGATGCGAACTCCTGGTGAAGCCGGCTTTCGAGACCGACGGCGTCCTTGCTGAAGATCAGCGCGTGGACGTCGAACCGGAACGGCACCGCCGCCCCGCTCAGCTCATAGTGACCTGAGTCAGAGGTTCGTCGGGAGACGGCGTCATCCCCGCCTGGCGGAGCATAGTCGTCTCCCGCCGCATGCACGACGCCCTCCTGGCCGGCCGAGCGGAGGTCCACGCCACGCTGATGGTCAACCCCGCCGCCGGCGACGGGAAGGTCATGCGACTCTACGGGGCTGGGGGTACCACGAGATCGGTGTCGTCCAGCCATCACCCGCCTCCCCTTGGCTTGTGTGTATGGGCCGGTCAGTGCACGCCTGACAGCCAGCCACGACCTCCAGGACCTGGCCCGCACCGGGCTCGTCCGCCTGGTGGCCCGTGGAGGCGGGACTGAGGTGGAACTGACTGACCAGGCCTTGTGGCAGGCCGCCGAAAGCCTTGCCCCGGGCGCGGGAGGCGGACCGTCGAGCTCGCTGTGCGGGCAGTCGTCGCCGGCTACGTCGCCAACTGGTGGGCCACCGAACGCGTCGAATCCCCGAGAAGCGATGGAAGGGGGGCGAACTACGCCTGGCTATGGGACAGTTCGTGATGCCGCGTCACTGGTTGCTGGGAGAAGGGCACGATATGGCTGGGGGGTCGGAGGGCAACTGGCTGACGGCGCGCCAGGTGAGCACTTTGTGGCCGGGCGTCGGTGCTCGCTCGGTGTATGTAAATGCGCTGGCCCATGGAGTGCGGGTCCGTACGGACAGCTGGATGACCACCACAGGGTCCGCCAGTAAGACGTGGTATCACGCCGACGACGTGCGCCGAGTGGCCCCGCAGATAACAGCCCAGCCACCGCTCAAGGGGCCGTCCCCGCTCTGCCGTGCTGTCTGCTGCTGATCGTTCTGGCAGCGGTACCAGCCGTCTGGCTGGCGCTGGCCATACGAGACACAGTTTCTCCCTAGTGCTGTGACCGGGAAGGTTCACCGGGATGGGAAGTGACGGGTTTGGCTGTCTCGTTCGGGTCGTGGTGTCGCCGTCAGTTCATCGTTGAGTGCCGGCGGTCAGAGCGTCGACCTCTTCGGCGAGGGTGGTGATGTCGACGGGCTGGGCGGTGTCGACGATCAGAGCGTGCCCGCCCAGTCCGAGCGGTCCTGGGTGGGCGGCCCAGGCAGCCACGCGGTCGCTGATCTCCTCGCGGGTGAGGTCCTGGTCGAGGTGGCCGGGGTGGCGTTTGCGTGTCCGGAACCGTTCAGCGACAAGTCCGGTATCGCAGTCGCAGAACACCTCGACCAGCTGGGCGTCGAGTTGGTGGAGTCGGGCGGGGGCGGTGTCGCGGTGCCACCAGTTGACGAGGACGGCTCGCCCGGCGTCGGCAGCGAGCGCGAACAGGATGTCGTCGCTGGCCCGGCTCAGTCGGTAGCGCCATGCCTGATCGCCGATGCCGAGAGAGTCGTAGAGTGATTCCAGGATCACGTCTTTGTCGATGACCGGCAGGCCGAGTTCCGCGGCGAGCCTGCGGGCCAGGGTGCTCTTGCCGCTGGCCGGCAGACCGGAGACGATCACGAAGGCGTTGTCGATCACCACGTCAGTGTGTCGCAGCCCGATTTCCGGGCTGCCCGCAGGGTCGCGAGGCAGGCACGGTCGCGGCCTGGCTGGCCGAGCACCCGGGGGTCGAGGTCGTCTGCCGCGATCGCGCCCCGTTCTTCGCCGAGGGTGCCAGGATCGGGGCGCCCACCGCGGTCCAGGTTGCAGACCGGTTCCACCTCTGGCGCAACCTCGGCGAAGCGGCTGAGCGGTGCGTCTCCCGGCACCGCTCGTGCCTCCGCGCGACCTTCGCCGAGCCGGTGCCGGAGAAGGCTCCGGCACCGGCCGAGAGCGGGTCGCCGTGGCCCACCGGGCACCGGTTCGCCGACCGCACCCGCGCCAAGCACGCCACCGTCCACGCGCTGCTGGCCGCCGGCCACAGCCGACGCTCGATCCAGCGACAGCTCGGTATGACCTATCGCACCGTCCAACAGCTGGCCGACGCCGTGAGACCGGAAGACCTGTTCCAGGGGCAGTGGCAGAACCGCAGGACCAAGCTCGACGACTTCAAGGCCCACCTACACGAACGATGGGCCGAAGGCTGCACGAACGCCTGGACCCTCTGGGAGGAGATCAAGACGCACGGCTACACGGGCGGCTACGGAGCCGTCCGCGCCTACCTCCAGCCGTTCCGCACAACCCCGACCGCACCGGCCGCCCGTCCGCCGTCCCCGCGCACGGTCACCGGCTGGATCCTGACCCACCCTGACACCCTGCCGGAGAGCGAGCGCCTGAAGCTCAAATCCGTCCTCGCCGACTGCCCCGAACTGGACGCGCTCACCGGGCACGTCCGCGCGTTCCGGAAGAGGCTCACCCAGCTCCAGGGCGACCAGCTCCCGCAATGGATCAAGGCGGTCCGCGCCGACGACCTGCCCAGCCTCCACGCATTCGTCAACGGCCTCGAACGCGATCTCGCCGCCGTCGCCGCCGGTCTCACACTGCCGTGGAGCTCCGGCGTAGTCGAAGGCCACGTCAACCGAATCAAAATGATCAAGCGCCAGATGTACGGCCGGGCCGGCTTCGACCTGCTACGGAAGCGAGTCCTGCTGGCCTGACCGCAGCTCTGTTGCCCAACGAGCGGGCCCATTCAGCTGATCGCTGGCGGCACAGGATCCAGGCCCAGCTTGCTCCGGCATGAGTCGACGGCCCGGGCGACCCAGGCGGTCACGGCGTCGCGGTCTGGCGCGATCGCGTGAAGCTCACGTGCCTTCTCCTGGGCTTCGAACATCCACGGGGCCAGCGGGTCCCCTCGAAGGACTCGCTCAAGTCGATCGCGGGCCGTTTCCGGATCCCCGACCAGGGCGGCCGCGATGCCGGTGTCGAAGCAGTCCCAGAGGAATCCTCGCCGCACCGGCCTGGACGTCAGGTATCGGGCGACGTCCGGCAGAGCCAGGTACTTCTCCCTCAACGCGGTCACGTTCGCAGCCGCCTGTCGGCTGAGTTCGAGTGCCAGGGGCGTGAACTGGTCCTCGGTGCGGAACCGCTCGGGGCCGATCCGAACCGCGTCCACGTGGAAGGCCAGGTGGTCCACGTCGTGCCACAGCCACATCACACCGACGTGCAGACCGCTGCCGGCAGTCCGTGGTGGGGTGAACTCCACAACCCCCAGCCACCACCCGTGATCGTCAATCCACAGCCGCGACCGCCCACGCTGGGCCAGGCCGAGCGGCTTCAGGGACTCCCGCGCCGCCGAGGTGATGATCCGGAGAACCGGACTGCGATCTGCCATGACCGGCATTATCGACCCTTGTCGGCGTACGCTCGAATGTGCACAGCTCGGTACAGGTTTACCTGCCCAGGCCATGCGGATTTGGCTCGGTCACGTCGTCCAGTTGCGGTCGTCGCGTTTGGCCATGGCGTAGGCGAGATCCTCTCGAACGGCACGAGTCAGCGAGTGGTCGCTGCCCAGCAACTGCTCGCAGTTCGTGAGGGTCTGCTGGTACAGCGGGATGGCGCTGGATAGGTCCCCTGCCTCTTGGTAGGCAAGGGCGAGGTTGTTGCTGGCGATCAGGGTGTCTTGGTGGCCTTCACCCAGCACGCGCAACCGATCGCTGAGAGTCTGTTCGTACAGCGGGATGGCGCTGCCTAGGTCCCCCGCATCCTTGTACACGCTGGCGAGATTGCTGCGGGAGGTCATCGTAACGGGGTGATCCATGCCCAGTACCTGCTCGCTGTCCGTGAGGACCTGCTCGGACAGGGGGATGGCGCGGCCCAGGTCGCCTGCCTGCAGACAGGCGACGGCGAGGTTGCTGCGAGAAGTCAAGGTGTCGGGATGGCCTTCACCTAGCAAGCGCTCGCAGTCCGCGACGGTCCGCTCGTACAGAGCGATGGCGCTGCCCAGGTCCCCCGACTTCTCATAGGCAAGCGCGAGGTTATTCCAGGAGGTCAGGGTGTCGGGGTGGTCTTCGCCCAGTACACGCAACCGATCCTTGACGGACTGTACGAGCAAGGGGATGGCGCTGCTCAGGTCCCCCGCCTCCTCATATGCGCTGGCGAGGTTGTTGCGGGCGGTCAGCGTGGCGCGGTCGTCTTCACCCAGCAGACGCTCGCAGTCCGTGACGATCTGGTCGTAGAGGGGGATGGCACGGCCCAGGTCACCTGCCTTCTGATAGGCGAGGGCGAGGTTGTTGCATGAGGCCACGGTATGGGGATGATCTTCACCCAACACGCGCCTGCAGTCTGCGAGGGTCTGCTCGTGCAGGGGAATAGCGCTGCCTAGGTCTCCTGCCTCCTGGTAGGCAAGGGCGAGGTGGTCGCGGGAGGTCAGGGTGGCGGGATTGTCGTTGCCCAGCAGGCGCTCGTAGGCCGTGACGGCACGTTGTAGGTGCCTGATCCCCTGGGCGGGCACTCCCTGTTTGATCAGGGAAATCCCGGCTGCATGGAGGAGGAGGGCCGTGTTGCTGGTGTCGGTGTCTGGGGTGGTGTGATCGGCGAAGGCGTCGATGTGGGGGAGTAGGTTTCGCCAGGTGGGCCAGCTGGCGGGGTCATCCACGGTGGGGGGCAGAGCGCTACACAAGTTGCTGGCGGCCCGTTGGCGGTCAAGGTCGATGCTGTCGGGCCTGCGGTGGGGGTCGTCGGGGTCGGGGCTGCGGGCGAAAGCCGCGACGAGACGGTGCATGGCCAGGGTGCTGGTGCCGGGGTCGGGTTTGATCATGCTGTAGGCGGTGAGCAGGCCGATCGCCTGGTTCAGCGCGGGTGGGTCGGTGAGGCCGTCTACGAGGGCAGTGGGGATGTTTTCGGCGGCGTACCAGGCCATGGTGCGCAGGAGGTCGATGGCTGCGGGCTGGCGGGTGGCGATCTGGTCCAAAGTGACGTCCCAGATGCGGGCGATGGTGCGGTCGGCTGGGGTGGTGGCCCCGCCGTGGCCGTACATGTCCGCCGGGTGCTCGGCGAGCAAGCCCAGGTAATCACGGGGTGTGGTGAGTGGGTTCTGGGCGAGGTAGGCGGCTGCCTGTTCGATGGCTAGGGGGAGGTACCCAAATATGGCGCACAGGTCAGTGGCGCCGTCCAGATCGCGGTGACCGGTGATGCGAGTGAGCAGGGCGATGGACTCAGCCTCGTCCATGACGTCGAGGCGTACCAGTGTGGTGGCGCCGATCCAACCGGTGGCGAGCCGACTGGTGATCAGAATGCGGCCGCCAGTGGTACGGGCGCTCAGGGCCGCGATATCGGCGGGATCATTGACGTTGTCGAGTATGAGCAGCCAGCCCGTGTGGCTGGCCAGCCATTGCAGCCCCCACTCAGCGAGTGCCTCGGTTGGCAGGGCGCTGGCTAGGGCGGGCTGCAGGGCGGTAGCAAGGCTGGCCAGTCCTTGCTGGACGCTCGCGGGGTTCTCGGCGGCGATCCAGCGCACCGGAGCACAGCCGTGGGGTCGGGTGGCGGCCCAGCAGGCAGCCAGAGTGCTCTTGCCGACTCCACCCAGCCCATGCACTACTTGCACCAGCGTCGTACCAGGGGTGCGCGAGGCGCCGTCTAGGCGGGCGAGGTCGCGGGAGCGGCCGATGAAGTGTCCCGGCTGGTGCGGCAGGTTATTCAGGCCAGCAGGGGCGTCCACCTCCGAGGGAGGTCGCATTGCCTCGGGTGGGAGGTGCACGGTGGGGTTGTAGATGCCGGTGACGGCGATGCCTCCGTGGGTGGCAGTCGCGTTCCCGCTCTGGATCACAACCTGCCCGGTAGCCGGGGCTACGGGCCCCGCAGCCGACAGGTTGTCGCGGGGAGCCCACCCTGTGTATCTGTCGCTGCCCGTCGCTTCCGCAGGCGCGGCCGGCTCGCTGGAGCCCCGCCTGCCCCTCTGCCAACGGACCATGTCAGCTCCTTGGCTTGCCTCGATCAGCTGTGGTGCGTAACAGTCATTCGTTGACAATGCCGCTGACGGCGCCGGAGCCGGGCCCCTCGGCTTCGGCGTCCCCTGTGTTCACCACAGTGGCGGGGCCGGTCTGGCCGCCGCCCGTACGTTTGACACCGGTGACAGCGCTGCCACCCTCACGGGCGACGGCCTTCCCCGTTCCGATCGCCATATCACCCTTCGAAGCGGCGACGAACGACAGCATCTCCTGCAGCTGCTCAGCGGCCCGTTCCTGCCGGGGCGGTTCGAGGCTCTCCAGCAGCGCTTCGAACCGCCCCTGCCACACGCCCTCCTGCCGCAGACGTTCTGCCTCTATGTTGTTTGCACTGTTCAGGACCTCGGCAGTGTGATCCAGACGCTCGAGCTCAGCATCTGCCCGCGCGGCGTCGCCGCGCGCGAAAAGATCCCGTACCCGTCCCCGCAGGCCGTTCCACGCATCGGTCCCTGCGGCCTGGACCACTGCGGTGCCGCCAGCCAGCGCCAGGGCCGTCAACGTCTCGACAAGCATGTGATCACCAGCCTCCCTGGAGGGCCACGTCCTGGTGTCTCATGTTGGGCGGCCGCACACGTTCACCACCCTCACCTCTAGCGAAGCCCACACCTACCGATCCTGCAAAGCGCACCATGCTGAACACGTTCGTCTGTACCTTGCTGAGCACCTCAATGAGTACGCCGACAACCCTCCTACCGACACCTCCGTCGGTACTGAGCGTCACCGTTCCACAGAACTTGGACCAGAACCTGAGTTTTGAGAGCGCCTGGGTGCTTGCTTCGGAACCATGGTTGTGCTCTGCGCGACGAGGGGGCCCGGGGAGCTGCCGAAGTCCAAGGTCGATCTGTACGCGGCGATCCGCCGTGATGCGAAGGCTGGTCTGTCGAGCCGTGCTCTTCAGCGGAAGTACGGTGTCGGGTTCCTGACGGTGCAGAAGGCGTTGACGTCGGCCTGGCCGGAGCCACGGAAGAAGCTTCCGCCGCGGCCGACGCGGCTGGATCCCTACAAGCCGTTGATCGACGAGATGCTGCGGGCCGACCTGGATGCGCCGCGCAAGCAGCGGCACACGGTGAAGCGGATCTTCGA
Organism: Streptomyces bambusae; assembly: GCF_019400985.1. Classification (GTDB taxonomy): domain Bacteria; phylum Actinomycetota; class Actinomycetes; order Streptomycetales; family Streptomycetaceae; genus Streptomyces; species Streptomyces bambusae_A. The sequence continues at coordinate 16,678 of NZ_WTFF01000013.1, forward strand.
GCGGCTTCTCGACGAGCACGGTGCGGACGAGATCTCGTACCAGATGGTCCGTGGCTACGTCGCTGACCGGCGTGAGGAGATCCGGGTCCAGGCCGGGGGGGTGTGGTGGAAGCCTTCGTCCCGCAGACGCACAAGCCCGGAGCGGAGGCGGAGGTCGACTTCGGCGACGTGACGGTGCGGTTGGCCGGCGAGCTGGTGACCTGCTACCTGTTCGCGTACCGGCTGTCCTACTCGGGCAAGGCCGTCCACCGGATCTTCGCCTCGGCGGGTCAGGAGGCGTTCTTCGAGGGCCACGTCCACGCTCTCAGCGTCGCCATCGCCTCGAACGAGTCCTTCTCCGGCTGGACCAAGACCTTCACCGATCCCAGGCTCTGCGCGGCCATCGTCGACCGCCTCACCTTCGGCGGCAACATCATCGAGACCGGCACCGACTCCTACCGCCTCGCCACCACCCGCGCCCGCGCCGAACAACAGCTGGCCACGGGCTGACCGGGGCGCATGAGGCTTCGTGAGCATCGTCAGTGCTCACGGATCCTTGACCACCACCAGCCGCCCACCGTGAAGGCGTTCACCGGCCCAGGATTCGGCATAGTGCGACGCTCGAACTCATCGTCGATACGAGCAATCAGCCGGCCGAGATCGCACCGGGCACCGCGAGGGAGGTGAAGCATGACCTCTTCCAGATCATCGCGGGCATACTCCACCTCCAGTCCGGGCTGCCAGACCTGGGATGCCTTCAGATAACGGCCGGGTTGCCTGAACGCCCACTCGAAACGGGCGAGCGCGTCAGCAACTGCACCAGGCCACATCCGCTCATCCTCGACGCGGCGGACAGCTGCACGAGTCCTGGCGGAAACGCCCCGGATCCGCCGAACTACAACGTGTCTGCGAGGCCGCCACAGCTCAGCGCGGACGGCCTTCGGGCGCCTACGCGGCATCGCCCTTTCTGATCAACATGCCGTCATCCTGCCACGAACGAGTCTGGCTCCGCACGCACGATCGAGCTCCCCGCCCCTCGGATGCTCTTACTTCTCACCAACATTCACGCGCTCTTCGGTCACGGCGTGATGCCGAAACCCACCGACAAGTGCTCTCGCTTGAAACCTACGCAGCCAGCCTCGGCGTTGTAGGCGCGGAGCATGAGCTTGGAGTAGTCGCGGATCATCTTGGTGCCCTGACGTGCCGATCCGTTGACGGTCCAGCCGCTGGCAGCCAGGACGGCTTGCTGCGAGCGCGTGAGTTCCTTGATCCTGGTTCGGACGGCGTCCAGACGGGCCCGGTAGGCGACGGCGTCGTCCAGGGGGTGCCGGTAGGCGTAGATCCCTACCTGCTGGAGCATGACGCTCTCGTCGGTCGTCACGATCCGGGTGCGCAGATCGTTCAGCCGGCTCTCCGCCTGGAAGATCTCTGCCCGGTGTGCCTCTGCTTCCTTGCGGGCCTTCTCCGCGGCTCTGGCCGCCTCGCGAGCCGCCGCGAGGCCGTCCTTGGCCTCCCGCCGCGCCTCACGCACCATCGCCTCGGCCTCCTGCGCTGCCCGGGTGCGCAGCTCGTCGGCTTCCCGGCGCACCTGCTGCTTCAGCAGCGCCACCTCGGCGGCGTCGGCTCCCTGGGTCCGGGTGATCCAGTCCCGGAGCTGGTCCGCCTCGCTGCCGCCTTCCCCGCGGCTGCGCCGGAACCAAAGGGCGCATGAGGGCGGCGAGTGGCAAGGCGTTGACCAAGGCGGACGCGGAGGCGTCATCCGTGGCACGTGGAAGCTGCCGCCACGGGCGCCGACCGGCCCGGCGGCTCGGCCGGGCTCGGCCGGCGAGGAGGGGCTCGGCCGGCGAGGAGGGGCTCCGATCGAAGCTGGCAAATGCGAAACCAAAGCGATGGGAATGAATCACGATAGTTCACTTGTCGTGAATAAGCAGGCGGTGGACCACCGGTTGGCTGATAGTCCTTTAGGGTGACTATCACTTCCCGGGCTGACGCAATGTGCACGCCAGTCGCAGGGACATCCACGGAAAGCGCGGCCGATTGCAGGGGAATGCCAGAATTTGATGTGCCGGCCTTCAGGACACCGTCACGGGTGATGGGGCTGGAACTCGCCAAGACCTTGACCGAGGCACCACTGGACCGGATCTCCGGAAGACTCCTGGTGGCCGGGGATCCTGGTGGATCCTTCCACCTCAGGGGCGGTGCGATCGTCGAGGTTGCCTCGCCGGGTGCCCCCGGGGCCGAAACCCTCCTCCTGCGGTCCGGTCGCCTCAGTGAGGACGACTGGGCCTCCGCAGCGAGGCGCTGCGCCACGGAACGTCATATCGGAGCCGAGCTCGTCGCCCGGGAATTGGTCGGCGCCGCGGAATTGCAGCTGATATGCGTAGCGGCCGCATTGGACGGCGCCCTCGCCGTCGGAATGGGCCGGATCGATGGTTTCAGCCTGGAACGGGACACGTACGACAGCCGGCTGACAGCCCTCCAGGCCATCGAACCCGACTGGCTGGTCATGGAGGCGAAACGGCGGATCCAGGCTCTCGTCTCGCGTCGGCGGCCCTTCTCGCCGTTCCGTACCCGGCTGGGCCGGACCGACGCCGGAAGCACGTCGCTGGACACCACGGCCGCCGGTGAGCGCCGGGAGATCCTGCTCCGGATCAACGGCCGGCGCAGCACCAGGGACATCGCTTTCCTCCTCGGCCGGAGTCTGTACGCCGTCGCGGTGGAGGTCTCCCGGCTGCTGGCGGAAGGGCTGGTCGAGGCCGTGGCGCCCGCCCCGTCCATGGACTCCCCCGTCAGGCCTGCCGCTCCTGCGGGCGGCCTGCCGCGCCGGCTGCCGGGGGCGAGCGGCATCAACGACGTCCTGCCGCTCAGGCCGGCGGCCGGTCTCTAGCGGCCGAGGACGGTCCGCTGCTCGACACGTACCGGCCCGGCGGGGAACACCGCCCACGCCGGCGCCGGCACACGCAGAAGAACGAACACGACAGGAGAGCAGTGACAACCAGGAAAGCCCAGCTGGTAGCAGAGGTGAGGACACTGAGGGACCGGGTCGTCGGCGTCACCGACGTCGTGGTGGCTTCCGTCGACGGCCTGCTGATCACGGCGGACACCGACGACACCGCGGAACCCGAGAGTCTGGCCGCCCTCACCGCGGCGACCCTCAACATCGCCCGCCGGGCCGGCTCCATGACGAGCAGGGGCATGCTCCACCACACCGTGTCCCGGTTCACCGACGGCTACCTCGTCACCCACACCCTCGGTGAGATGGCACTGATCGGGGTGCTCGGCGACGCGGGCATGGACATCTCCCGCCTGCACACCGAGGCCCAGGCCTCCGCGCAACGCATCACCACCCTGCTCACCGACCCCTCCGCGGATGCACCCGCTCCGGGGGACGGATCAGCGGGGCAGACCGACGGAACCGAAGAAGGAGAGCGATGAGCGGATCACAGACAATGGCGGGGCGGGTCGCAAGCCTGGTCAAGGGCCTGCGCTCCGAGGTCCCGGACTGTGTGGCTGCGGGAGTCATCGACATGTCCACCGGAATGCTGCTGTCGGTCGAGACGGTCGACTCGCATCCGCCGGAGGTCCTCGACATGCTGGCGGCCGCCACCCTCGACCTCTTCCAGGGCCGCAACGTGCTGATGATCGAAGGGATCTTCAAGGAGCGCCGCGGGATCGTCAGCGACCAGCACTACTTCCAGGAGATCCTGGTCAACAGCGACAACCTCGCGCATCTCTTCCTCAGGGTGGACAGCGCCGACGAGGTCGTGGCCGTCGTCGTGTGCCGCAAGTCGGTGAACGTGGGCATGCTCTTCGCCCAGGCCCGCCGGGTCCTGAAGGACCAGGGGAAGTTGTGAGCGGGCTCCCGCCCGTACGTATGCGCTGTACGCGCAGAGCCGGATGCGGGGCCGCGCTCCGCCCTTGAGGGCTTCGAGCCCCGGAAGGCCGGCGCGCTCGGCGCATCCGCACAAGGGCCTCCCGAACGACTCGTCGGTGTCGCACCACGAGGAAGCGGGAGGCCCTTGTGCGACCTCCCGTACCCGCCCAAGGAAAATCGAATGCGGACCGCCGGACGCGTGGTGTGTGATCGGCGGTATGGCGATTGTGTTGGGAATGCCGGGAGTTGGCGGGCTGCACAAGGCTGTGGGCGCGGTGCGGGCGTGGCAGTACGACGGGGCGCCGTTCCAACTGCACCCCGGAGACCTCGGCTGGTTCTGGCGGTCAGGTGCCGAAGCGACGGCCGCGGCGGTCCGGACGTGGAGCCGGGGCGGACAGATCCTCGCCGTCGGGCTGCTGGACGGTCCCGGGCTGTTGCGGGTGGCGATCGCGCCGGACGCCCAGCAGGACGAGGAACTGGCGCAGCAGCTGGTCGACGATGCGACCGAGCCGGAGCGCGGCGTGCTGCCCGCTGGGAAGGCCAACATCGAGGCGCCGCTGGGTGCACTGGTCCAGGACCTGCTGTTCGAGGACGGCTGGAGCGACGACGAGCCGTGGACGCCACTGCGCCGCGACCTCACGGAGCCGGTGGCGGACCCGGGGACGGACCCGGGCCTGCGGGTCGAGGTGGTCGGGCCGGAGCAGGCGCACGTGTTCGCCGCCGTACACCGGTCGGCGTTCGACGGGTCCCGGTTCACGGACGGGCGCTGGCAGGCGATGGCGACCGGATTGCCGTACGCCGACGCCCGGGGCCTGGTCGCCTACGACGACCGGGGCGACGCGGTGGCGGCGGTGACGGTGTGGTCGGCCGGCCCGGGCAGGCCCGGGTTGCTCGAACCGATGGGCGTGCACCGGGAACACCGCCGTCAGGGCTACGGCAGGGCGATCAGCGCCGCCGCGGCGGCCGCACTCCGGGAGCTGGGCTCGTCCAGCGCGCTCGTCTGCACCCCGAGCTCCAACGTCGGCGCCGTCGCCACCTACAGGTCGGCCGGCTTCCGGCCGTGCCCCGAGGTCCGGGACAAGTACCGCAGCGCCTGAGGGTCCGCACCCGAGGGGCACCCTTCCGCACCCTTCCACGGTAGACTTGCAGAGTTATGCAATTTACTAGTTCTGAGATGAGCGGACGGGGGTTGCGGTGTGGCCGGGTTCGAGAAAGCGGCGCTGGACCGGGTGCGTGTGGCGCGGGCTCGCCTGGCGGCTGCGCAGGACGATGACGACGCCTTCGAGGAGGCGCAGGCCGTCGAGGAGCTGGAGGACGCGCTGCGTCTGGCCCGCGACCACGGCGTCAGCATTGACGAGGCGGACGGCCGGTGAGGGCGGCGCCGTGGCCGGCGGCCCGGTAGTGGGGCGTCGTCCCGGCGAGCGGCCCGGGGCGCCGGTACGACGTCACGTGTGGACCGTTCCGCTGGTGCCGGGCTCGGTGCGGGCGGCGCGGGAGCGCGCGGAGCGGTCGCTGGTGCTGTTCGGCGTGGCGCCGGGGTCGCCGCTGGGCGGGGCCGCGCTGCTGGTGATCAGCGAGCTGGTCGCCAACGCCGTCCGGCACGCCCAGAACTCCCCGGACGCCGAGATCACCCTCACCGTGAACGATCGCCTTCTCGTGGTCGGTGTGGCGGATCTGGATCCGCGGCCCATGGCGCTGACGGGCCATTCCTCGGGGCGGGGGTTGCACACGGTGGCCGAGCTCGCGGGTGAGTACGGCGGCGACGTCCGCGTCGAGCCCGCCGCCGACGGGCGCGGCAAGAGCCTCGTGGTCCGCTTCATCCTGCCGACCGGCACCCCCGGTCCGACCGGCACGCCATGACCGGCCCCGACGAGACGGAGAATCCCATGTACGAGATCACTTATCTGGGGGCGCCCAGCCATCCGGTGACCTGTCAGGTGGCGGCCGGCGATGTGGCGGGCGTCATCGAGCAGGCGGGCCGCGACGGCGCGCGGGTACTCGTCCGGCCCTGTGCGGCCCCCCACAGCGAGCAGCAGAGCGCGACCGGCGCGAACGGAGGCCAGGACTCGTGACGGACAACCAGCGCAAGAAGGCCGCCGCATCGGACCAGGAGAGCTGGAAGGAGAAGGGGGTCGTCCTGCGCGCCTTCTTCTACATCTTCGGCACGCACGTGTTGGCCGGCTTCGTGTACCTGCTGTTCTACCTGGGGCAGCACGCCCAGAAGTGACCGGGGCGTGACCGGCAGCTCCGGGGAGGCAACGTGCTCCCGGAACCCCGGAACCCCGGAACCCCGCAACGGCAGGGAGCGGCCGTCTCCCGGTGTCAGAAGCGCCGGGCGAACCCACGCTACGGAAGACGGCCGCCGATCAGGGGCGCCCAGGCTGCTCGGGCCGGCTGGCGCGCAGGTCGGCCAGGAGTTCGGCCTGGCCCTGGAGGACGCCGGAGAGGATGCCGCGGGCGACGCGCAGGAGTTCGGCGACGTCGGGGCTGGTGAGCCGGTAGTACACGTTGGAGCCCTCGCGGCGGGTGGCGACGAGGTTGGCCTTGCGCAGCACGGCGAGCTGCTGGGACAGGGAGGCGGCCTCGATGCCGACCTCGGGGAGCAGTTCGGCAACGGCGTGCTCGCGCTCGCTGAGGAGCTCCAGGACGCGGATCCGGGCCGGGTGGCCGAGGGTCTTGAAGAACTCGGCCTTGAGCTGGTAGAGCGGCGTACTCACCTGCGTGCTCCCGCTGCCGCCACCGGCCGTGTTCTTCGTGCGTGTGCGTGGCACCTCATCCACCCAAATCCTCGATGTGGGGACTCCTGGGAGTGTCCCCGCCAACTTGCTGTGACCTCTACAATTGCAGATTCCTGCAACTGTTGGAAACCCGCCCGTGCCGACCACGGCGGACGACCCGCCCGTCCGAGCGGTCCGGTGGCCGCTCCCCACCCCGTGGGCGGGGCGCTGTGGAAGTCCTCGGCGATGGCGTCGCTCATGCTGCTGCCTCCTTGCCGGTCCGGTGGTGCGGGGCAGGGGTCAGGTCAGGTGGCCGCGCCGGTGGGCTGCGCGGTGGGCCAGTTTCCGGTGCTCCACCGCTTGCCCGACCGCTTCGCCGGGCGGTGGGCGGCCAGGGCCGCGGGCAGGTCGGCGTGGACGGGGATGTGGGGGCAGGCGGCGTCGGGGACCAGGGAGCCGTCGGCGGGAATCGCGGCGAGTTCCAGACTGCGGCCGTGCTCGGCGAGTTCGCGTGCGGCCTGGGCGACGGCCATCTGCCCGCCGGCCGACCACCCCAGCAGCCGGGTCAGGTCCAGGATCACCGGGCCGTTGCCGCGGGCCAGCGCCCAGCCGACGGCGCCGGTGAACCGGCCGGTCGACTCCGCGCCGAGGTATCCGGCCAGGGAGAGGACCCCCAGGTCTTCGTGGGCGGCGTACTGCCACTCGATCGTCATGCTCGCTTCCTCGGCTTTCACAGGGGCAGGGTGATCCAGATGCTCTTGCCGCACCCGTCGGCATCGGGGCGCACGACCGCGGTGCCGCCCAGTTCCATGGTCATCTCGGCCACGGTGGCCAGTCCGCCGCCCGGTGCGGTGGCCAGCGCCCCGTAGAGGGCCGGCTGGTAGGGGTGGCGGTCGTGGACGGCGAACGCGAACGCGCCCGTGCCGTGGGCGTAGGTGACGGTGACCGACGGCGAGAGGACCGCGGCGTGCCGGACGGCGTTGGTGACCAGCTCCGCCACGATCAGCAGCGCCGGCCCCACGCTCGGGTGCCGAAGGTCCACACCGCAGTCGATCAGCACGTCTTCCGTGGTCTGCCGGGCCAGGCGTACGGCGCCGCCGGTCGTGGGCAGGGTCAGTACGTGACGGTAGGGCAGTGCCTGGACCTGGACGGTCATCGGCTCTCGCCGCCGGGCGTGCGGGCCAGACGGAACCCGGACACGGACTGCGGGTGGAGGCGCAGCAGGGTGTCGTGCGGCCCGTGGGCCCAGCCCGGGAGGGTGCGCCGGTAGTGGGCGGCCTCGTCGGGGTGGGTGATCACGTCCGCGGGACCGTGGGCGGTGACCGTCCAGCCGGTGCGCGCCGCGCTGTGGATCTCGTCCACGTGGTACGTCAGCACCTGCCGGCCGGTGATCGCCGCGGCCTGCACGGGGGCGCGGACCACCAGGCGGCCGTACTCCATCACGTGAGTGGCCGGGCGTACGACGGCCTGTTCGCGCTGGGTGTAGACCAGGCGGCCCTGGCCGGAGCCCTCCAGCAGCCACAGGGCCTCGGTGCCGGAGACTTCGAGCATCGAGCGGTCGGCTGGGGCGGTCATCGCGGCGCCTTTCGGATGCGGTGCCCGTGGTGGTGCGGGCGGTGCGGGAGCAGTCCGGCCTGTTCCAGGTGCTTGCGGGCCCCGGCGATGGCTTCGGGGGTGGTGGCGTACTCGCGGCCCTCGTGCTGGAGCAGGGCCAGCGCGCCGACGGATTCCAGCACCTGGCGCTGGCCCGGGCGGATACCGGAGGTCATCACCGCGATCCCGCGCCGGTTCAGCTTCTCCACGGCGTCCTTCAGGACGAGGGCGCCGGTCGCGTCCATCGTGGTGACCCGGGACATGCGCAGGATCACCACCCGTACGTCGGCCACCTCGGACAGCTCCAGCAGGAAGCGGTGGGCGCCGGCGAAGAAGAGCGGGCCGTCGATGCGGTAGGCGACGATGTGCTCGGCCAGCAGGGCGTGCTCCTCGTCGCTGTGCTCTCCGGGCAGATCGGGGCGGAAGTCGACCTGGTCCATGCGGGCCTGCGCGGCCACCGCCCGCAGGGCAAGGAAGCCTGCGACGACCAGGCCGATGATCACCGCGTAGACGAGGTCGAGTGCGAGGGTGGCCACGGCCGTCAGGACGAGCACCGCCGCGTCGGAGCGGGTGGCCTTGGCCATGGCCCGCAGGGAGCCGACCTCGACCATGCGTATCGAGGTGGCCAGCAGCACGCCGGCCAGTGCGGCGAGCGGGATCTTCTCGACCAGCGGGGCGGCGGCGAACACGATCACCGCGAGCACGGCGGCGTGGGTCAGCGCGGCCAGCCGTGAGGAGGCCCCGGTGCGGACGTTGACCGCAGTCCGGGCTATCGCCGCGGTGGCCGGGACGCCGCCGAACAGCGGGGCGGCCAGGTTCGCGATGCCCTGCCCGAACAGCTCCTTGTCCGGATCGTGCTTCTGCCCGACGGTCATGCCGTCCGCGACCGTCGCCGACAGCAGCGACTCCAGCGCCGCCAGGGCGGCGACCGCCACCGCCGGGGCCAGCAGCGACCCGAACGCGGAGACGTCGAGGAACGACAGGGACGGCGCGGGCAGACCGGACGGCAGGTCGCCGATCGGCGCCGCCCCGCGCAGGTCGAAGACCTGCGCCAGGACGGTCGCGGCGATGACCGCGACGATCGAGAACGGGATCGTCGGCCGCCAGCGGGCGCCGAGCAGCATGACCGCGGCGACACCGGCGGACAGCGCGATCGCGGTCCAGTTCGGGTGCGCCACGAACTCCACGACGGCCTGCCAGGCCACGAGCACGACCTTCTCGCCCTCGGGCTTCTCCACGCCGAGGGCGTTCGGGATCTGCTGGAGTCCGATGACACAGGCGATGCCGAGGGTGAAGCCCTCCACCACGGGCGCCGGCACGTAGCTCATGTACCGGCCGGCCCGCAGCAGGGCCAGGCCGACCAGGAGGACACCGGCCATCATTCCGACCGTGAGCACGCCGCCCGGCCCGTACTGGGCGACGATCGGCACCAGGACCACGGTCATCGCGCCGGTCGGCCCCGACACCTGGAGGTTCGACCCGCCCAGCAGGGCCGCCAGAGCGCCCGCGACCACCGCGGTCGCAAGGCCCGCCTCGGCGCCCAGGCCCGAGGAGACCCCGAAGCCCAGCGCCAGGGGCAGTGCGACGATCGCGACCGTCAGCCCCGCCAGCAGGTCCCGACGCGGATCACGGCCCATCACCGCGAAATCGGCACGACTCGGCAGCACCGCCCGCACCCGGGAGGCCACCTGAACCAGAACGGGGTTCACGACGCCTGGCCTCCCGTCTCGCGCAGCTCCGCCAGCAGCTCACTCCGCCCGGCCAGCACCTCGGTCAGGATGCGGCGGGCCGCGAGCATCAGCTCCGCGACGTCGCCGCCGGCCAGCTCGTACACGACCGTCGAGCCGTCCCGGACCGAGACGACAATTCCGGACCGGCGCAGGACCGCCAGCTGCTGCGACAACGCCGACGGCTCGACCTCGATCGCCGCCAGCAGCTCGCGCACGGGCAGTGGACCGCCCTGCAGCAGCTCCAGCACACGTATCCGCACGGGATGCCCCAGCATGCGGAAGAAGTCGGCCTTCGCCTGATACAGCGGAACCGCCACCACCTCGCACCCTTCTGCGCCAGGAATCTGTGCGCCAGGAATCGTCAGGTGCTGCGCCCGCGGCTACCTGCGGGCACAGCGACTACAGCATCTATTAAATTGCAGATATTTGCAATTCATGGAACTTGCGGTCCGCGCCCGACGGCCGGTGGCCGTACGGGCCCGGGGACCGGGGACCGGACGATTCCATACAACCTCGGCCGGAAGCACCTCGCAGCGCGTCCGAAGCCAGTACGAGCGGGCTGCGACGGTCAGGGCGAGACCGTAGACGGCGAAGGCGGCCATCCCGGTCCAGCCGACCAGCAGCGCGTCGCCCGAGGAGGGGAAGTCGCCGGGCCGCACGGTCACCACGCCGGCCGTGGCCAGGGCCAGGTATCCGACCCCCACAACGCCGTACGGGGCGAGCGTGGCAGCCCCGAGCAGGGCCGGGGCGAGCGGGAGCCAGCGCGGCACCCGCCGGCCGCGCAGGAACAGCGTCCAGCGCGGGAAGACCTGCCCCCACGGGCGGACCAGGCCCCAGAGCAGGAACACGCCGAGCAGGGCCAGCAGCACGGTCGGGTCCAGGCCCCAGGACTCCAGCGTGAGGAAGATCCCCGAGGCGCCGTTCCGCTCCGAGACCGCGAGCTTCTCCGCACCGGTCACCCCCGCGAAGGTCCCGCCGAACGCCCAGACCAGCTTCATCGCCACGTACGGGACGAAGGCCAGCGTCCCTGTCCAGGCGGCGAGTTGGACGGGCCGCGGTGCGGCGGACGGCGCTCGTCGGGCGGTACCGGCGGGCAGTCGGTCGGACCGGGCGGTGGCCGCGAGCAGGACCGCTCCGACCGCCGCGAGGGCCTTGTTCGCGGCGGAGGCCGCGCTGTCCACCCCCTGACCGAACATCAGCGTGATCACATCCATCAGCAGACTGAACGCGGTGATCCCGGCCAGGGCGCAGCCCACCCGGAGCAGCACCCGCAGCCCCGGCCGCAGCCCGTACAGCACTACCCCTCCACTGACCGACGCCGCCAGCGCCCCCACCGCCGCGACCACCCAACCCAGACCGGAGACCCCGGAGTCGCTGCCGTGGTAGAGCAGGGAAGTCCCGCTCAGCGCGCACGCCAGACCGAAGCCGGCGTACAGCACCGCCCACAGCATCGTCACCCAGGCCACCCAGCGCGGCCATCGCTGCCACCAGGCGCTCCAGAGCGCCTTCATCGTCCGTTCAGTACTGGTCATGCTCTGAACGTCGCATCGGCCGAGGCCCCGTGGCGTCGGCCGCCGGAACGACCTCCTTCCCCCGGCCGGGTGAGTGACCTCTGTTCGACCGGGTCGTCCGCGACTGCGTCCGTGGGCCGGAATCACTCGGAGACCTCGGAGACACAGGGATCGAGCGAAGGGGATCGTCCGGGACGGGTCGCGTGCAAGGATGTCGCCCGTGACCGGATCGTCGTCCTCGCCTGCTGCCGAGGGCACTCCTCGCACCTACGGCCTGGGCCCCCGTACGGCTGCGGCGCTGGTGTTCGGTTCCTCCGCCGCGGTCCTGGTGGTCGAGATCGTCGCTCTGCGGCTGCTGGCTCCCTACCTCGGCCTCACCCTCGAGACCAGCACCATGGTGATCGGCATCGCCCTGACCGCGATCGCCGTCGGCTCCTGGCTGGGTGGGCGCGTCGCCGACCGTGTCGATCCCCGCCGGCTCATCGGCCCCTCGCTCGGGGTGTCGGGAGCGGTCGTGGCGCTCACGCCCGCCGTGCTGCGCACCACGGCGGAATGGGCACCGGCGATGCTCTTGCTGATCGCGTCGCTGACCATCCTCCTGCCGGGCGCGCTGCTCTCGGCGGTGACGCCGATCGTGACCAAGCTGCGTCTGACCAGCCTGGCCGAGACCGGGACGGTCGTCGGCCGGCTGTCCGGCGTGGGCACCGTCGGCGCCATCGTCGGCACCGTCCTCACCGGCTTCGTCCTCGTGTCGCGGTTGCCGGTCAGCGGCATCCTGATCGGCCTCGGTGCCCTGCTGGTGATCGGCTCGGCGCTGGTCGAGTGGCGAACGCGCGGGTGGAGCAGTACCCCTGCGCTCGCGCTGGTGGTCGTCGCCGGCGGTCTCGGCATCACGGTCGCGCCCGGTGGCTGCGACACGGAGACCAGGTACCACTGCGCACGGGTGGTCCCGGACCCCGACCGGGGCAGCGGCCGCACCCTCGTACTGGACGGTCTGCGGCACTCCTACGTCGACGTCGACGACCCGACCGTCCTGGAGTTCACGTACGTGCGCGCCATCGCGTCGGTGGTCGATGCCGCCTTCCCTCGGAGCAAGCCGCTCGCTGCCCACCACCTGGGCGGCGGCGGGCTCACCTTTCCCCGTTACCTCGCGGCCACGCGGCCCGGGACGCACAGTCTCGTGTCCGAGATCGACAGCGGGGTCGTGCGCATCAACCGCGACCGGCTCGGTCTGGGGTCGCAAGCCGGTATCGACGTACGCGCCGAGGACGGCAGGCTCGGCCTGCGGCGACTGGACGCCGGCAGTCGCGACCTCGTCGTCGGCGACGCCTTCGGCGGCGTCAGTGTGCCGTGGCACCTCACCACGGTGGAAGCGATGGCTGACGTACGGCGGGTACTGGGCGAGAACGGCCTGTACGTCGTCAACCTCATCGATCACGGCGCTCTGGCCTTCGCGCGTGCCGAAGTGGCCACTCTCGGCGAGACCTTCGCGCACGTCGCCCTCGTCGGCGAACCCGCCGACATCGGCCTCGAACAGGCCTCCACCCACGCGGGCGGCAACCTCGTGGCGCTCGCCTCCGACCGGCCGATCGACGTACGCGCGATCCAGCAAGCGCTGGACGCCCGGCAGACCGGCTGGAAGATCGCCACCGGAGGAGCCCTCACCTCCTGGATCGGCGACGCCCGACTGCTCACCGACGACCACGCACCCGTCGACCAGCTCCTCCAGCCCTACAGCACGCGGAACAGACCTAGTCCCCGCTGATCTCGGAGGGCGGGAGCGCGGCGAGCGCCTGCAGAGCGTTCAGGAAGCCGCGTCGGTCTTCCTCCGGCAGGCGGGCCAGCAGGCGTTCCTCTCGCTGCTGGATCGCCGACCGGACCGCGTCGCGCATCCGGCGCCCCGCAGGGGTGAGGGAGAGGACGCGCGCCCGCCGGTCCGCCGGATCAGGCTGGCGCCGGATCAGTCCGCGTTCTGCCAGGTCGTCGAGGACGCCGATGATCCGCGTCTTGTCGGCACCGATGTCCCGCGCCAACGCGGCCTGCGTCCGTACCGGTTCGTCGTCCAGCCCGAGCAGCACCGCGTACGCCCACATGGCCAGCCCGTGTTCGCGCAGCACCGGCAACTCGGCGGCCACCAGCGCGCGGCCCAGGGGGACGATCATCGCCGCCAGGTCGGGGCGCCCTTCGGATGTGGTGTTCCCAGCCATGGAGGAGAAGATACTCGTTGACCTATGGTAGGCATCTGCTTATCGTAAGCGCATGAGTATGAATATGGGTACGAACTTAGTGGCCATCAAGGCCTTCGACGACCGTGCGGTACGCGAGAGCATCGCCGTGGTCCGCCGGGTGAACGTGGCGGACCTCACTCGCCCCACCCCCTGCTCGGCCTGGGACCTGGGCGAGCTGCTCGCGCACATGACGGCCCAGCACCGGGGTTTCGCGGCGGCGGCGAGGGGCGACGGTGGTGACCCGACGCACTGGAAGGCCGAGGCACCGGGGCCGGAGGCAGCCGGGAAGTACCTTGCCGCCGCGGAAGGAGCCCTGGCCGCATTCGCCGAAGTCGGCACGGAGGAGCAGGAGTTCGCCCTCCCCGAATTCGGCCCAGGCGCCGTCTTCCCGGCGATCCGGGCCATCGGATTCCACTTCCTCGACTACGTGGTCCACGCCTGGGACGTCGCCCGCACCCTCGATCTGCCCATCGCCTTCGACCCCGGCATCCTGGATGCCGCCCTCCCCATCGCTCTGGCCGTCCCCGACGGCGCCTTTCGCACGCAGCCGGGCGCCGCGTTCGCCCCGAGCCTCCCCGAGCCCGCCGACGCCGACGCCCTGACCCGAATCCTCATGCACCTGGGCCGGCCCCTCTCCTGAGACCCGACCCATTCGATTCAGCACGCTCAGAGGGGCTGTCCGTGTACGTCTTGATGACGTCTTCGATGAAGTGCCGGGAGTCGACGGCGTTGAGGGCTTGCGCCTGGAGGTGGTCGTACATGATGTGGTACGGCTCCCGGTCGACGTGCTTCTCCAGGTAGAGGTCGCTGGTGAAGCGCTCCAGGTAGACCACTCCCGCGTCGGTGTCCGGAAACGTGAGGATGGAGAACTGCCCTGTGAGCCCCGGGTGGGCTCCGGCGCTGTGCGGGAGGACCTGGACGGTGATGTGCGGCTGCGCGCCGAGGGAGTTCAGGTGCTCGAGTTGTTGACGCATGATCTCGCGGCTGCCGACGATGCGGCGCAGGACGGATTCGTCCAGGACGGTCCATAAGCGCAGCGGCCGGGCGGGGTGGTGCGCGCGGTGCTGGCGCCGCAGCCGTACGTCGAGGCGGGCGGCGGCCTGTTCGACCGGGGGGCAGGGAATCGTCTCTGCGATGACTGCGGCTGCGTACTCCTGGGTCTGCAGCAGCCCTGGGACCAGCAGCGGCTCGAAGGTGTGGACGGAGGCCGCCTCCGTCTCCAGCCCGATGTAGACGCCGTAGGGAACGTCGCCGCAGGCAACCCACCAACCCTGCCTGGCCGACTCCTTCGCCATCCGCATCAGCGAGTCGACGACGTCCTCGTCGTGGACTCCGTAGAGCCGGCACAGGTCGCGCACATCACGCGGGTTGATGGGGCGGCGGCCGGTCTCGATGAGACTGATCTTGGGCTGGGACACGAGCAGGTGTTTGGCCACCTGCAGGGACGTCATGCCCGCGGCCCGCCGGAGCTGGCGGAGCTCCGCGCCCAGGCGGCGTCTTCTGACCGTGGGACTGCCCGTCACGAGGGTGCACCTCCAGCTCAAGGCCTCACGCAGGCCCCCGCGCCCCCACCGCCGACACCGGCAAGACGCATTGTGCATAGCCGACCCGGCGATCCACACATCTGGACGACGATCGCCACCTGTTCGGCCTAATCTCGCGACGCCGGTGCCGGGAGTGACGTCAGAAGGTGCGGGTGATCCATCCCCGGACGGCTGCGTAGGTGGCGTCGTCGACGGTGGAGAGCACGTTGATGGCGTGGAGGTCGTCGATGAGGGGCAGGATGCCGACCCCGGTCAGGCAGGCGTGGAGGTCCAGGCGCCGGCGGTCTGCGGGGTTCGGGCCGCCTGGAGGGCGAGCGGGTGCGGGGAGGGAGTCCTGGAGACCACGGACGCCCGAGTCCCCGGCGTCCCCGGCCTCCCCGGCGTCCTCCAAGCCCCGTATGCCGGGGAAGCGGTAAGGGTCGAGCGTCGTCCGGGGTACCGGGACGCGGGAAGAAGGCTGCCACGCTTTCATGCAAGAACCTCCGCGGGCATGTCACGTACAACGAGCGGAATCTTCACTGCTGCTGATCTCGCATGGCCTGGGCGCCGGCGGCGATGACCTCGGCGAGCCGGCTGGCGAGGGCTGCGCTGCACCCTCCGAGGCGGACGAAACCACGGCAGCCCACCGGTCCGTCGTTGTGCAACGACGGAAGGGTCAGGCCGGCGAGTGCCAGTGCGGCCTTCAGGCGGGTGACGGCTTCCTCTCCGACCTGGTACGCGGCGTCCTGGTGGCGCTTGTACCGGAGTCGCTCGGCCTGGGTGACGTCGTAGGGCATGATCGTGTCCTCTCGCGATGGGCATGGGCATACGTGGGCATGGGCAGTCAGGCGCTGGAGCGCGCCGTACGGCAACGGGTCGGGCGGGGGCGGCCGAGGCCCACGCCGCCCCTGGTCAGCGCAGTGGACCGGACCTGTGGGCGAGAGACCGCACACAGCCCGTGACTATCGGTTTCGATCTTCGTTCCTGAGATGGGAGTGATCACACTCCCTGGACATGCGGGAAGGACCGAGTTGCCCGAGAAGTTAGCGACACCCTGCTGTCTCGCGCTGCGCTGTCCTGCGCTGCGTTCCCGTGGCGCCGATCCCCCCGGACGCGTGGCTCCGGATCCCTTCGGGCACTCGCCTGTCGTCGGTACCGGACTGCACGACCCTCATGTCCGGTAGCGGAATCCGTAGCCGAGAGAAGGAGGAGCGGCAGCCTCCTGATCCACGACCGAGTAGTCGGGAAGAGGCGTGCCCGGGCCGCCTGCCGTGGCAGGGGGCCGGAGCGGGGAGGGTGTCCGGCCGCGGTGTCGTGGGACGGGGTGGCGGGGCGGTCTGGTGAGGGTGATCTGGCGGACGAGTTGCTGGAAGCAGGCCAGCGCCGCGATGGGCGGAAGGGTGGCCGCGGCCTGGGCGGCGAACGTCCTGGGCGCCTGGGCCACACACAGGAGCGTGGCGAGGGTGGAGAACAGCAGGACGATGGACCAGGAGTGGATGGCACGGCGCTGATGCAGGGCGGCCCGGAGGATGGACAGGGAGGCGACCATCCAGGGTCCGTAGATCAGCAGGGGCCACCAGCTGACCACGTCGTGCGCGGTGCGCGGCCCGGCGCTGTGGCGCAGGGCGTCGCAGATGGCCAGGCCGCTGAAGGTGCTCACGACGGCGGCGATGACGGCGACCAGCACGGCGGTGAAGAAGCTGCCCGTCTGGAACAGCGTCACCACCGGCGTTCTCCGCGGGACCCGGCGGTGCCCGGCGGGGGTCGCCGTGTGCGGGCGTTCGTGGGGGCCGTGCGGAAGGCCGCCCGCAAAGCCGTGCGGGCTGACCGGCTCCACCGGTTCGTCGAACCCCAGCTGGTCGAACGGCTCTTCCTGTCGCGGTCCCGCGGTCTCCTGCTGAAGGAGGAAGGCCAGCTCCTCCGCCGGATCCCACTGGCCGTCCACCTCGCCCAGGCCTACGAGCGGCTGCCTGAAGGCCGCATGCTGCTCCAGGTCCGGCCCCAACCGGAACGCGAGGTTCTCTGACGCGGCGTGGGGGCCGCTCCTGTCGTGCCGGCCGTACTGCTCATACACCGGAGATCCGCTCCAGGCGCTCGACGACGGAATTCCCGAACGGTGCCGCCTCGCGGGACCGCCGGTCGAACTCGTCCTCGATCGCGCTCATCGCCTCCAGGAAGTCCTCGAGGACCGCGGACGAGTAGTGCAGATCGACGTCCCGCCCCTCACGGTGCAGCCTCGCGTTCTCGTTCGAGGCCCAGCTGTCCGTGGGGGCCGGCGTGTAGGTCCACTTCCCCACCCTCGTCGCCCTGGCACGAACGCTGCGTCCGTCGTCCTCGGTGCTTCGCGGAAACATTGCGGAGTGCTGTGCTGTTGTCATAGTCCACCCAACGCGCCAGACGCTGGCGAGGGTGTGCTCCATGCAGGTGATGGTGCCGACGCAGGAGTGCGTCGGCCGCGCCACCCGGCTCTCGCAGGCGGCCGCGCGCCCCGTACCGGGAACGCTCTTGCGGTCGGCGGAACGCCGTGCACTGCTGCAATCGGCTGACAAGACGCAACCCCGCATATGCCAATGCGTTGTGCCGAGGTGTCGCCGGGGTGGCCCCGGCCGCGGGATGCCAACCCTCCCGCCCGTCACCGGAAAGGAAGCCGCTGTGCCAGACGTCCTCCCGTGGATCGTGCTGATCTGCGCTGTCCTGTGTGCGGGTTTGACCCTGTGGACGTCGTCAGGGGTCGGCCGTATGCACCACGTGGACAGCCGTGAACTGCAGCGCGCAGAACACTTCAAACACGTGCTGTCCCTCCATGTGGATGCCATGCAGCCCCGGCACGAAGGCATGGCGACGACGACCGCGGCAGAGGCAGCCGCCGTCCCGGCCTGTGCCCGGTGCGGCGCCTCGTCCGGTCGCCTCTGAACCGGGCGGACACAGCGCCCCGCCGACGGGACTCCACCGGCACGGCGCCGTCGAAGGTCAGGAGCCTGGGCGGGTGGGCGCGGCCTGCTGGTGTCCGTACCACCTACTGCTGTCCGTACCACCTATTCCTGGCGCGTCACGAGCCGCTCGGTCAGGAAGGCGATGATCTCGTTCCGGGCCTGCACGGTGGGGTGGCCGTCCTGGTCGACGAGGTGTGCCGTGACGACACTGTGGGCGCAGCCGACGACGTCGCGGAAGAAGGGCGGAGGATCCGTGTTCGCCGACTCGGCCTTGAGTACGCGGCCGTCGAACGCGTCCCCGAGCAGCGCCCGGTACGCCGCGAACCGTTGGCCGGTGCACCACCTGTCGTCGTCGAAACGGTAGGCGAGTACCTTCAGTCCGCCCCGCGCGACGCGCTCGGCCACGGCGGCAGCGTCCGCGGCGCTGATCTCCAGACCGCCGGGGTCGTCGAGCGGAAGCGACGGATGGTTGACCACGGGTGCGATGACGGCGGGTTCGAGCGCCATGGTCAGGGCGAAGTTGCCGGTGAAGCACAGACCGACCGCGCCGACGCCGGGCCCGCCGCTCTCGGCGTGCGCCAGGCGGGCGAGGCCGCGCAGCCAGGTGACGACGGGGCTGGTACCGCCACCCGCAAAGGCCCGGAACTCGGCGCTGACGCATGCGCGTCGTACGACGGTCTCCCGCGCCTCGGCGAGCGGATAGGCGCCGTCGACGCCGAAGAGAGAGGGCAGGTACACGGAGAAGCCGGCATCACGCACCCACCGCGCGAACCGCACGACGTCCGGGCTGATACCCGGCATCTCGGGCATGAGGACGACTGCCGGTCCGGACCCGGCGACGTACACGGTCTTGTCGACGTCGTCGACGCTGACGACTCTGCGCGAGAAGTCGTCCAGGGGATCGTCCATGGGGTCGTTGCGGCCTCGCATGATGGTCATGACCGAGATGATGGCGAGAGCCCCGTCCGGCTGGGAAGCGGCGGCATCGCCACGTGTCCCGGTAATATCGCCACCCGTTCGAAGGCACCGGAGGCACCGAGGCACCGGAGGGGCCGCATGAGTCCGTTGCGCGTCGGTGTGCTGGCCTACCCCGGCTGCTTCGCGTCGGAGGTGTTCGGGGTCCCCGACCTCCTGGCGATGGCGACGCACGTCGCCGTGGCGCAGGGGTCGGCCCGGCCGGCCTACGAGGCGTCGGTCGTCTCGCCCCGGCAGCGTGTGGTCGCGTCCGGCGGCTCGGTCCTCGACGTCTCGGCGGTCCGCCCGGTGGACGTCCTGATCGTGCCGGGCTTCGAGCTTTCGCCCACGGCCGACCTCGACGCAACACTCGCGGGGCTGGGACCGGAAGTTGCGGCGATCCGGTCGCAGGCGGCCTCGGGGACGGCTGTCGTGTCGATCTGCGTGGGCGCCTTCCTGTGCGCCGAAGCCGGGCTGCTCGGCGGGCGCGAAGCGACCACGTCCTGGTTGTTCGCGGATCGGCTCGCGCGCCGGTACCCGGACGTGCGCCTGCGCCCGGAGCGCTTGGTCGTGACCGACCGGGGCGTGACGACCACGGCGGCCTTCACCGCCATGTACGACTTCGCACTGCAGCTCATCCGTGAGCACGACGGACCCCGCGTCGCCCGGAGCACGGCACGTATCGCGCTCGTCGACGATGCGCGTTCCACGCAGGCTCCCTATGTCGACTCGGCTCCCATACCCACGGTGGGCACGGAGTTCTCGCTCAGCGTCAAACGGTGGCTCGACCAGAACCTCGGCGTCCGCTACGACCTGCCCGCCCTCGCCCGGGAGTTCCAGGTGAGCACGCGGACCATGCTCCGTCGCTTCGGCGAGGAAGCCGGCCAGTCGCCCCTGGCGTACCTGCAGACGGTCCGGGTGCGCCGGGCACGGCACCTGCTGGAGACGACCGACAGGACCGTCGCGAGCATCGCCGCCGCCGTCGGGTACCGCGACCCCGGGACGTTCAGCGGTGTCTTCGCCAGACACACGGGCCGGCGGCCGAGCGAGTACCGCGCGCAGTTCCGTCGTCGCTGCGACCACCACGGGGCGGTCGCCGGGCTCCGACAGACGGAGATGTGAGTCCGCTCCCCCGCCGTGCGGACCAGCGCTACGGTGGGGTGCTGCCCGGGCACGGGGCTCCGGGCGAGCAGGTGGGGGCGCCGGAGGATGAGGGCACATCGTCATGGCTACGACGCGTTCGTCTCGTACAGTCACGCCTGGGACAAGGCCGTCGCCAAGGCGTTCCAGAGCCATGTCCAGGGCTTCGACCGGCCGTGGTACCGGCCGCGGAGCTTACGGCTGTTCCGTGACGAGACCAACCTCGGCGCCAGTCCGCACCTGTGGCAGGAGATCGAGCGGGGCCTGACGGCGTCCCGCTGGCTGGTGGTGCTGGCCTGCCCCGAGGCCGCCCGGTCGCCGTGGGTCCGGCAGGAGATCGACTGGTGGCTCACCCACCGCTCCGCGGACACCCTCCTCATCGCCTGGACCGACGGCACGCTCGCCTGGGACGCGGACCGGTCGGAGTTCGACTGGTCGCGCACCGACGCCCTGCCGCGCGAGGAGATCACCGGGGCCTTCGCCCACGAGCCCCGCTGGGTCGACCTGCGCTGGCTGCGCGCTCCGGAGCAGGCCAGCGCGGCGGACCCGCGGCTGCTGGAGTGCGTGGCGGAGTTCGTCGCCCCGCTGACCGGCCGGCCCAAGGACGAACTGATCGGCTCCCATGTCCGCCAGCACCGGCGGACCGTCCGCGTGGTGCGGGCCACCCTCGCCGTCCTGACCGTGCTGCTGCTGGCCGCCGTGGCCGGCGGGGTCACCGCCTACACCCAGCGCAACAGCGCCCGCGCCCAGACCCTGCTCGCCCAGTCCCGGCAGCTCGTGGCGCAGGCGGCCGCGGTGCGCGATGGGCGGCCGGACCTGGCCCGCCAGTTGCTCGTGCAGGCCTACCGGCTCGCGCCCACCGCCGAGGTGCTCGGCGCCCTGATCGACAGCGCCTCCATGCCACGCGTCCTGCACCTGCGCGGGCAGGGGCGTGCCGTCGCCTTCAGCAGTACGGGGAAGCTGGCGGTGGCCGACGACGGGGTGCGGCTGTTCGATCCGGAGACGCTCACCGTGCTGGGCACGCTCGACGTCCCGGAAGGCTCGGTGCAGGCACTCGCCTTCAGCCCGGACGGCACGCTGCTGGCGACCGGTGGCCACCACGGCGAGATCCGGCTGTTCGACATCAGGGACCTGGCGGACAGCGCGGGCGGAGCCCGGCTCCGGCCACTGGCGACCCTCGCGGTGGGGAGGAGGGACACCACCGTCTCCGACAGCACCGAGTCCCTGGTGTTCACCCCCGACCACAGGTTGTTCGTCACGACGCTGTACGGCGGCGCCGTCCTGAACGTCCGGGACAGCGCCCACCCGGTCTCCCTCGGCACGCTCCCCGGGGGCGTGGTGGCGGTCAATCCCAAGGGCGAGCTGCTCGCCACTCACGAGAGCGGGGAGGTCCTGCGCCTGTGGACGGTCGCCGGGGACGGAACGGGGACGGGGGCCTACCCCCTGCGCCCGGCCGCCGCCCTCGCCTCGCTGCCCGACGGCGTCTCCGCCGGCGGCGCCTTCAGCGCCGACGGGCAGTCGCTGGCGTACGGGAGCGAGGCCGGCCGGGTCCGGTTCTGGGACGTGGCGGACCCCTCCCGCCCGGTCGTCCGGCCGGATCTGAACGGATCGGCCAGAGGCATCAGCGGGGGCGCCGTCTCCTTCGCCCCCGACGCCAGGACCGTGGCTGCCGGGGTGGCCGACGGCGGCATCTCCCTGTGGGACGTCTCCGACCCGGTGCGTCCCCGCTCCGGTGCCCGGTTGACCGGCCACAGCGCTGACATCGAGGCGCTCGCGTACAGCCCTGACGGGCGCACCTTGGCATCCGTCTCCGTCGACGGGGCGCTGCGGGAGAGCAACGGCAGCGGGCCGAGCGACAACACGGTCCGCCTCTGGCCGGTGGCCGGGCCGGAGCGGACCTCGGCGTTCACGACCCTGCCCGAGCGCCGTACCGTGGTGCCTGCGTTCAGCGCGGACAGCCGACTGCTGGCCGTCGGGTGGCCCACGAGCCTGTGGCGGATCGGCGGACAGGGCGTGCCGCAGCGCGCGGCCACGCTGGAGACGTACAACGTCGGCGGTCAGGCAGTGGCCTTCGCCCCTGACGGGCCCACGCTGGCCTCCGGCGTGCCCGTGGTGCTGTGGGACGTGGGCGATCCGGGGCACCCGCGCTCCCTGACCCCGGGTGTGACCCGCACGGACGGCGCCCAGAGCATCGTCTTCGCCACCCGGCGTCCGCTGCTGGCCGTGCAGACCTCGAGCAGTCCCGTGCAGCTGTGGGACATCGGCGACCGCAGCCGGCCGGTGCTGCGCGCCACGCTCGCCGGTACGGAGGTCCTGGCCGGCCAGGCGCTGGCGTTCGGTACGGACGACACGCTGCTGGCCACCCTGACGAAGAGCGGACCGGCCCGGCTGTGGCGGATCGGCGACGATGCGTCCGCTCCCACCGCCGTGGGAGAGGTCGCGGCCGAGGGGCAGCGGGCGGCGACCGCGCTGGCGTTCGGCCCGCGCGGCCAGCTGCTCGTCGGCGGCGCCGACGGATCGGTCGCGGTGTGGGACGTCGCCCAGGCCGCGCGGCCGATCCGGCGGAGCGTCTCGACCCTGCACACCGGGCCGGTCGCCGGACTCGCGGTCCACCCCGGCGGCACCCTGGCCGCCAGCGCGGGCGAGGACGGGCGCATCCGGCTGTGGGACCTCTCCGTCCCGGGCCTGCTGGTGGAGCTCACTTCGCTGAGCGGCGGCGGGATGTACGCGTCGGCGACGGTGGCGTTCAGCCCGGACGGGCGGCAGCTGGCGGTCAGCCGGCCCGAGGGCGTGCAGCTGTGGAACGTCGACCGCACCTCGATCCTACGGCGGCTGTGCGCCCAGTCCCAGAAGATCACCCGCGAACAGTGGGCACAGTACCTGCCCGACCGGGACTACGACCCTCCCTGCGCGTGAGCGGCGGGGAGACCGAAGGAGACCAAGCATGGCCATCAGCCTGCGGCTCGCGTCGACCAGCCTCGTGGGGCTCCTGCTCCTGACGGCCGGCTGCGGATCCCCGGCGCCGGCCCCGCCGATCACCGCCGGCGGGTCGTCCGCGCCTGTGCCGTCCACCCCACCACCGTCCTCCGCAACGCCCGCCGCTCCCTCCACGGCCCCCTCGGGCTCCGCCTCCGCCGGGGTGGTGGTCGGGCCGGCCCCGGCGGACCTGCGCCAGGTGGACTGGGCGGCGACCCCGTTCCCGGGCGACTTCTGCGACGTACCGGGCCTGGTACGCCAGGGATCGTCGGAGGAGGTCAGGGAGAACTCCCGCACGTGGGGCCGGGTCCATCTGAACCAGTACGGCCACATGGCGTACGGCGATGTCGACGGGGACGGCCGCGACGAGGCGGCGATGCCGGTGAGCTGCGACAACGGCGGCGGCACGGCGTCCGGGCAACTCGTGTTCGGCTACGTGGTGTTCGGCCGCTCCCCGGCCGGCCTGGTGGCCCTCGGCTCCCTCACACCGCGCCAACAGCCGTCGGGCGTGGCCGCCACACGGATGGGAGGCGTGGTCCTGACCTCCCGGCGGGCCACCGTCACCGAGCACTGGTACCGCCCCGAGGACGCCACCTGCTGCCCCAGGGGCCGGGCCACCACGGTCTGGACCTTCGAAGGCGACCACGTCAGCCCGGGCTCCCCCAGCATCACCTCGTGACGGCCGCCGGCCCGCCCGCCCGCCGAGCCCGTCGCTGCCCTCGCGTGCCGGTCTCCGACCCTGGCGGAATCGGACGTCACCCGAGTCACAGCCTTGACAACCAGTCATGTTCCTGACACCAGTTGGCACTGCGCACTGCACCACTCCACTCCACTCCCACGAACGGCACCACACCTCGAAGGGGGCGATCAGCGCATGACCGAGCCTGAGAGCGCGGGATACGACTACGACGTCGTCATCAGCGGAGCCAGCCTCGCCGGCAGCGCCGCGGCAACCCTGCTCGCTCGGCGCGGTGTCCGCGTCGCGCTGCTGGAACGCCGCTCGGACCCCGCGGCGTACAAGGTGCTGTGCACCCACTCCATCACGGCCAACGCCTACCCGGTGCTGGACGAACTCGGCCTCGTCCCCGCCCTCGAGAAGGCGGGAGCAGTCCGCAACACGTCCCGCTGGTACACCCGCTGGGGATGGATCGAGCCGAGGGCCGCACCGGAGGGCCCCGAGCTGCCGTACGGGTACAACGTCCGGCGCAGCACCCTCGACCCGCTGATCAGGTCCCGGGCGGCACAGACCCCTGGCGTCGATCTGCTCCTCGGGCATCAGGTGACCGGGCTGGTCCGGGAAGCCGGGCGAATCGTGGGAGTGCGGGCGTCCACGCCAGGGGGTGAGCGCGAGATCCGGGCCCGCCTGGTGGTCGGCGCCGACGGCAAGGACTCGGCCGTGGCGAAGTTCGCGGGGGTGCCTGAGCGGCGGTACGAGAACGCGCGGTTCGGGTACCTCGCGCACTTCCGCAACCTCCCGCTGCACGGCGGGATCAGCCAGACCTGGTTCCTCGAGCCCGATCTGGCGTACGCGTTCGCGAACGACGACGGGGTGACCGTCTTGGCGGTACTTCCGGACAAGCAGCGGTTGCCGGCCTTCCGGAAAGACCTGGAGGGCAGCTTCCTCGCATTCGTCCGCGCCCTGCCCGAGGCACCGCCCGTCGACTCCGCCGAACGCATCACGAAGTTCATCGGCACGGTCGACTACCCGCTCCTCAGCCGCGAGCCGACCGCACGGGGTGTCGCGTTGATCGGCGACGCCGCCCTGACCGGTGATCCCCTGTGGGGAGTGGGGTGCGGGTGGGCCCTGGAGTCCGCGCGATGGCTGGCCGAGGCGGTCGCCTCGGCCGCGGCCGGCCGGGGCGACCTCGACAGGTCGCTCTCGGTGTACGCGCGCAGACACCGGCGCCGGCTGCGCGGACACCAGCACCTGGCCGCCGACTTCGCCAGGGTCCGTCCGTTCAACCCCGTGGAACGGCTGATGTTCTCGGCGGCAGCGCGCGACGCATGGGTGGCGCGGCACATGCACCGGTTCGCATCCCGCCTGATCGGCCCGCTGCGCTTCCTGAACCCCGTGGCAGTGGCGAAGGCTTCGGCCGTCAACATCAAACACCGCGGGGCGGCTGCGCCGACCGGGTTCCCACACCGGCAAAGCCATGAGACGGCTGCCCGCTCTCAGGGTCGGTCCTCGTAACGGGCGGCGATCGCCGTGGCGCGGTTGTGCAGGGACGTGCGCAGCGACTGCGGGGACAGGGCTTCGGCGTCCGTGCCCAGCTGCCACAGGGCCCATTCGGCGTGGCGTGCGTCCTGGAAGGTCACCTCCAGGCGCAGCCAGCCGTCCGAACCGGGTTCTTCTGCGCGGACGGCCAGCGCGGTGTCCAGCAGGTCCTCCCGCCGCGCCGGGTTCACCCGTACCAGCACGGTGATGTGGTCGCCGCCGGAGAGGAACCGGGCGGAGCGCTCCTGCCAGATCCGGTCCAGATCGACCCGGTTCGGTCGCTGTGCCGGCTCGGGGAGCTCCTCGGCGGCCAGTATCCGCGACAGCCGGTAGGTGCGGTCCGCGCCGGATCTCGTGGCCAGCAAGTAGCCCTTGTCGCGTACGGTGACCAGGCCGATCGGGTCGACCGTGCGCCACTGGGGTGTCTGGCCCGTGGCCGCGTAGTGGATGCGCAGCTTGTGTCCGGCGAGCACCGCGCGCCGGACCTCGAACATGGTGGTGTCGGGTACCTCGTCGGTGACCAGCCGGCGTGAGAGCAGGTCGGTCTCCGGGTCGACGAGGAATCGCTGCGCCGCGTCGCTCGCGGTGGCCCGGTGGCTTTCGGGCAGCGCGTCGACCACCTTCCGCATGGCCGAAGCGAGCGCCGAGCCGAGGCCGAACACCAGCTCACCGCGCCCCGACCCGGCCGTCAGCAGGGCGAGGGCCTCGTCGTGGTTCAGTCCGGTGAGCTCGGTCCGGAAACCGGGCAGCAGCGCGAAGCCGCCGTGCCGGCCGCGTTCGGCGTAGACCGGGACGCCGGCCGCGGACAGCGCCTCGATGTCGCGCAGCACGGTGCGGGTGGAGACGTCCAGCTCGCGGGCCAGCGTCTCCGCGGTCAGCCGACCGCGCTGGCGCAGCAGCAGCACCAGTGAGACCAGCCGGTCGGCGCGCATACGGAAACTCTAACGGAATACACGACAGAGGATGTCGTGATTCGTTGCGAGGCTCGTCAGCACGACGTCGAAGCCGGCGGCCACCGGGCCGGCCGGTGGGCGTACGTACTCCCCATGGATCGAACAAATGGAGTTGGTATGGCGATGGAACGTACGGCGGTCAACCCGGTCACGTGGTCGGCGGAGATGGGATTCAACCAGGGCGAGGTCGTCTCCGGGCACACGCGGACCCTGTACGTCTCGGGGCAGACCGCGATGAGCGGCGACGGCAAGCCCCAGCACGACGGCGACATGGCGGCGCAGCTGGCGCTGAGCATCGACAACCTGGAAGCCGTGCTCGGCGAGGCCGGCATGTCTGTCGCGAACCTCGTCCGGCTCAATGTCTACACGACCGACGTCGACCTGCTGTTCCAGCACTACGGCGTGCTGGCGGCGCGGTTGGGCGCCGCCGGGGTGGCGCCCACCACCACGATGCTCGGGGTGACGCGACTGGCGATCCCCGGCCAGATGGTCGAGCTCGAAGGAACCGCCGTCGCGTGACGGGGCCTCGCCGCCTCTGCTGCTCGTCCCTCCGCCCCGCCGGGGCGGAGGGGTGGGCGGAGGGTCGGCGTAGGGGGCGGCGTAGGGCTGCTACCCGAGCAGCAGGCTGCCGAGGGCGGTGCGCCGGTGGACGACCGCCTTTCCGGCCCGCTCCGTGGAGATCAGTCCGGCGTCGCGGAGGGCCGCGGTGTGGGCCGAGATCGTCGGGGCGCTGACGCGGAGCAGCCGGGCGAGCTCGGTCGTGGTGCGTTCTGCGGCCAGTTGGTGCAGCAGCTCCGTGCGGGTGCTCCCGATCACCTTGGCCAGGGCCTGCGGGCCGGTGGATCCGTCGGGCTGCGGCGGTAGGCCCGGACCGGCCGGATAGGTGACCACGACCGGGAGGCCCGGGAGGCCCGGGAGGTCGGACAGCAGCGGCCTCCCGGACCAGTGGAAGGTGGGCAGCAGGAGCAACCCGCGCCCGTCGAGGCGGACTTCCCGCGGCAAGCCGGGCAGCTGCCAGACGCTGCCGTCCACGCTCGCGCCGGGCACCAGCCCTGACAGCAGCGAGTCGACACCGCCTTCCGCGAGGTCCACGGCCCGGCGTACGAACTCGGCGCGGTGCAGGTCCTGCACCTGCGGCCAGACCTGGCCGAGCAGCGCCTCGAACGCCGCGTGCTGCGCGCGGTGGTGCACCTGCCAGGCCCGGCCGTCGCCGCGCCGCAGGTCGTGTATCCACGCGGGTGGGGGTGTCGGCGTGGGCGCGTAGACCCGTTCCAGTTCCGCTCCGACCACCTCGGCCGGGCTTGAGCGGACCTGTTCCAGGGCATCGGGGAGGGAGTCCGCCGTGGTGTCGAGGAAGCTCGGCGCCCGCCCGGCCGGGACCAGGTCCGCGAGCGGGTGGGCCGCCCTCGGCAGGGCCCGCAGCGCCCTGCGCCGCCACGGTCCGAGCAGGAGGCC
Organism: Streptomyces bambusae; assembly: GCF_019400985.1. Taxonomy (GTDB): domain Bacteria; phylum Actinomycetota; class Actinomycetes; order Streptomycetales; family Streptomycetaceae; genus Streptomyces; species Streptomyces bambusae_A. The sequence goes on from NZ_WTFF01000013.1 coordinate 44,459, forward strand.
GGCGTCCTGGCGGCACATCGTCGTCAGCGCCGCGTTGAGTTCCTGCAGCGGGGCGGGCCGCGGCGCGAGCCGGACGTTCGCGAAGTCGCCGGGCGTGAAGTGGATCCGGATCACGGCGCCCCCTGCATGTCGGCACGGACTCCGTCCGGCGAGCCATCCTTGAGCCTCCAAACTAAACGATCGTCCGCGGTCGGCCGGGCGGACAGCATGGGAGGCATGAACCGCGACCTGTCCGTCGGGCACATGACCCGCGATCTCTCCGTCAGCCGACGCTTCGTCACCGCGTCCGCCCTCCTGGGCTCCGCCGCGCTGCTGTTCGGCGCCGGCGGCCCTGCCCACGCCGGCGCCAGGGCCACGGCTGTGGCCCCTGTTGCGGACGATGTGGTGCTCCGCCTGCCCGCGCCCACCGGCCGCCACCTCGTGGGGTGCCGGTCGGTCCATCTCGTCGACACCTCCCGGCCCGACCCCCTGACGCCCGCGTTCCCGGTCCGGGAGCTGATGCTGACCGTCTTCTACCCGGCCCGGGACGTCACCGGCCTCGCCCGCGCGCCGCAGCTGCCGCCGCTGGCGGCGGGCCTGTTCGGACAGATCGCTCCGTGGGGCCCCCTGCAGGTCCCCGCGGCGGGCGTGGCCTGGGGAGCCACCCTCTCCCACTCGTACGCCGGGGCCGCGGTGCTGCCGGGCCGGCGGCCGGTGCTGGTGTACAGCCCGGGTGGCGGCGACCCTCGCGGTTGGGGGACCTGTCTGGCCGAGGACCTGGCCAGCCATGGCGCCGTCGTCGTCGCCGTCGACCATCCCGGGGACGCGGCCGCGGTCGAATTCCCGGATGTCACGCCGTACCGGCCCGACCCGGTCCGCCCGACGGTCCTGCGCGGCGATCCGCGCGACCGGCCGGCCTTGTGGCGCACCCTGATCGACACCCGGATCGCCGACCTGCACTTCGTCCTCGACCGGCTCCGGCACGCGTCCGCTCTGCCCCTGCCGGACGGGCTCGCCCGCGTACTCGACCTGCGGCGCGTCGGCGTGTACGGGCACTCGGCCGGCGGAAGCGCCGTCAGCCAGGTGCTCTTCGAGAACCGGCTGGTCCGTGCCGCCGTCAACCTGGAGGGTTACCTGGACCACCCGCCCACCGGCCCCGGGGGCCCCGGCGGCGCCGGCGCGCCCTTCCCGATCGTCTCGGCGGGGACGGACCGACCGGTACTCCTGCTGGGCAGTGAGGAGTTCGACCGCCGGCGGGAACTGGACCGCTCGTGGTCGGCCCTGGCGGCCCGCTCGCCCCGGTGGGTCCGCAGCGGGCGGATCCCGCACGCCGGCCACTGGGTCTTCACCGACTTCGCCGCGGCGCTGCCGCAGCTTCAGGCAGCAGGACTGATGACGGCGGAGCAGCGGAACGCGGTCATCGGCCCGGTCGGCCCGGACGTCTCGGTCCCCGAGGTCCGCCGCACGGTCCGCAGGTTCTTCACGAGGCACCTGGCCGCGCCCTGATCCGGGAGCGGGGGCGGCGCAGGGCCGGGCGCGGCGGCGCAGGCCGGGCGCGCCGGCCCGGGCGCCGGCGACCGGCCTGCGGGTGGGAGGGGCGGTACGGCTTCGGCGGTGTGGACGGCCGTCACCTGGTCGGGCCAAGCGAAGGGCGGCGGGCTACCGCGAATGGCCCAGGATCGGGGCACCGGGCAGGCCGTGGGCCGGACGGGATGCCTAACGTCGCTGGCAAGCACATCGGTTCGCCAGACCTGTGGAGACGCCATGTCCCGAAGAGGCCGCCGAATAGTCGGCGCCTGCATCAGTACTGCCGCTGCCGGCCTGCTCGCCACGGGGGGCGTTCTTCCCCCGGCACCGAAAGCGCCCTCCGGAAGCAACGCCAGGACGACCGGGGTCGCGGTGGGTGCCTATCTCCACTACGGCTCACCCGGCGTCGACCGGATGCAGGGGCTCTCGCACTGGCTCGGGGGAGCCGAGCTGCGCGCCGGACACACGTACCTGCCCGGCGACACGTGGGCGAACATCGAGGGAGCTCCTGAATCCCTGCACAGCTGGGCACAGTGGCGCAACGAGGAACGCGACCGGCTGTTCATCCTGAACGTGCCCATGCTGGAGGGCAACGAGGAAGGCGTCCCCGACGACCGGGTCGCCGAGCTGCTCCGCTCCGGCGCGCAGGGCGCGTACGACGGTCACTTCAGGCGCCTGGCCGAGCGCCTCGTCGGCCTCGGGATACCGGACACCGTGATCGTGCTCGGCTGGGAGATGAACGGCTCCCACTACACCCACCGCTGCCAGCCCGACCCCGGGAGCTGGAAGGGGTACTGGCGGCGCATCGTGGCTGCCATGCGCTCTGTGGAGGGGCAGCGCTTCCGCTTCGACTTCGCCCCCAACCGCGGCAGGGACACGATCCCCTGGACCGAGTGCTACCCCGGCGACGACGTCGTCGACATCGTCGGCATGGACTCCTACGACCAGGCTCCCGGCCGGACCTTCGACGAGCACGTGACCCAGCCCTACGGACTCCAGCACCAGGTCGACTTCGCCAAGGAGCACGGCAAGCCGATCTCCTACCCCGAGTGGGGTCTGTTCCGCCACGGCGACAACCCTGCCTACGTGCAGGGGATGCTGGCATGGATCGCCGACCACGACCCGCTGTACCACAGCATCACCGACTACTGCCCGCACGGTGTGTGGCAGTGTGATCAGAACCCCCACTCCGCGGAAGTGTTCCGCGAGGCCCTGTCGACACACCGGAGCCGGTGAGCCGCCCGCGCCGCTCCCGGGCGTCCCTCCTGCCGGTCCTGCTGCCCATCGCGGTGCTCATCGTGGTGGCGGTGTCCGTGGGGTCGTGGCTGCAGTTCGCCGAGCGGCAGGCGATCGACACGGTCCACACGGTCGGGTCCGCAGCCGCCGACCGGGTGGACGTGGAAGCCGCCGTCCAACACGTCGACGCCGCGGCCAGGGAGCTGGTGCTGCGGGTCCGGGTCGTCCCACGCGGAACCCTCGGGGAGGAGGAGGGGAGCGCCCCGGTGGCTGATCTCAGCATCCAGACCACCGCGGCGGCCCTCGGTGACCTGGAGTTCAAGGCGCACGAGCGGCTCGCGACCAAGGACCTGCAGGTCGCGATCACGGGTGGATCGATCGGCGACTACCCGTTCGACACCTACGAGACCGAGATCGGGTTCTGGGCAGTGCTGGACGGCAAGGAGGTGCCGGTCCGGATGCTGTTCGCCAACCACGACACGCTCTTCTCGGTCGCCGCGACACCCGCGCCCGCCCCGCAGGAGGCCGTCCTGGGGCTGGCGCTGTCCCGATCGGGCAGCCTGCTCGTCTTCGCGGTCTTCATGATGGTCGTGATGTGGGCGCTGGCGGCGTCCGTGCTCATCGGGACCTGGTACCTGACCACACGCGGCGAGGGTCTGGTCTGGCCCGCCCTCGCCTGGATGGCCGCCACTCTGTTCGCTCTCTCGGCGTTCCGCAACACCGCGCCCGGCTCACCTCCGATCGGCTGCGTGCTGGACTGGTTCGCCTTCCTGTGGGCCGAGACCGTCATCGCCCTCTGTCTGATCGCCGTGGTCCTCACCGGCGTCCGCACCGCCCTCCGCCTGGACGACGGGCCTCAGTAGGGTTCGTCCGGACCGGGGCCTGCCCTCGCCTTCCGCGGCTCTGGCCGGCCGGCGACTCAGAGCCCGGTGACCTTGGAGCTCGCCGACAGCTCGTAGACCAGGGTGACCGTGCGGCGGCCGCCGGGCGGCAGCGCGACGTCCCAGCGGGCCACGCCGTCGGCGTCGACCGCGTCGGGCGGCGGGGAGCAGGCGTCCTTGCGCAGGCGCACCTCGACCGCCGAGACCTCGGAGACCGGGATCCGTTCGCGTACGGCGACCACACGCTCGCCGTGCTCCCCGGGGGCGGAGAACCGGGACAGGTGCAGCCGGACCGTGCGGGTGACGACGGTCCGCTGGGTGATGCCGGCGGTCTCCCGGGACTCCTCGGCGTGCCGGACCACCCTGTGGTCGTCGCAGCTGCCGAAGGCCAGCTCGACCGGCGCGCCAGGAGCGGTGAAGTCCACCGTGCCGCGGCCGCCGAACCCGCTGCCGCGGACCAGGTCCACGGGACCGGCGAGCAGCGCGTGGCCGGACCCGTTGTCGAACCGGGCCACCCGGGTGACCAGTGCGGAAAGCTCGGGCGAGCAGGCGTACTCGCTGCGCGCGGCCGTGGTGAAGGCGGAGATCCGCACCCGGTGGGCCCGCCCGTCGCCGGGCACCGAGACCGGTGCGGGAGCGCTGAGCACCCGTGTCTCGCCGCCGTCGTCCACGCCCGGCAGGCCGAGTACGGGAACCGGGCCGAGATCGCCGATCTCCTCCTCGCGCAGCTCGACGTCGACCGTACGGCGCTCCGCGGCGGTGCGGTCCTTCAGCGTCAGCCGGTCCTCGTCCAGCCGCGGCGGCTCGCCGGCCAGTGCCGAGCGGGCCGTCGACAGCGTCAGCCGTACGCCCGACCAGTCCTCGCCGGTGCGCTGCCAGACCATGGCGTCGGTCTCCAGCGTCACGGTGTCGCCGTCGAGCACGGCCCGGTAGGCGGGCCGCCACAGCGCGCACGGGGTGAGGTGGGTCAGCCGCAGGCGGACCGGACCGGCGACCGCGCTCTGCACGGTCAGCTCGATGTGGCCGACCAGCTCGGCGGGTTCGTTCCCGGCGAGGTCCATGGCCCGTTGTGCCTCGCCCCGTTCGACCGCGGCTGCGGCCAGCCGGGCCTCGACGGTGCGCAGTTGTTCACCGTAGGCGTCGCGTTCGGCGTCCACCCGGTCCAGTTCGCGGGCCCAGCGGGCGGGGTCGGTCTCCCCGGCTCCGGCGCCCTCGGCGATGTCCCTGAGCAGGTCGGCGGCGAGGTGCCTGAGCACGTCGAGGCGGGCGTGCAGCCGTTCCCGGCGTCGCTGAAGGTCGAGCCGCTCCTCGTCGAGGTCGTGCACGCGCCGGCGCAGGGCGGAGTCGTCGGCGGACGGCTGTGGTCCGCGCGGGGTCCAGCTGCGGACCATCCGTACGTCGAGCACGGTGGCCGGGTGATCGGCGGTCAGCTCGGCGTGGAGGGTGCGGTCGACGGCCAGCGCGCTGACCGGTCCGAGGCGCAGCCGCTGGACGCCTGCCTCCAGGTCGAGCACGGCGCTGCGCTCGATGTGGCTGCGGTCCTCCAGGCAGGTGACGGCGGTGACGGGGAGGGCGATCGGCTTCGGGGCCGTGGACATGGTGTGTGTCAGCTCCTGCGGTTGCCGCCGACCAGGGCCTTGCCGGCCGGGATGCGGATCTCGTAGCCGCCGTCGAGGACGGCAGTGCCGCCGGCGGGCAGGTCCACCCGCCGGACGCGGGTGCCCGGGGCGTGCTCCTCCGGCCCCGTACCCGCCTCGGGTGCCGTCCAGCCGGCCCGTTCCTCGATCCGGATGTCCGGGTCGGAGGTGACCGGCACCCGCTCGCGGACCTCGACGGTGACGGGCCGGGCCAGGCCGTTGGCGAGCTCCACGTGGACGCGGTGGTCGAGCACGGTGATGTGGTTGCGCAGGCCCGCGGTGGACTCGTGCAGGTTCGTGCGGCGGGTGACGCGGATGCCCTCGGCCGGCCCGAGGCCCACCCGTCGGACTCCGCCGGGGGCGAGCGTGGGCAGCGCGGCGGTGAGCAGGAACTCGTCGTCGACGCTGACCTCCACCGGCCCGGCCAGCAGCGCCTGGTCGGTGGCGTTGGAGAGCACCAGCGTCGCGTACACGGTCGGGTCCACGGAGGGTACGCACAGGTGCTCGGTGCGCAGGCCGACCGGGATCTCACCGACGGTGACGGTGTGCCAGGTGCCGTCCGAGGGCACGTCGGCGCGGGCGGCGGCGTCGAAGCGGTGGTCGAAGGAGCCCGCCGACTCGCGGGGCCGTACGGCGTGTGCGGGCAGCGGCAGCCCGGCCACCGCTTCTGCGTGGCGGTGGTGTTCGGCTGCCACCGGGTCGGCCGGGGCGCCGGGGAACAGCAGGCCCCTGCGGCCGCTGCCCGGCTCTTCGGGGCCGTGCAGGACGAGGGCGGCATAGTCGAGTTCGGCGCCGCTCGGTCGCGGCGGACCGGCGGGGGGCGTCGGGGGGGGCGGCGGGGGCGGCGCGGGCGGGGGTGTGTGTTTTACACATATCCGCGCCCCCCAGAACGAGGCTGGTGTCGCTTGGCGGCTTTTTTTTTGTTAAAAAA
>NZ_WTFF01000130.1 GCF_019400985.1 Streptomyces bambusae
GGCTTGTGCTCGTCGAGGACTGACGGCCGGTTCTGCCACTGGCCCCGGAAGACCTCCTCTGGGTTCGCGGCGTCGGCCAGGGCCTTGACCGTGCGGTAGGTCATGCCGAGCTGCCGTTGGACGGCGGGCTTGCTGTGGCCCTTGGCCATCAAGGCGTGCACCGCCGCGAGCCGGTCCCGGGCGTCGGTCTGCGCGGCGATCCGCTGCTCCAGGACCGCGAGCCGCTCCCGGGCCACACGCAGCGCCTTCTCGCCGGGCGGGCCCGCCAGCACGTCCCCGTCCAGGCACGGCAGGAACACCTGTACGTCGTCCAACGTCAGCCCGGCGCCCAGCAGCCGGCGGATGTTGCGGACGCGGGCCACGGCGCCCTCGGCGTAACGGCGGTAGCCGTTGGCAGCCCGATCCGAGACGATCAGCCCGGCCTGCTCGTAGTGCCGCAACGACCGCACGGACGCCCCGGTGGCCTTGGCCAGTTCACCGATCTGCACGCCTTCCGTCACCCCCGCGGTCATGGATACCACGCGTCAGGCGTCGGGCCTGACGCCTGACGCGTGCGGGCTGGGGCCTCACGCCACCACCGCACCTCCGTCGACGGGCATCACGACGCCGGTGACGAAGGAGGCGCCCGGCGCTGCGAGTTGCGTGATCGCCCAGGCCACCTCCTCGGGCCGGCCGATCCGGCCCAGCGGCGTGTGCGCCAGCTGCCAGGCGCGGACGCCGGCGACCTGCTCGGGGGTGAGCCCTTGGTGCTCGCCGATCGGGGTCTCGATCGCCCCCCGGGGAGACCGCCACCACCCGCACCCCGCGCGGTGCGAGCTCGACCGCCCAGCTCCGGGTCAGCGTCTCCAGGGCCGTCTTGGTCGCCGCGTACGCGGAGTTGCCGGGCCAGGCGCGCTGCCCCACCGAGGTACTGACGTTGACCACGACTCCGCGCGCCGCCTCCAGGGCCGGGAGGGCGGTCTGGGCCAGGAGCAGCGGCGCCATCAGGTTGGTCTCGAACTGCCGCCGGACCGCCGCCGCCTCCAGGCTGCCGAGGGCTCCGCCCTCCACGATCCCGGCGTTGTTGACCAACACGTCGAGCCGGCCGTGGACCTCCAGCACCGTCCGGACGATGTGCTCGGGCCCGCCGTCCGCGGTGATGTCGGCCGCGAGCGGGCGGATCCGCGGGTGCCCCCCGGCGGTCTCGGCCAACGGTCCGGGCCGCCGCCCCACGGCGACGACGTACGCCCCCTCGGCGGCGAACGCCCGCGCGGTGGCCCGCCCGATGCCGGTCCCGGCACCGGTGACGAGGACGGTCCTGCTGCTGGCGCCGCGGGCGTCGTGGGTGTCGTGGGCGACCGGGGCGTCTCGGATGATCTCGCTGCTCATGCCGCGATGGTCGGACCCTGACACCTGTGTCAGGGTCAAGCGCTGCTCCGACGGGGCTCAGGCCGGGCCAAGACGGCGCCCACCCACATGGGCGGCGTGCGGCGCGAGCCGGTCGTGCAGCTGCCGATCGACCCGGCACGGGCGGTGACGGTCGCGGTGCCCTGGGTGCCCCGGGTGCGGTTGGCGTCGCGGTGGTTCCGGCGCCGGGGCATGACGGAGAGCCTGTCGGCGTGGACCACTCGCCGGCCTTCGACCGCTCGACATTGCCGGGCTCGCCGGGCGGACTGCAGCGGAGGGAGACCGCAGGGCAAGCGTCCAGGGCGGGGTTGGGCCGGGGCAAATGAGCGCTTGCGGGCCGGCCAGCGGGCGAGCGCATCAACGCTGGGCGTTCGGGGTGAGGGTCGGCGCCGAAGGAGCGGCAGCCGCGCCAGGAGTCGCTACGCGGGTAGGTCTCGTCCGCGGGCAGCCAGGGCGGCGACAAGACGGACGGGACCACGGTGGCCCGCAGGCGGTGGCCCACAACGCGCGAGGTGCGCGCAGCGGCACCGGCCTGCACCGGAGTAGCTCAGGGTCCCGGCCCGGGGCGGCAAGGGGGCTCCGGCCGGCCTGGAGAAGACCCGGACCATCCGCCCCCGCCCCCCCCGCCTCCGCCACGTCGGCCCGGCCGACCGACACCCTGTGCCTGTTGTCGCCGGCCTTGACGAAGCCGCCCGCCCGTTCGCCCTCCGCCGGACCCGGACCCGCTGTCATGACCGGACCAGGACCAGGACCAGGACCAGGACCAGGACCCGGTTCCGGTCCCGGTTCCGGTCCCCGGTCCCGCTCTCATGCCCGGCTGCCGACCGCAGCCGGAACCGGCTTCGTCGGACTCGTCCGGCCGTGCGTCGCCAGGCGCAGGAGGTGCTCCACCGGGCCGCGGCCCAGCGGCCGGCCGGCCAGCGCGCGCTGCCAGGCCCATGCCGCGCACAGCGCCGTGCCGCAGAAGGCGGCCAGGGCCGTGCCGGACTGCGCCCCGTACGCCGGGCCTGCGAGCACCAGGGCGTGGATGACGTACGCGCTCAGCGCCATCGCCCCCAGCGCGGCCGGTACGCGCAGCAGCCGGACGCCGAGCCGGGCCCGTGCGAGCAGGGCGAACCCGCCGATGAGCACACAGCCGACACCGGCGTTGGCGATCGTCTCCAGCGGGGTCTGGCTGTACGGCTCGGCGACCAGCAGCCAGTCCCACGACGTGCTGGGGATCGCACCGAACTGCCGGCCGAGCACCGCCCGGAGCGGATCCTCGGCGCCCAGCGCCTCCGGATGCCGCGCGGCGATCGTGGCGAGCAGCCGCTCCCGGCCGCCGGCCACCTCGACGGCGAGCCAGGCCGTGCCGTACGCGGCGGCCGCGGCCACCGCTCCCCAGCCGGCCATCCGGCGGGCGACGGCGGGGTCGCGCAGATCGCCGACCCGCCCGAGCGCCATGCCGACGAGGACGTAGGGCAGATAGGTGAGCAGCGGGTACGCGCCCGACAGCAGGAGCGCGTCCAGCAGCCTGCCCGCCCCGGACCAGCTGGTCAGATCGGCGAGCTCGGGCACCGAACCGCGGCCGGAGACCTCGTAGCCGAAGAGCGGGCCGAGCAGGAACGACAGCAGCGGACCGGCCACCGTGCTCACGGCGGCGACGGCGGTCAGCACCGGGGCGGACAGCCGGGTGAACGGCTCGGCGGCCAGGAAATAGAAGGCGAAGAAGGCGAGGATGACCAGGATTCCAGGCCAGAGCGAGGCCAGGGCCAGACCCAGGGCGGCCAGGACCGCGCTGCGCATCAGCAGCGGGCGCAGTGTGCTGCCCGAGCCGGCCGGGCGGGTCGCGGGGCGGTGCCGCTGGGCGAGGGCGAGCGAGAAGCCTGCGAGGAGGGTGAAGAGGGCCGGAGCCCGCCCGTCCGCCGCGACGACCGCGAATCCCGCCGGGGAAGATCCCGGGCCGGGGCCCACGTGCGCGGCGAACATGCCGAGGACGGCCAGCCCCCGCACCGCGTCCACGCCCACCAGCCGGCCGCCCTCCCCGCTACCGGCCGCGACGGTCCACGGGATCCTGGGGCGGCGCATCTGTCTCCTCGGCACACTGCGTCATGGACGAACCGGCGGTGTTCCCACAGCCGCCGGTCCGTTCCCGGAACGTATCAAGAGCCGCGTAACCGGTCTATAAGCGGAAGAACACAATCCCCGCCGCCCGAACCGGTCGGCCACCCCCGGGATCACCGTACGGCCCGCTCTGCACCCGGGGCCACCAGGCCGGTCTCGTAGGCGAGGATCACCAGCTGAACCCGGTCCCGCGCGCCCAGTTTGGACAGCAGGCGGGTCACATACGTCTTCGCAGTGGCCGCGCTGATGAACAGCTGTTCGGCGATCTCGGTGTTGGACAGGCCGCTGCCCACCAGCGTCAGCACTTCGCACTCCCGGTCCGTGATGCCCTTCAAGGGCTTCCTGGGCCCGGGGGAGACGGGCGGCCTGCCCGCGAACTCCTTGATCAGCCGCCGGGTGACACCAGGCGAAATCAGTCCGTCACCCGCCGCGACGACGCGCACGGCCGCCAGGATGTCGTCCAGCGCCATGTCCTTGAGGAGGAAGCCCGCGGCGCCGGCGCGCAGCGCCCCGTACACGTACTCGTCGTCGTCGAAGGTGGTCAGGGCGACGACGTGCGCGCTGCTGCCGCTCTCGGCGATCCGGCGGGTGGCCTCGATCCCGTCCATGACGGGCATCCGGATGTCCATCACCACCACGTCAGGCTGCAGTTCGCGCGTCAGCCGGACCGCCTCGGCCCCGGTCTCGGCCTCGCCGACGAGTTCGAGGTCGGGGGCGTCGGTGATCACCATCTTCAACGCGGCGCGGATGAGCTCCTGGTCGTCGACGAGGAGTACGCGTACGGCGGCCCCGCTGGTCCCGGTCATGGTGCTCCTGTCGGTACGGGCAGCCGGGCGGTGACCCGGAAGCCTCCTTCGGGCCGCGGTGCGGCCGAGAACTCGCCGTGCAGCAGGTGCACCCGCTCCCGCATCCCCAGCAGGCCGTACCCGCCCCAAGCACTTCCGCTCGGCCCGCTCCCACCTGGACCGCTTCTGCGGCTCGCACCCGGATCGCTTTCACGGCTCGCACCTGGGCCGCTTCTGCGGCTCCCGCTCGGTCTGCCACTGCCACTGCCACTGCCACTGCGGCTCGCGCCTGCGGGGCCGGTGCCGCGGCCGTCGTCCACCACGGCGATGGACAGTTCCTCGGCGTCGCACCCTATCGTCACCCGGCACGAGGAAACGCCCGCGTGCCGCACCACATTCGTCACCGCCTCCTGCACGATCCGGTACGCCGACATGTCTATCTCGGCGGGCAGCGGCCGCAGTTCGCCCTGCCAGACCACGTCGACCCGCACCCCGGCGGCGGAGGTCGCCGCCGCCAGCCGCTCGACGTCGGCCAGTCCGGGCGGCGCCGGATCCAGCGGTGCCGGCCCGGCCTCCCGGCCGTCGGCCCTGTCCGCCTCGCGCAGGGCGCCCAGCATGCGCCGCAGCCCCGACAAGGTCTCCCGGCCGGCCGTCTCGATGGCACCCAATGCTTCGCGGGCGGCGGCCGGCTGGGTTTCGATGACCCGACCTGCGGCGCCGGCCTGGAGGGCGATGACACCGATGCTGTGTGCCACCATGTCGTGCAACTCCCGGGCGATCCGCAGCCGCTCGGCCGTGACCGCCTGGACGGCCGCCTGCGCCCGCGACTCCTCGGCGTGCTCCCGCGCCTGCCCTGCGGAGCGGCCCAGCAGCCAGGCGACGGCGGCGGTCAGCCCCACGGTCAGCGCCGTAGCCGTCCCCGAGCTCCAGGCGAACAAGAGGCGAACGGCCTGGAAGGCGGCCAGCGTCCCGAGCGCCGACGCGAGGGCGACCAGCGACGTCCGGCGCGGCTCGTGCGCCGCCACGAAGTACAGCGCGACGTCGGCTGCGAGGAACTGCAGCAGGGGTATCTGGTCCGTGCTCAGAGCTGTGGTGCCCACGGCCGCGCCCAGCAGGAGCAGGGACATCGCGGCGACCGGCCGGCGCTCCAGCACCTGGGCGCCCTTGAACACCAGAGCTGTCGCCATGAGGAGTTGGGTCAGGCCGTCCCAGCGGAAGAGCTGGACGCCCGGCACGATCGTCGGTTCCTGCTCCCCGGGCAGCCGGAAGCGCAGGAGGAAGGTCAGTGCCGTGCCGGCACACCAGGCCAGCGCCACCCAACCACCCGGTGGCAGGCGCTTGAACAGGGGGAGAGCGGGCTGTGAGGACATGCCGCCGATGCTAGCCACGTGGTCGTCCGCGGACATCGGACCCAGGGTGTACACCCACGGGTGACAGTGGAGTGCGCAGATGTCGGCCGGGGGCGGAAGACGGCGCGGGGTGGCCGACGGCACCGTTGAACGCATGATCGAGACGAACGCACTCACGAAGCGCTACGGCAGGACCACCGCCGTCAGCGACCTGACCTTCACCGTCCGGCCCGGCCGGGTCACCGGATTCCTCGGGCCCAACGGCGCCGGCAAGAGCACCACCTTGAGGCTGCTCCTCGGCCTCCAGACCCCCACCAGCGGCGAGGTGACCATCGACGGCCGGCCGTTCCGGGACCGCGCCCGGGGGCTGCGGCACGTCGGAGCCCTCCTCGACGCGCACGACGTGCACGGCGGGCGCAGCGGGCTGGCCCACCTGTCGGCGCTGGCCCGCAGCAACCGCATACCGCGCCACCGCGTCGAGGAGGTGCTGGAGGAAGTGGGACTGTCCGCCGTCGCCCGCAGACGGACCGCCGGGTACTCGCTCGGCATGAAACAGCGGCTCGGCATCGCCGCCGCCCTGCTGGGCGACCCACCGGTCCTGCTCTTCGACGAGCCGCTCAACGGCCTTGACCCGGAAGGGGTGAAGTGGATCCGCGGGCTGTTCCGCCGACTGGCCGGCGAGGGCCGTACGGTCTTCGTCTCCAGCCACCTCATGTCCGAGATGGAGCACACCGCCGACGACCTCGTGGTCGTCGGGCGCGGTGAGCTGCTGGCCGCCGAAAGCCTCGCCGAGTTCGCCGCCCGCGGCACCAGATCCAGCGTGACGGTCCGCACCCCCGACGCCGATGCGCTGGCCGCCGTCCTGATGCGGCAGGGCGCGACCGGCGCCGATCCGGACGGGGACCAGGCCCTCATGGTGACGGGGCTGAGCGCCGAGCGGATCGGTGAACTCGCCTTCGAGCACCGGCTGCTGCTCTACGGACTCACCACCCGGCCCGCCTCACTCGAGGAGGCCTTCATGGAACTGACCGCAAGCCGCGTGGAATTCGCCGGAGGAGATCCCCGATGAGCACCTTCACACCGCAGGCCGCCAGCGAGTCGCACACCGTCACCGAGATGCGCACGGTCACCGAGTTGCGCACGGTCACCGAGCCCCGCGCCCGCTTCCGCGACCTCGTCGCCGCCGAGTGGATCAAGCTGTGGTCCCTGCGCTCCACGAGATGGGTCTTCGCCGTCGGCGGTCTGGCCGTCGTCGCGCTGAACACGAACGCCGCCTACCGCGACTACCGTGCGTGGCCCGCCTTCGGCGAGGCGACCCGGGACGGCTTCGACCGGACGGGAGCGCTGCGCGACGCCTTCACCAACATGGCCGCCATGAACCTGATCCTGGTCGTTGCTGCCGTCGGCGCCGTCGCCGTCGTAGGGGAGTACGGCACGGGTCTGATACGCACCACCTTCGCCGCGGTCCCCGCCCGCCGCTCGCTGATGGCCGCCAAGGCGGCGGTGGTCGCGGGGGCCACGGCCGGTTTCGGTGTGATCGTCGCCGTGGTCTCGTTCCTGGTCACGCAGGGCATCCTGGCCGGGCGGGGTGCCGCCGCGTCGATCGGTGACCCCGGCGCCCTGCGGGTCCTGGCCGCCTCCGCGCTGCTCGCCCCGGTCGCGGCCCTCACAGGGATGGCCCTCGGCACCCTCATACGCCACAGCGCGACCACCGTCGTGTGCGCCGTACTGGTCCTGCTGATGCTGCCGGTCGGACTGGGACCGGACACGCACATGACGGCTGTGATCGACCATGCCCTGCCGTACAGCGCCTGGGACCGGTTGGTCAGCATCGACCACGCCCCCCGCTCCTATCCGTCCACGGTCGGCGGCGCCTGGGCCGTCTACGCCGTGTGGGCCCTGGCCGCCGCGGCCGCCACCGTCACGGCGGTCCACCGCAGGGACCACTGAACCCGCCCGAGCCAAGGCGTGGCCCCGGTCATGCCGCCCTACGAGCCGTCTGCCATGATCAACTGTAGGGACCGAAAGGGGAATACGGGTATGACACTCGAACACCGTCGCGTCGTGATCACCGCCGCCGGCCGGGACTTCGGCCGTACGCTGGCCCTGCGCTTCGCCGGCCTGGGCGCCGAGGTCTATCTCTCGGCACGCACCCTCGAAGGAGCGGAACGGGTCCGTGGCGAGATCCGCGACCAAGGCCCCGACGGGGTCGCCGAGCGGGTGCACGCCTTCGCCTGCGACCTCACCGACCCCGCCTCGATACGAGCCTTCGCGGCCGCGGTCGCCGAGCGCACCGACCACATCGACGTCCTCGTCAACAACGGCGCCCGCTACCAGCACGGCCCCGACCTGCTGTCCGCCGCCGACGAGGACATCGTGGACACGCTCGCCTCCGGGGCCGCCGGGACCGTCCTGATGACCAAGAACTTCCTTCCGCTCCTGCTGAAGTCCGACCGGCCCGACATCGTCACCATGGTCTCGGGATGCGGCGAGGCCGGCCACCACCGCTCCGACGCGCACGCCTCCTTCTACGCGGCCAAGAGCGCACAGGCCGGATTCACCGAGATCCTCTCCAAGCGGCTGCGCTCCCAGGGCGTCCGCGTGATCTCCCTCTACCCGCCGGACTTCGACAACCACGACCCGCTGTCGCCGGCGTGGCAGGAGGCGCCCCGGTCGGCCCGGGACCCGTTGACCGCGCAGTCGCTGGTCGACTGCATCCTCTTCGCGATAGGCCAGTCCCGGGACTGCTTCATCAAGTCGTTCCACTTCGAGCAGGCCTGACCCGCCCGCCTCCTGAACCGCCCGGCACAGCCCCGGACACCGGCGCCTGACGGCCGGTCAGCCCGTCAGCTGGTCAGCCGGTCAGCCGGTCAGCGGAAGGTGTGGACGAGCTGGATCTCGCCGACGATGTGGGCGTTGAACTCGTCCAGCTCCTCGGCGGGCACCCACAGCTCCAGAATGGTCTGCCCGCCGGCCTGCTGCACCGGGTAGCGGCGCAGGAACTCCGTGTCGACCTCGAAGCGGGTGACGAAGCCGACGCCGCTGTGCTTGACGTTCCAGTCCCGGGCGATCCGGATCGCGTAGTCCTCGTTCAACACCGGGTAGAAGATCGGCTGGTCGGGCAGGCGCGGCGGCCAGGCGCGCCACTCCAGCGCGCGGACCAGGTCCAGCTCCACGGGCCCGGTCGGGCGCCACAGAGTCGTCGTCGGTCGGCCGGCGGTCATGGTAGGTGGCTCTTTCGATCATCGGCGGCGGCAGGATCCGGCCGCCGGGAGTACCGGACGCTACCGGCTTACCGGAATGGCGGCCACGGAGTTTCGGGCCCCTCGGAGCGGTCGCCGCCGCCCGATTCCGGAAGGCACGCAAAATTCGGCGAGGAGCCTCGTCGGAACGCTAGCCGGGTGTCGCCGACCCGTGTAGATTTCCCGATCATCACGGGGGGACGGTCAGGTTTCAACGGCGATTCCCTGCCCTTTCCGGAGGATCAGCGCTCGATGTCGCACGCACCCACCATCGCTCAGATCAAGCCCACTCGCCTCGAGGACGTCAAGGGCTGGTTCTGGGCCGTTGACCAGCTCCTGTTCGACTGGTTCCTCAGCCGGCAGAACGAAGACTCCGCCCACGGGGGTGACCTGCTGGAGCTGGGCGCGTACATGGGGAAGAGCGCCATCCTGCTCGGGGAGTACCTCCGGGAGGGAGAGGAGTTCACCGTCTGTGACCTCTTCGGTGCACCGGCCCCGGACGACTCCAACGTCGCCGAGACCGAGTCCTCCTACGCGAACCTCACCCGCCTCGCCTTCGAGACGAACTACCTGGCGTTCCACGACGAGCTCCCGCGGGTGATCCAGGCCCCCACCTCGGTCGTCGCCACCGAGGTACGCGAAGCTTCCTGCCGGTTCATCCACATCGACGCCTCGCACCTCTACGAGCACGTGCACGGCGACATCGAGGCCTCCCGCCTGGTCGCGGCGCCCGGTGCGGTGGTCGTCTTCGACGACTACCGCTCCGAGCACTGCCCCGGCGTCGCGGCCGCGATCTGGGGCGCCGTCGCCACCAAGGACCTGCACGTGCTCTGCGTGACCGGGAACAAGCTCTACGCCACCTGGGGCGACCCCGCCCCGCTCCAGGAGGCGCTGCTGACCTGGCTGAAGGGCCGCGAGGACCTGTGGCACGGCACCGAGCAGGTGGCCGGCGCGCGCCTGGTCCGCATCGGCGGCGGGAAGGCGATTCCCCCCGCCCTGCCGAAGTCCCGGTACCAGGCCCCGCAGCCCGCGGCGGCCGACACGCCCGCCGGTTCGCCGGCCCGTCCGGCCCCCTCGCCCATGCGCAAGCTCGCCAAGGACCTGCTCCCGCCGGTCGTCACCCGGGCCATCGTCCGGGCACGCCACCGCGGCTGACCCGGGCATCCCCGCCCCGGCCGGACCCGAGCACGCCGGCGCCCCCGTCACCGCGGCAGCAGCGGTGCGGGGGCGCCGGCACGTCGGCACCCCGGCTCAGCCCGCCGCCGCGGCCGCGAGCACGGCCTGCGTCGTGACCACCTTGGCGAACCGCATCGCGTGCAGGACCGCCGCTGTCGCCCGGGACAGGTCCTCGGCGGCCACGGTGACCCCGTCCGGGCCCGCCATGTCGAAGGTGTGCATGGCGTCGACCGGGAAGATCGCGTCGTAGCCGAGGTTGCCGGCCATCCGGGCGGTCGTCTCGTTGCAGACGTTCGTCATGATCCCGATGACCACCACCTGCCGGGCACCGCGCTCGGTGAGCCAGGCGTGCAGGTCGGGCGTGCCGTAGAAGGCGCTGTTGACCGTCTTGGTGATCCGCAGGTCCGCCCGTACCCCGGCGATCTCGGGCTTCAGCTCGTAGCCGGGCGTCCCGGGCCGCAGCGGCCCGGCCGCCGAGCCGTGCTGCACGATCACGACCGGCCGCCCGGTCGCCTGCCATGCGTCGGCGAGCGCGGCCATGTTCTTCTCGGCGCCGGGGTTGTCCCGCCGGCCCCAGTGGTCGTGGTCGTCGAACCCCTGCTGGACGTCGACCACCACCAGTACGGCATCGGGGTCGAGGGCGAGCGGGGCGTCGAAAGCGCTGGTGTTCGTCATGGCTCCAGCCTGCGGCGGACCGGCCGGGGGCCGTGACGGACCGGGCCGCCGACCATCGATAGATTCCTGCCATGAACCCCAGCAGAGTGGGCTGCCTGGTCTTCGACGGCGTCCGGGCCTTCGACTACGCCGTCGTCAGCGAGGTCTGGTCCGACCGCCGCGCCTTCGACCTGCGGGTCTGCGGCCCCGACGGGGCCCGGGTCCGGCTCGGCGGCGGTCTGGAGCGCGTCCCCGACCAGGGTCTCGACGCCCTCCTCGACTGCGGGCTCGTCCTCGTGCCCGGAGTCACCGACCCCCTCGCGGCGCGCCCCCCGGCCGTACTGGACGCCCTGCGCCGCGCCCACGCCCGCGGCATCCCGGTCGCGTCCCTGTGCGCCGGGGCCTTCGTCCTGGCCGAGGCCGGCCTGCTCGACGGCCGGACCGCCACCACGCACTGGGCGCTCGCCGACCGACTCGCCCGCACCTACCCTCGGGTCGACGTCCGCCCCGAGGTGCTCTTCACCGGCGACGGCGCGATTTGGACCTCCGCCGGCGTGGCCGCCGGCATCGACCTCTGCCTGCACCTCGTGCGCACCTCCCACGGCCAGCGCACCGCCGCCGGCATCGCCCGCGCCATGGTCACCGCACCCTTCCGGGCGGGCGGCCAGGCCCAGTTCATCCCGACGCCGGTACCCGAGGACACCGGCGCGGACGATCCCCTCGGCCGCGCCCGCACCGCCGTCCTGGCCGGGCTCGACGCCCCGTGGACCGTCCGCCGGATGGCCGACGCCGCCCTCATGTCCGAACGCACCTTCGCCCGCCGCTTCGTGGAGACCACCGGCACCCCGCCGCTGCGCTGGCTCCTGGAGCAACGCGTCCTGGCCGCCCAGCAGTTGCTGGAAGAGACCGACCTGCCGGTCGAACAGGTCGCGGTCCGCACCGGGTTCGGCTCGGCGGTCTCCCTGCGCCCCGCCTTCGTCCGCCGCATCGGCGTGGCCCCGCGCGAGTACCGGCGAGCCTTCCGCGGCTGAAAGGGAGCGCGCCGGCAGCCGGTCGGACCCGCCGTGCGGGGGTGGTCGGGTCCGTCGTGCGGCCGGCCGGACCAGCCGCGGAGGCAGGCGCCCGTCCACACGCTCCGGGGGCGTTGTCAGTGCCGGGATCTAGCGTCCTTCCCATGACCCGATCCGTTCAGGCATTGGCCTACGCACGCCCGTCCGTCCTCACCTCCGCCGCCGGCGCACAGCACCTCGGCCTGGAGACCTCCGGGGGCATCACGCCCGTCGGCGCCGAGGCGCACCCGCAGTTCTTCGCCGGGTTCCTGACCTCCCCTCAGGCCGCCGCCCGCGGGCTGCTGGCCGTGGCGGACGTCGCGGCCGCGCGCTACTACCAGCGCACCTTGCGGGCCTCGCTCGACCCGGTGGTGACCGGCAACGGCGATCGCCTGCGGTTCGAGTCGTTCTCCGGCTGCTGCGGCGTGTACGCGCGGCTCGACGTGCTCCAGGAGGGCCTCGACGGCGCCGACACCGGCCACGGCACGACCAACGTCGACGTGAACAACCCGCTGCGCGAGTCCCTTTCCCGGCTGGCCGGCGACGACCCGCTGCACCTGCGCGTCGGCCCGGACGAGCTCGTCGTCAGCACGCTGGACGGGCCCGTCGTGGAGAAGAAGGTGCCGCTGCCGGACCGCTGGCTGCGCGGATTCGCCGAGGCCCAGGTGGTCACCGCCGGCTTCGACCTGCGGGCCGAGCTGACCGCCGCCGAGGCCGTACGGTTCCTGCGGGCGCTGCCCCGGTCGAACGCGGCCGGACGTGGCCCGATGTGGGTGGTCCCCGCGGGCCGCACCCTGCGCCCCACCACCCGCCCCGTGCCCGGCGCGGTCTGCCTGCCCGGCCCCGAGCGGCTCGCTGCCCTCCAGCGGGTCCTGCGGCACGCCACCGCCCTGCGGGTCTACGGGCCGAACGCCCACGACGGCGCTGCCACCGCCGCTGCCTGGGAGGTGGTCATGCCCGGCATGCGCCTGACCCTGACCCTGTCGCCCGACCCGGCCCGAGGCTTCTCCGGCGAGGGCGGCGTCCTGGAGGCGCTGGCCACCGACGAGGCCGCCGCCGACGCCGACCTGATCTCGGTCCTGCTCGCCTGGGAGCCGCGCATCGACCCCGCCGACCTGGCTGAGCAGTCCGGCCTGCCCGTCGCCCGCGTCCGCGCCGCCCTCGCCCGCCTGGGCACGGCAGGCCGGGTCGGCTACGACGTCGCCGACGCCGCGTACTTCCACCGCGAACTGCCCTACGACGCCGACCGCGCCGAACGCCACAACCCGCGGCTCGTCGCCGCCCGCGCCCTGCTGGCCGAGGGCGCGGTGCACCTGGACGGCACGACCGCCACCGTCCGCTCCGGCGAGCGCACCTACCAGGTCCGCGAAGCGGCCGGCGGGGTCCTCGGCTGCACCTGCCAGTGGTGGGCCGACTACCGGGGCCGGCGCGGCCCCTGCAAGCACGCCCTCGCCGTCCGCATGGCGAAGCGCACCCCGACCGCCGCCGGAGGCACGCGATGACCACCACGACGAGCACCGCGAACACGAGCTCCACGAACACGAGTGCGACGACGAACACCACGAAGACGACGAGCGCGACGAGCACCACGAACACGACGAGCGCGACGAGCGCGACGAGCACCACGAAGGCGACGAGCACGGTGAACACGATGACGACGGACCCGGCCGAAGCGGTGGACACCACCCGCGAGATCCTCGACGCGGTCCGCGCGGGCCGCGGCGACCGGCTCCCCGCCCTGCTGCAGCCCCTGGACGTCCCGGCCCGGCGGGCCCTGCTCACCGAACTCACCGCCCTGCGCCGCGAGGTCCGCGGCTGGGACTGGAACCGCTGGCAGGAGCGGGAGGAGATCCGGCCCGGCCTGCTCGTCGCCGGCGCCGCCTGCCAGACCGGCGCCGCCGCGGCCGCCGCCTGGATCGGCGCCCGCGACCTGCGCCGCTGGGGGAGCGCGCCGGCCGACCCGCTGCTCACCGTGCTCGCGGACCGCAACCCCGCCTGGCTCGCCGACGTCGCCCACCGGCTCGCCGCCCGCGCCGCCACCGCCGCGGACGACTACCGGCTGATCGCCGGACTGGTACGCATCGCGGGCTGCCCGGTCCCGACCACCGACGCCTTCGTGCACGGCTGGGCCCGCTCCGTGAACAGCGACCCCGTGGCCCTCCGCGCGGACCCGCACGTACGGGAGCTGGTGCCGCGGCTGTTCGAGACGGTCGAGCCCGCCCCCGCCCTGCGCTGGCACACCGACCCCGACCGCCCCGGGTACTGGCCGTCCGTGCTGGCCGGCCTCGCCCAGGACGGCATCGTCGAGCGGCGCGTCCTCGTGGACGGCTGCACCGCCCGGCTGCTGCGCGGCGGCCGCCCGAACGACCTCAAGTTCTTCCTGGCCCTGCTCCGACGGCTCGCCCTGACCCCGGCCGAGGAGCGGGAGCACATCCCCGACTGGACCGCCATGGCCGCTGACGGCCCCTCACCCCTGGCCGGGTACGCCCAGGAGGTCCTCGCCCGGCTCGCGGAGGCGGGCGAGCTGCCCGCGCGACAGCTCGCGGAGATGTCCGGCTCGGTGCTGTTCCGGCCGGAGAAGAAGCTCGTCCGTGCCCAGCTCGTGCTCCTGGGCAAGGCCCTGCGCCGCGACCCCGACACCCGGGACGAGCTGCTGCCGGCCGCCGCGGCCGCCTTCGGCCACCCGGACACGGCCCTCCAGGAACGCGCGCTGAAGCTCGTCGCCAAACACCTGCGGACGCAGGACACCGAGCTGCGCGCCGAACTCGCCGACCAGACCGCGCTGCTGAGCCCCGTCCACCGGACCCTGGCCGCCCAGGTCCTGGGCGCCGCCGCCAGTGCTCCCGCCGACGACCTGCCGTACGAGGAGCTGCTCCCGCCCGCCCCGCAGCGCCGCCGGCTGGAGCCCGCCCCGGACTCGGTCGCCGAGACCGTGGAGCTCGTCGCGGCCCTGGTCAAGTCCCGGACCCCGGCGCTCACCGAGTTCGAACGGGCCCTCGACGGCCTCGTCCGGCACGCCCGGCGCGACCGGGCGGAGCTCGCCACCGCCCTGCGGCCCGCCCTGGCCGACCGCTGGTGGCACCAGGGCGACCGGCAGGCCGAGCCCGACCGGCTGCACGGCATCGAGATCGTGGCGGCCGCGGTGCTGGGCTGCGTCCGTACGGCGGAACTCCGGCCCGTACGGCAGAACCCGCGCGGCCACGGCTTCACGGCGGACTGCGCCCACGCGGCGATGGGCGGGGCGGTCCTCGCCCGGCTGCGCGAGGCGGCCTGGCAGATCCTCACGGCTCCGCTGCCGTTCCTGCTCGCCACCCCGACCTGGGACACCGGGACGCTGGAACCGCAGGAGCTGGTCGAGCGGCTGGCCGAGTACGCCCGGGCGGGCGTACAGCCGACGCCCGCCGACTTCGCCCAGGCCCTGCTGCGCGTACGCCGGGACGCGGGTGCCGCGCCGGCCGCCGCCGCCCTCGGCACCCCGGAGGGACAGCGGCTGGCGGCCTGGCTCACCGGGGGAGGGGAGCCGGGCACGCTGGTCCGCGGGGTGCGCGAGCCCGGCCCGGCCGCCGTCCACTGGTGGGAGCGGACCAGGGCCGGCGTCCGCCGCATCGTCGTGGAGACCGGGGAACGGCGCGTGGTCCAGCAGGAGTTCCCGGCCGCCTTCCGCGACCTGGGCCGCCCGCATCTCGAAGGGCGCCGCTGCTACCACTGGCAGGGCGAGGACGAGCTGTGGCGCGGGGTGCTGCCGGAGGACCGCGAGACGCTCGCGGCGTGGGCGCTGCCCGACCTGACCGCGTGCGCGACCACCGACGAGCGGGGCGGCGCCGAGGACCTGCCCCGCCTGGCCGAACTCGGCGGCCCGGCCGGCCCGGTGCTGCACCTCGCCGTCGCCACCGGCCTGGGCGCCCGGCACACCGAGGACCGGCTCGCCGCGGTCGATGCGCTGCTGGTGCTCGGCTCCCGCGGCGAGCTGGACGCCGCCCGGGTCGGGCGTGACCTGGCGGAGCTGCTGCGGCTGGGCACGGTGAAGCCGAACCGGCTCGCGGACTCCGCCCGTACGGCCGCCGCCACCGGCGCGTACGGCACGACCTGGGCGGTGCTGGCGCAGGCGCTGCCGGCCCTGCTGGAGGGCGCGGCCGGACACCGGGGTGCGGGCGAGGTCCTGGCCGTCGCGGCGGACTGCGCGGAGCGCAGCGGAGCGACGGGCCCGGTACCGGAAGGCCTGGCCCTGCTGGCGTCCCGCCCGGGCACGTCCCAGCTGCTGACCCAGGCCCGCCGCCTGCACGCGGCCACCGCACGGACCGCGGCGGCCGCCTCGTAGCCCGCAGCGCCGTCGAGTTCGACGCCGGCACCGTGCAGGCCACGGGCCTGGCTCCCCGCAGGCGGAACTGGGAGCCACGTCCGGCCGGGTGACCGCCGCGTACAGCACCGGACCGGACCGGGTCAGCGCCCGGATCGGATCCGGCAGTCTCCGGCCGATCGTCCCGGCCGGCGCCCGCTTCCAGGCCGACTGCCGGGCGGGCGACGGCAGTTGTGACATCGACCGCTCCCTGCGGGACCCCGCCTCGCCGTGCCGGCCGGACCTCACCACCGGTTCCGGCCACGCCGAGGCGGGCCGGTCGGCGTAGCCCGGGCGCCGGCGGCGGCGGCCCTCTTGTGCGGGCACCCGCCGCCCGGCACCCTGGCCCGCGGACCGGCCCACCCCACACACGGTCGACGAAAGGTCCAGGTGCACCAGGAATGAGTGCTTCCCGCAGAGCCGCCGCCGGCGGCCGACGTCTGTTACCCGCCGCCCTGACCGCCCTGCTCGCGGGGCTGTTGATCGGCCCGGCGCCCGCGGCGCAGGCCGCCGCCGAGGCCCCGTCCGGCTGGATCGTCGTACTGAAGGAACCCGGCCGGGCCGGTGCCGCTGCCCAGGTCACCGACACCGCCGATGTCGCCCGCGAGCTGCTCGGCGGGCTCTCCGGGGCCCGGCTCGGCCATGTCTACCGGTCGGTGCTGCGCGGCTTCTCCGTCCGGACCACCCCGGCACACGCCCGACGGCTGGCCGCCGACCCCGCGGTGGCGTACGTCCAGCCGGACGCCCCGGTGAACCTCGCTACGGCCCCTGACACTTCGGCCGGAACCGACACCGGCAGCCGCAGCGGCACCGGCACGGCCGGAGCCGACGCGACGCAGCCCGGCGCGCCCTGGGGCCTGGACCGGATCGACCAGCGCCGGCTGCCCCTGTCCACCACGTACACCTACCGCACCACGGCCGCCGGCGTGCACGTGTACGTCATCGACACCGGACTGCGCACCACGCACACGGAGTTCGGCGGCCGTGCCTCGGTCGGCGTGGACGTCGTGGGCGACGGCCGGGCCGGGTACGACTGCCACGGCCACGGCACCCACGTCGGCGGCGTCGTGGCCGGCGCGACGTACGGAGTGGCGAAGGGCGCGCGCGTGGTCGCGGTCCGCGTCCTGGACTGCCAGGGCTCCGGCACCACCTCCGGGGTGATCGCGGGCATCGACTGGGTGACCGCCAACGCCCTGAAGCCGGCCGTCGCCAACATGAGCCTGGGTGGCTCCGCCAGCCCCGCCCTCGACGCCGCCGTCCGGGGCTCCATCGCCTCCGGCATCACCTACACCGCCTCCGCGGGCAGCTCCGCCCAGTCCGGCGGCGCCTGCACCACCTCGCCGGCCCGCGTCCGCGAGGTCGTCGCGGTCGGCGCCAGCGACCGCACCGACCGCAAGGCGTCCTCCTCCAACTACGGCGACTGCGTGGCCCTGTTCGCCCCGGGCGTGTCCATCCCCTCGGCGTGGCACACGAGCGACACCGCGACGGCCACGCTCAGCGGGACCTCGGCGGCCACCGCGCACACCGCCGGCGCCGCCGCGCTCCACCTCGCCGTGCGCCCTGCGGACACCCCCGCGCAGGTCAAGCGCGCACTCGTCGCGAACGCCACGACCGGCGCCCTCCAGGGCAGCCCGCCGCCCGTCCCCGACCGCCTGCTCTACACCCTCTACCGGCCCTGAGGTCAGCTCGACAGCAGGCAGTGGCATGTGATGGACAGGTGTCCATGTATTCTGGACACCTGTCCATCAGAGGGGAGCGGTCATGGAGATCGCCGCAAACGTGCTCGTCGGCCTCGTGGCCCTGCTGCACCTGTACATCCTGGTGCTGGAGATGTTCCTGTGGCAGCGGGCGCCGGGCCGCTCCCTCTCCGGGTTCGACGCGGAGCTGGCGCGCGCCACCGCGCCCCTGGCCGCCAACCAGGGGCTCTACAACGGCTTCCTCGCCGCCGGACTCGCCTGGGGCCTGATCGCCGCCGATCCGACCGCGCAGCACGCCAAGATCTTCTTCCTGGGGTGCGTGGTGGTCGCCGGCGTCTACGGCGGGATCACCGCCAACCGGCGCATCCTCCTCGCCCAGGCCCTGCCCGGAGCCGTCGCGCTGGCCGCCGTACTGGCCGCCGGATGAGCCCGCAGCCCGGCGAGTCGAGCCCCGGCGAGTCGAGGCCCGGCGACCGGCGGCCGGGCGACCCGCGGTCCGGTGACCCGCGGTCCGGTGACCCGCGGTCCGGTGACCCGCGACTCGCCGACCCGCGGACCGTCCGGACCCGGACCCGGCTGCACGAGGCGCTGCTCGCCGCCTGCGCCGAGCAGCCGCTGCGCGACCTCACCGTCGCCGAGCTGGTGCGGCGCGCGGGCATCGCCCGCGCCACCTTCTACCTGCACTACACCGACGTCCAGGACCTCGCCGTGGACACCTGCGCCGGCATCGTGCGCGACGCGGTCGACGCCCTGCACGCCTGGCGGGGCGTACCCGATCCGGCCGCCCCGCCGCCCGCGCTGACCGCGTTCTTCACCACCGCGCACGGCCACGCCGGCCTGTACCGGGCGCTGATGCACCCCGGGGGCGGCGGCCCGCTCGGCGACACGCTGCACCGCGAACTGCGCGAGCGCAGCCGCACCGAGCGCGCCGCCGCCGGCGCGCCCGCCCCCGAGCTGATCGCCTCCGCGGTCGCCGCCACCTTCACCGGGGTCCTCGCGGACTGGGCCCACGGGCTGATCGACAGCCCGCCGCAGGACCTCGCTGCCGACGTCTGGCGGCTGCTGATCGTCCTGCACCGCTACGGCGCGGGAGCCGCAGCCCGGGACCCCGGCGACCGGCCCGGACAGCGCACCTAGGGCCTGTCGTCAAATTCCCGTCTGCCCCGCGACGCTCCCCCAGCTACCGCTGGGTGGGGGTGCCCCCGGCCGGAGGCTGGGGGAGTGCCCCCAGGCACGCACTCTCGCCGCACCGGACGAAACCCCAAGTACGTCCAGTACGAGGGCTTCCGCCCGGCACGCCGAGAGCACGCACCAGACGCCGCGGGGCCGCCCTTCGGGCGACGACGGGAATTTGACGACAGGCCCTAGAACAGCCGGTAGGCGTTGCGCAGCGCGTGCCGGCCCACCGCCTTGCCCAGGGCGACGCCCGCCTCGTCGGCCGACCGGCTGTGGATGCCGGAGAACACCCGGGCGTCGACGTTGTCCCGCGTCAGCTGGTCCCAGCCCGTGTACGTCCGGCGTACGCCCGGCGCCGTGGCGCTGGTCAGCGGGAACGGCGCGGTCCGCGGCCCCACCAGGGCCTCCAGGACCGCCTCGGCGGCGCCGGCGTACGTGGTGTGCCCGCTCGGGTAGTCCGGGTGGGCCGGGGTCTGGTGCAGCGGGCTCCAGCCCGGCTCGCGGTCGATCGCGCCGGTGCGGATCGCGGTGACCGGACGCCAGCGCAGGTAGGCGTACTTGCTGTCGGCCGTCGCGATCTGCGTGTCCACCAGGGCCGCGTGGAACAGCGCCACGAGCGCGGCCCGGTCCGCCGCCGAGCCGGACGAGCGCGTCACCGCCACCCGCAGCGGCTCGGTGTACAGGGTCAGCGAGGAGCCGTACCAGAAGGTCGCCGTCTCGGTCTGGTACGGGGTGCGCACCGTGCTGTCGACGCGCCCGTACGCCCGCACCTCGGCGAGGTCCGCCCTGTACCGCTCCGAGCCGAGCGCGGGCGGCGGGCCGAGCCGGTACCGGTCGGGGGAGTCCAGCAGGAACGGGCGGGCGAGGCGGTTGCCGTACCGTACCGCGGGGGCGGGGCGCGGGGGCGGCGGGGGGGCCCACCCGGGCGCCGGGGGCGGGACGGGGGAACGGGCGGGGCCGGGCGCCCGGGGGGGGCGCGG
>NZ_WTFF01000131.1 GCF_019400985.1 Streptomyces bambusae
CACCCGCACCCGCGCCCGCGCCGGCTCCCGTGACCCCGGCGGTGACCGCCCCGATGCTGGCGCAGACCGGTGCCGGCCAGCCGGCCGCCGCGGCCGTGCTCGCCTCGGCGCTGATCCTGGGCGGCGCCGTGCTGTACCGGAGGTCGCGCGTCTCCTGACTTCCGATATCCCGTACCGGTAATCGGAAGAAACAGAAGAAATACCGGCCGGAGAACCCCCTGTCCCCCAGGGGGCTCTCCGGCATATGTCATTCTGCGGCATATGCCATGAGTCGCCGTAGGCCGCCTCCGTCCGAAAAGAACGGACCGAGAACGGACCACGGGGTTTCCGCATCCGCCCGGAATCGTTACGCAGGGCGAAAGCGGCGCGTCGGTCGCCGCTGGAAAAGGATTGCGAAAATGAAGTACACGAAGGTCGCCGCTGCCGTCGCCGGCTCCCTCGCCGCGCTCGGCGCCGCCTCCCCCGCCTTCGCCGAGACCCCCGCGGCGCCCTCCATGAGCCTGACCGGCGGGCTGACGGAGACGCTCAACGCCGCCGCACCGGTCTCCGCGGGCCTGCCACAGACCGTCGGCAACGGCCTGGCCGAGCAGAACGACACGGTCAACCAGGTGGTGGGCGCCGTACAGGACGTCAACAAGGTCAAGAACAACGCGCCCGGCCAGGTGCTCAACAGCGCCAACGTGGTCGGCAAGGTCGCCCCGATGCTTGGCGGCGTCCACCTCAACGGCGGCAGCAACAGCTGATCACCCGTCAGGCCCCCGACGCGACTGTGGGCGCCGCCGGCGATGCCGGGGCGCCCACAGTCGTGTGGTGCGAGCTGACGTCGGTCGACGATGTCAGTCGTTGATGCAGACGTTGCCGAACGCCGGGTTCAGGGCGCCGATGATGTTCACCGAGTTGCCGCAGACGTTGACCGGGACGTGGACCGGGACCTGAAGCAGGTTGCCGGAGAGGACGCCCGGAGAGCCCACGGCCGCACCCTCGGCAGCGGCGTCGGCGACAGCGGCACCGGCGGCACCCGCGACAGCGAGACCAGCGCCCGCCAGGGCTACGGCGGCCTTCTTGGCAGTGTTCATGGGAAGTGCACCTTCTGCTCGATGTACTGCCCCGATCCGGGGCTCACACCGAGCGAAACGGTCCACTCTCCTCCCACGACACGGCCTCGTCCATGATCAGACCTGTTCAGCCCAATAGTCCTACGGAATGTCCGGCCAGTCCGGGATCTCCGGCACGATCTCGACCTGGCCGGCCGGGGTGACCGGCGGCAGCTGCGGCGGGGTGAGCGGAGGCAGCTGCGGCAGCTGCACGCCCGGGATCTGCGGCAGCGTGATGCCGGGGATCTGGATGTCCGGGAGCGTGATCTCGGGCAGCTTGATCTCCGGGACGGTGATCGGCGGCAGCGAGATGCCGGCCGGCAGCAGCGCCTTGATGGCCTCCAGGATGCCGTTGACGAGATCGTCGATCGGGCCGGCCGCGACACGTGCGCCCGACTCCTCGACGGCCTCCTCGACGGCTTGTTCGACCGCCTTCTCCACGGCCCGCCCGGAGACCTCCGGGGCGGCCCTGCCGGAGCCCTGCTGTTCGGTCGCGGCCGAACGGTCCGCGCTCTCGGCGCTCGCGGGGGCGGTCGCGCCGAAGAGTATGGCGGCGGCGAGGGCCGAGGGGACGAGGATCCGGGACGCCTTGGTGCGGTGCATGGGGATTCCTTCGGTGGTCGCACGGGGAACGGACCACATCGATCCGCTTCCCTACCCACCGTGCGAACACCTTCTACGGACCGCAACCGGAGCCCGGCCGGCTGCGGGCTGCGTACGGGCTTCGCGCACGCGTCCGGAGGCGGCTCACCCGCCCCGGCGAAAATCCGCGCACGGGCGGGCCGTTCGGGTGAACGGGCGGAACCAAGACCGCAGCGGGCAGTTGGTCAGGGGGCTCCACTAGCGGGCACTCGTGCGACAAAAGGACCAAGATGCTCAAGAAGATTATGGCCAC
Organism: Streptomyces bambusae; assembly: GCF_019400985.1. GTDB lineage: Bacteria > Actinomycetota > Actinomycetes > Streptomycetales > Streptomycetaceae > Streptomyces > Streptomyces bambusae_A. The sequence continues at coordinate 1,990 of NZ_WTFF01000131.1, forward strand.
CGCCGCCGCCACCGCCGCCGTCCTCGGCGCCGGTGCCGCAGTCGCCGCCCCGGCGATGGCCATCGGCAACGACAACGGGATCAACACCGTCAACGGCAACGGCGCCCAGCAGATCTACGGCAACCAGAAGACCGAGGGCGCGATGAGCCCGCAGCTCGCCCTCATCCAGGGCACCGCCAACAAGCCCTGCATCGGTCTGCCGGCGAAGGTCAACGTCCAGAACATCCTCGCGCTCGTCAACGTCGGCGTCCAGGACATCAACGTCCTGTCCAACCCGATGAACCAGCAGTGCGCCGAGAACTCGACCCAGGCCAAGGGCGACGAGCCGCTCTCGCACATCCTCAGCAACATCCCGGTCCTGTCGGGCAACCTGTCCAACGGCAGCTGACCTCCGCGAACCGAACGGGTTCGCGCCTGAAGGCGCCCGTGGAGCGAAGCGGCGAGGGCCCCGGCAGCATCGGCTGCCGGGGCCCTCGGCCGTGATCCGGAAGACGGGCCCGTGATCCGGAAGACGGGTTCAGGACGTCCAGAAGTCCCACCACCGGGTCAGGACCAGCATGCCGATCACCCCGGTGTGCAGCAGCGGCGGAGCCCAGGCGAACTCGGCGAAGAAGTTCCGCACCGGCCCCGGCGCGGGGAGCACGCCCGTACGGACGTTGTGCGCGGTGACGCCCCAGAACATCGTCAAGGTGGCCACCCAGGCCAGGCAGCACCACAGGCACAGCGCGTTGATCTCGTACAGCGACTGGACCATCAGCCAGGTGCAGAAGCCGACCCCGAAGAGGGTGCCGGCGTGCAGGCCGGCCCAGAACCAGCCGCGGTAGCGGGCGCCGGCCAGCAGTCCCGCGCCGACGCACACCACGACCCCGTACGCCACCAGGCCCAGCATGGGGTTGGGGAAGCCGAACGCGGACGCCTGCTCGCTCTGCATCACGCTGCCGCAGGAGACGACCGGGTTGAGGCTGCACGCCGGCTTGAAGTCGGGGTCCTCCAGCAGGAGGAACTTGTCGAGCGTGATCACCCACGAGGCCAGCAGGCCGGCGGCCCCGGTGACCACCAGCAGCCACGCCGACGCCTTCGACGCCGTTGCCGGTCCGTCCTCGGTCCGGCCGCGGGACCGGCTCTGCTGGCGGGGGACGCCCACGGTATTCGTTGCCATGCGGCCCATACTCCCGCACCACACCGCAGATCGTGGCGAACCATGCACTTCTGGAACGAAGTTGACCAGAAGGGGTGGGGGAACTACCGATCCTTCCCGGACGTTTTACCGAACCCCGGACGTGATGTCAGAGCGAGGGGCTACGTTGAGCATCCGCGAAGTGACAAGCTGCGACGGCCTGGAGAGAACCCATCGTGAGCGACCGGCTGGATCCGAGCGATCCGTACGAGACCACTGAGGCGCACCTCGGCCGGCTCCTTGGCCGTGCCCTCAACTCCTTCGACCTGCCCGACCACTTGGTCGAGCGCCTGGGCACCGCGCTGGCCCACAGCTCTTCGCTCTACACCACGCACCACAGCCCCGCGGCCGGGGGCCGACGCGAGACCCACCGGCACACCTACCTGCTGGCCGACGGCTCCGCCGCCTCGCTGTGGGAGCTGGCCTACCGCAGGCCGGGCGAGCGGGCGACCCGGCACGAGCTCTTCACCAGCCAGGCGGAGGCCGCTCTGGCGGGGGCCCGGCTGTTCGGCGAGGAGCCGGCCCCGGTGCCGGCGTTACCGCCGGGCGGGGAGGACCCCGCGGGTGACGCGGCGGTGCTGAGCGCACTGTTCGCCGCGGCCACCCGGCCGCGGCGGCACCGGGAGTACCGGGTGGAGGAGTCCGCCGACCACGCCCGCCGGGTGCTGCGCCGGGCCGAGAACACCGACCGGCCGGGCGAGCGGGTGGCCGCGCTGCTGCGGTCGGCGTACGCGCACCAGATCACGCAGGCGTTCGGCGGCCGCCCGTGCGCGGGGAGTGGCCGGGGCGTCGGATTCACCCTGTACGAGCACGCGTTCGTCCTGCTGGACGGCAGCGAGCTGAGCCTGTGGGAGGTCGAGCACACGGCCACGCCGGACGGCCGGCACATGTGCGAGGTCTACGAGAGCGAGGCCGCGGCCCGGGACGCGATGGAGCTCCGCGCCCGGGTCGCCGACCCCGGTCTTCGCTGACGCCGGTCCTCACCGACCCCGGTCTTCGCTGACGCCGGTCCTCACCGACCCCGGTCTTCGCTGACGCCGGTCTTGGCTGACTTCGCCGACCCCGGTCTTCGCCAGCTCAGCCGACCCGGACCTTCTCCGGGGCTGCGGCCGCGGCCCCGTCGGCCGGGGCGGTGGCGCCGGCCTCGGCCTCGTGGCCGATGCCGGGCGCGGCCTGCTTGCGCGGCAGCGCGAACATCACCACGAAGATCACGGCCATGATGCCCACGACCCACCACAGGGCGTGCCGGAAGGCCTCCACGTACGGGGCGCCGAAGGCCAGGTCGTTGTCGATGACGCCGAAGAAGACGACCGAGGTGAGGCCCAGGCCGAGGGCGTTGCCCATCTGGCCGGTGGTGTTGATCAGGCCGGACGCGGAGCCGGCGTGCTCGCGCGGTACCTCGGAGAGCACGGAGTCGGTCAGCGGGGCCACGATCAGGCCCATGCCGATGCCCATGACGATCAGCGGGGCGGCCATCTGCCAGGAGGCGATCTCCATGCCGTAGCGGTCGGAGAGCCAGATGTACAGGAGCAGTCCGGCGGCCATGAACAGCGCGCCCGCCTGGAGCACCTTGCGGCCGAAGCGGGGCACCAGCTTCTGCACGGAGGTGGCGGCCGCGACCGAGACGGAGATCGAGAAGGGGATGCCGGTCAGACCGGAGCGCAGCAGGCTCCAGCCCAGGCCCAGCTGCATCATCAGGGTCCAGACCAGGAAGAAGATGCCGGTGGCGACGCCGAAGGTGAGCTGGACGGCGATGCCGGCGGCGAAGCTCTTGACCTTGAACAGGGAGAGCTCGACCAGCGGCGAGCCGTCCTTGGCGGTCTTGTGCTTCTCGTACGCGATGAAGGCGGCGATCACGAACGGGACCGCGGCCATGCAGACGAAGCCCCACAGCGGCCAGTCGTTCTCGCGGCCCTGGGTGAGCGGGTAGATCAGCATGACCATGGCGAGCGTGGCGAGGACGACGCCGAGCAGGTCCAGGCGCAGGGCCTTCGGGGCCTTGGACTCGGTGATGAAGGCACGGCCCAGCAGCAGGCCGGCGATGCCGACGGGCAGGTTGATCAGGAAGATCGGGCGCCATTCCAGGCCGAAGACGTTCCACTCGGTCAGCAGCGCGCCGAGCATCGGGCCGGAGACCGCGCCCAGGCCGACGATGGCGCCGAACATGCCGAAGGCCTTGCCGCGCTCGTGCGCCGGGAAGGTCACGTGGATGATCGCCAGCACCTGCGGGACCATCATGGCGGCCATGGAGCCCTGGAGCAGCCGGGAGGCGACGAGCATCCCGGGGTTGGCGGCGATGCCGCAGAGCAGCGAGGCGGCCGTGAAGCCGGCGATGCCGACCAGGAAGAGGCGCTTGCGGCCGTAGATGTCACCGAGGCGGCCGCCGGTGATCAGGCCGGCGGCGAACGCGAGGGCGTAGCCGGCGGTGATCCACTGGATCGCGCTGGTGGACGCGTCGAGGTCGGCGCGCATGCTGGGGATGGCTATGTTGACGATCGTGACGTCGACGAGGTCCATGAAGGCCGCGGTCATCACGATGGCGAGGGCGAGCCAGCGGCGGCGGTCGCCCGCCTCGGCTCCTGGAGTGGGCCCGGTCTCGTTCTCGGGCGGGGTGTGGGACGTCTCGGTGCTCATGGAGGAGACCGTAGCCACGATATAGGTCGGTTCGTGTCCTATTTTGCTGGCAAGCTGATGCCATGACGGATACGCCGGCGCGGTTGCTGACCATGCTGTCCCTGCTCCAGACCCCGCGCGAGTGGCCGGGGAGCGAGCTCGCGCGGCGGCTCGGGGTGAGTACGCGGACCATCCGCCGCGACATCGACCGGCTGCGGGAGCTCGGCTACCCCGTCGAGGCCACGCTCGGCGCGGAGGGCGGGTACCGGCTGGTGGCGGGTGCGGCCATGCCTCCGCTGGTGCTGGACGACGAGGAGGCCGTGGCCATCGCGGTCGGCCTGCGGGCCGGGGCGGGGCACGCCATCGAGGGCATCGAGGAGGCGTCCGTACGGGCGCTGGCCAAGCTGGAGCAGGTGCTCCCGTCGCGGCTGCGGTACCGGGTGGGCGCGCTGCAGTCGGCCACGGTGGCGCTGACCCGGGGCGACGGCGCGCGCATCGACCCGCGGACGCTGACGGTGATGGCGGCGGCGACGGCGGGACAGGAGCGGCTGCGGTTCGCCTACCAGGCGCGGGACGGGGCTGACTCGCGGCGGCTGGTGGAGCCGTACCGGCTGGCCAGCACCGGGCGGCGGTGGTACCTGATCGCCTACGACCTGGACCGGGAGGACTGGCGGACCTTCCGGGTGGACCGGGTGAGCGAGCCGTTCCCGACCGGGGCCCGGTTCGAGGCGCGGCAGGTGCCGGACCTGACCCGGAAGCTGTACGCGGGCGGGGGCGGCGGGGACGGGCCCGAGTACCGGGTCGTCGTGGACTTCGCCGCACCGGCCCCGCGGGTCGCGGCGGAGCTGCCGGGCTGGATCGGCGCGCCCGAGCCGCTGTCGGAGTCCGCCTGCCGACTCGTCTTCACCTCCCGCGACAGCGAGGACTGGCTGGCCGTCCGCCTCGCGATGACCGGGCTGGACTTCACGGTGCGGGAGCCGGCGTCGCTGGCGACGGCCGCGGCGGTCATCGGCGCGCGGCTGACCCGGGCGGCGCCGGGGGTGTGACGGCGGGGGAACGCGGTCGTAGGGAGAAGGTCGTAGGGAGAAGGGAGCCCCGGCACCTGGGGGGGATAGGTGCCGGGGCTCGTCCTGGGGGCGGTCGGCCTCGGGCTAGGCGACCGCGTCGAAGCCCGTGTCGCGGGCCATCCGCTTGAGCTCCAGCAGGGCGTGCTTCTCGATCTGGCGGATCCGCTCACGGGTCAGGCCGTGCTGCTTGCCGACCTCCGTCAGGGTCCGCTCGCGACCGTCGACGATTCCGTACCGCATCTTGATGATCGACGCGGTGCGCTGGTCGAGCTTGCCGATGAGGTCCTCCAGCTCCTCGCTGCGCAGCAGGGAGAGCACGGACTGCTCGGGGGAGATCGCCGAGGTGTCCTCCAGGAGGTCACCGAACTGGGTCTCGCCCTCGTCGTCCACCGACATGTTCAGGCTGACCGGGTCGCGCGCCCAGTCCAGCACGTCACCCACGCGCTGCTCCGTCGAGCCCAGCTCGGCGGCGATCTCGGCGTGCTCCGGGTCCCGGCCGTGCTCCCGGTTGAACTCGCGCTGCACCCGGCGGATCCGGCCGAGCTCCTCGACCAGGTGGACGGGGAGGCGGATGGTGCGGGACTGGTCGGCGATGGAGCGGGTGATGGCCTGGCGGATCCACCACGTGGCGTACGTGGAGAACTTGAAGCCCTTGGTGTAGTCGAACTTCTCCACCGCGCGCACCAGGCCGGCATTGCCCTCCTGGATCAGGTCGAGCAGGGGCAGGCCGCTGCGCGGGTAGCGGCGGGCGACCGCCACGACGAGGCGCAGGTTGGAGCGGATGAAGACTTCCTTCGCGCGCTCCCCCTCGGCGGCGAGTGTCTCCAGCTCCGCACGTGTGGCAGCGCCCCCCTCGATCCCGGTCTCGCCGTCGAGGAGCTGCTGGGCGTACACGCCCGCCTCGATGATCTGGGAGAGTTCCACCTCCCTGGCGGCATCGAGCAGCGGGGTCCGGGCGATCTCGTCCAGGTACATGCCGACCAGGTCGCGGTCGGCTATCTCCCCGCCGACAGCGCGGACGCTGGAGGCCGTGTCGGACTGACGACGGGCGACGGCGCGGGTTGCCATGCGTGCTCCCTTACGGTGGTTCGGTCGCGGTGCGGCGGCGGCTGGCTGCTGCTGCGTTGTGCGGCTCTGCTGCGTTGTGCGGCTGGTGCGTCCCCCCGAACACTCTCCCGAGTGCTCGCTTCCGAAAGGAAACAACGACTGGAATCGGGACAGAATTCCCACACGTCGCCCCATTTTCGAGATCTTGCAGTATCCTGCGCCGCCGAACGCAGCGAATACCGACAGGGCCCGCAGAAGCGCAGGTCAGAAGCGGTGCCGCGGCCGCAGCACTGCCTGGTCCCCTCGGGGCCCTCACTGCGCTTCCACCCCTCCAGACGCCATCCGCGGGCTCGCGGTTGCCTGGAGGAGCCCTTGCGGTTGCCTGGAGGAGGGGCCGGGCGGTAGCCCGGAGGTGGGGCCGGTCAGTGGCCGAACTGGAGGGAGCGCTTCGACAGGCCCATCCAGAAGCCGGTCACCGCGTCGCGGCGGTTCCCGAGGTCCCCGGCGGCGTCCGCCGCGCCGAGGGTGACGAAGAGCGGGGCGAAGTGCTCCGTACGGGGGTGGGCCAGCCGGCCCGCGGGGGACTTGGCCTCGAAGTCCAGCAGCGCGTCCACGTCGGAGGTGGCCAGGGCCTCGCGCCCCCATGCGTCGAACTCCGCCGACCAGGCCGGTACGCCCCCGCCCGGGTGCCGCAGGGCGGCGAGGTTGTGAGTGAAGAAGCCGCTGCCGATGATCAGGACGCCCTCGTCGCGCAGCGGCGCGAGCTTGCGGCCGATCTCCATCAGCCGGCGCGGGTCGAGGGTGGGCATGGAGACCTGGAGGACCGGTATGCCGGCGTCCGGGTACATCTCCACGAGCGGGACGTACGCGCCGTGGTCGAGGCCCCGGTCGGGCATGTCCTGCACGGGGGTGCCGGGTGCCCGCAGGAGCCGGCGGACGCTCTCGGCGAGCTCGGGCGCGCCCGGGGCGTCGTAGCGGACCCGGTAGTAGTGCTCGGGGAAGCCCCAGAAGTCGTACACCAGCGGGACCGGCTCGGTCGCGCCGAGGGCGAGCGGGGCCTCCTCCCAGTGGGCGGAGACCATCAGGATCGCGCGGGGCCGCGGCAGGCCGGCGGACCAGGCGGCGAGCTCGCCGGGCCAGACGGGGTCGTCGGCGAGCGGAGGTGCGCCGTGGCTCAGGTACAGCGCGGGCATGCGGGTGGAGGTCGTCGTCACGGTGGTGCTCCTCGGTGGTCCTCGGGGCAAGCGTAACCCCGCTTGGTTCAAATTTGAACCAAGCGGGGTCGTCGCTCATTCCACGCCGCTTATTCCACGTCGCTCATCCCACCGCGTGCGGGGACCGGCCGGTCAGTGGGCGATCACCGGCACCGGGACCGCGTCCTCGGCACCCCGGCCGCCCTCGGCGCCCTTCGGACCCGGGCCCGAGGCCGTCGGCGCGCCCGCGGAGGGGCGGCCCGTGGTGATCATGGTCAGGGCGATGGTCGCGCTGGCGGCCAGGATGCCGACCGCCCACCAGATGGCCGACGAGTAGCCGTGCACCATCGCCTGGGCCTGGAGCGCCTGGGCGGCGGCCTCGCCGCCGGCGCCCTCGGCCGCGTGGTCCAGCAGGTACGCGGAGGTGGCCGAGGCCGCGACGGTGTTCAGCAGGGCCGTGCCGATGGCGCCGCCGACCTGCTGCGAGGTGTTGACCATCGCCGAGGCCACACCGGCGTCGGCCGGGTTCACCCCGTGCGTCGACAGGGACATCGCCGGCATGAACGCCGTACCCATGCCGAGGCCCAGCAGGATCTGGGCCGGCAGGATGAGCGCCGGGTACGACGAGTCGACCTCCAGCTGCGTCAGCAGCAGCATGCCGGTCGCCGCGACCAGGAAGCCGGGGCCCATCAGCAGCCGCGGCGGGACGCGGGTCATCAGCCGGGCGCCGATCTGCGTGGAGCCGGTGATCATGCCCGCGATCATCGGCAGGAAGGCGAAGCCGGTCTTGACCGGCGAGAAGCCCTTCACGACCTGGAGGTAGTACGTCAGGAAGAGGAACAGGCCGAACATCGCGATGACGGCCAGCCCCAGCGAGAGGTACACGCCGCCGCGGTTGCGGTCGGTCAGGACGCGCAGCGGCAGCAGCGGGGACTTCACCCGGGACTCGGTGAACACGAACGCCGTCAGCAGCGCGGCCGAGCCGGTGAAGAGCAGGATGGTCGGCTCGCTGGACCAGCCGTGGGACTCGGCGCGGGTGAAGCCGTAGACGAGCGCGACCAGGCCGAGGGTGGAGAGCACCACGCCCGGGATGTCGAGCGGGGCGCGGTTGCGGGAGCCGGCGGGCTCGCGGATCACCAGGTACGCGCCGACGGCCGCGACCACGGCGAACGGGATGTTGACGTAGAACGTCCAGCGCCAGTCGAGGTACTGGGTGAGGAAGCCGCCGAGGATCAGGCCCACGGCACCGCCACCGCCGGCGATGGCACCGTAGATGCCGAACGCCTTGGCGCGCTCCTTGGCGTCGGTGAACATGACGGCGAGCAGCGACAGCGCGGCCGGCGCGAGCAGCGCACCGAAGGCGCCCTGGAGGGCGCGGGCCCCGAGCATCATGGCCTCGCCGGTCGCGGCGCCGCCCAGGGCGGAGGCCGCGGCGAAGCCGGCCAGGCCGACGACGAAGGCGTTCTTGCGCCCCCACAGGTCGGCTATCCGGCCGCCGAAGAGCAGGAGTCCGCCGAAGGCCAGGGCGTAGGCGGTGATGACCCACTGGCGGTTGCCGTCCGAGATGCCCAGGTCCTGCTGGGCGGAGGGCAGGGCGATGTTCACGATGGTGGCGTCGAGGACCACCATCAGCTGGGCCAGGGCGATGAACACCAGCGCCTTCCAGCGACTGGGATCGGCGGCAGGGGCGGCAGCCGGCGGTGCGGACGCGGCTGTTTTCGGCATGGGGGTACCCACTTCACGGTGCGGAGCGGCCCGGACGGGCCGAATTCATGGAAAGGGAGTCTTGGAAGGAGAAGAAGTCCCGGAAGTCCCGGAAGTCCCGGAAGTCCCGGAGGTCTCGGAAGGCTCGGAACGAGGAAAAGCAGTCGCATCGACCCTAAGCAGGGCAACCCGGGCGCGTCACATGGTTTTCCCGGACCCGGCAGGTGCGGGCCCGGCCTCCCCGGGCACGGCAGGCCCGGACTCGGCCTGTTGCTGCCTCAGGTCCTCCAACGTGGCGGGCCGGCCGGGCAGTTCGGAGTGGCCCGGGGCGCGCAACCCGTCGAGGAACAGCTGGAGATGGCGGTGCACGAAGGAGTCCAGGTCCAGGCAGCCCAGGCCCGGCAGGGGCCGGCTGAGCTGCGACAGCGCGACCAGCAGGTCGCCGACGGCGATGTCGCCACGCAGCAGTCCGGCCCGCTGGCCGGCCGCCACGAGGTTCTGGGTGGCCTCCTCCAACGCGGTGCGGGCCGCGAGGAGTTCGGGATGCTCGCGGTCGAAGTCGCCGGAGAGCATGGGGCACAGGGCCCCGATGCGCTCGTCGGCGGCGGCGTGCGTGAACCGGCACAGCGCCGCGAACGCGTCCGGCTCCTGGACCAGCGCGTCCTCGGCGTGGGCGGTGACCCGGTCCATGACGTACAGCACGACGTGGTGCACCAGGTCGGCCCGGTCGGGGAAGTGCCGGTAGAGCGTGGCGTTGCCGACCCCGGCCCGGCGGGCGATCTCGTCGAAGGCGCCGTCCGATCCGTGCTCGACGAACACCTCCCGCGCGGCCACGAGGATCCGCTCCCGGTTGCGTACGGCATCCGCCCGCGGACGGGGCACGGCGCGGGCGGGGGCCTCGGCCACTGCTGCTGCTACTCCTCGCTCCACCGGTCGACCTCCTCAGTCGTCCCCGGCCGTTCCCGGCCGTTCGCTGCTCCTGGCCCTGACCCTCACCCGTAAGCGGGGAGCAGGTCCCCGCTTGTGCGGGACACCCATGCAAACGGGGAACGGCTCCCCGGTTATTTCACCCACGCGTGTGACCTGGGCCACTCGCACGTCCGCGCCCCGCGCCCCCGTCCACGTCCGCGTCCACGTCCCACGCCCACGCCCTGCGCCCCCGGTCCGGACCCGTTCGGACCCGTTCGGACGCTCCCGGCGGGCGGCTCCGCCCGGCGCGTCGGAGGGTGAGCGCACGAGCGCAGTCCGGGTCCGGCCGGCTGCCGCGGAGCCGAAGGCGACCGCCATGCCGCAGACCCGCCACCGGATACGCACACCCCGCCGCACCAGCGCCTTCGTCGGCATCACCGCGCTGGCCCTCGCCGTCTCGGCGACCGCGAGCGGCGGGATGGCCGGCCGGCCGCACAGCGCCGCCGGCCCGGTGGCGGCGAGCAACGAGTCCGCGGTCGCACCGTGCCGCATCACCGGGACGATGGGCGTCCAGATGTCCGAAGGGATGCCCACCCCGCCCGGCTACTCCCGCAGCACCGGCGAGGTCCGCGCACTCAACCTGATGATCGACTTCCCCGACGCCAAGGGCGAGGGCACCGCGCTGGACCGGCTGGCGGAGTTCTTCCCGCAGACCTCCGACTGGTTCCGCACCAGCTCCTACGGGCGCCTCACCTACCACCCGGAGGCGCCGGTGCGGACCTGGCTGCGGATGCCGATGCCGTTCGCGGCGTACGGGATCGACCGCGGTTCGGCGTACGAGCCGGGCTACCGGCAGCTGGTCGAGCACATCGTCAAGGCCGCCGACAGCGAGGTGGACTTCTCCCGCTACGACCTGGTCAACATCCTGGTCACGCCGAACGCGGGCCCCTCCGCCCTCGACACCGTCCTGTCCGTCACCTTCTCCGGCAACGCGGAGGCCCCGGTCGCCGACGGCGTCCCCCTGGCCAACACGTCCTTCGTCTACAGCCGCCAGGACGACGGCTCCGGCGCCTACCGCGAGACCGGCTACCGCGTCCTCCCCCACGAGAACGGCCACGTCTTCGGCCTGCCCGACCTCTACACCTCCGACGGCGGCGCGACGGTGGGGCACTGGGACATCATGAGCGAGGACTGGGGCGCCAACAACGACCTGCTCGGCTGGCACAAGTGGAAGCTGGGCTGGCTGGACAGCAGCCAGATCAGCTGCGCGACCAAGAGCGGGACCAGCGACCACGTCCTGTCCCCGCTCGCCGTCGGCACCGGGGTCAAGCTGGCCTTCGTACCGCTCTCGGAGCGCAGCGGCTACGCCCTGGAGGTGCGCACGCAGGCCGGCAACGACGAGGCCGTGTGCAAGCCCGGCGTGCTCGTGTACAAGGTCGACTCGGGCGTGGACACCGGGATGGGCCCGGTCACCGTCTCCGACAGCACGAACTCCAGCGGCGGCTGCACCCGGCGTGCCAACGTCCACGCCGAACTCTCCGACGCCCCCTTCCGGCCGGGCGAAACCTTCACCGACGAGGCGGCGGGCATCAGCATCTCGGTGGTCGGTGAACTGCGCAACGGCAGCTACCAGGTCCGCATCACCCGCCCCTGACCACCCCCTTGCCCCCTATCGGAGGACGTGTCCCATGACCGACGCCACCACCCCGGAGGAGCGGCTCGCCGCGGCCGGCCTGACGCTCCCGCCCGCGCCCGCACCCGTCGCCGTCTACGTCCCCGCCGTACGCAGCGGCGCGTACGTCCACACCTCGGGCCAGCTGCCGATGGCCGGCGGAGCCCTGCTGCGCACCGGGAAGGTCGGCGGCGAGGTGACCCCGGAACAGGGCAAGGAACTGGCCCGCCAGTGCGCCTTGAACGCCCTGGCCGCGGTGGCCTCCGTGGCCGGCGACCTGTCCCAGGTCAAACGGGTCGTCAAGGTCGTCGGCTTCGTGGCCAGCACCCCGGACTTCACCGGCCAGCCGGGAGTCGTCAACGGCGCCAGCGAACTCCTGGGCACCGCCTTCGGCGACGCGGGCATCCACGCGCGCAGCGCGGTGGGCGTCGCGGTACTGCCGCTGGACGCCCCGGTCGAGGTGGAGATCACGGTGGAACTGCACATGCCGATGGCGGTCTGAGACCACGGCCCTGGACGCACGGACAGGCGACCGCACCAACTACCGCCCCGCGCGCGCCTGCCCCTCGCCCACGAAGGGCCGGACCTGCCCACGGAAAACATCCCGCTACGGATCAAGCACCACCCGCTACACTTGCCGCGTGGCACCCCCTTTCACGGGCTGCCACCACCGTGTCGCACAGCACCACCGCGACGACGGACCCCGCCTTCGTAGCTCAGGGGATAGAGCACGGCTCTCCTAAAGCCGGTGTCGCAGGTTCGAATCCTGCCGGGGGCACTGCCTGCGTAGCAGGTCAGGACATGCGCGAGGCCCTCGTTACCGGTGTAACGGGGGCCTTCGTCGTCGGGCGGACTCGCCCGCGCGCAGCGGGAATCCTCCGGCCGGGCACCCAAACGATCATGCGTCACGGCCGGGCGGCGTGGCCTGGGGGTCCTCCTCGGGGGCCGGGGGGAGGGTCAGGGTGGCTGTGGCGCCGCCCTCCGGGGGGTTGGTGAAGGTGAGGGTGGCGTTCAGGGCTTCTGCCTGGCCTGCGGCGATGGTGAGGCCCAGGCCGTGGCCCTTGTTCGTGCCCTCCGTGCGGAAGCGTTGGGGGCCCGCCGTCAGGAGGTACGCGGGGTAGCCCGGCCCCGCGTCGGTGACCGTGACCGTGGTGCCCTCCACCGTCACGACCACCGGGGGCGCGCCGTGCTTGTGGGCGTTGGCGATCAGGTTGCCCAGGACGCGTTCCAGACGGCGGCGGTCGGTCTCCACCAGGGACGGGTCGTACGGCGAGGCGACCACCGTCAGCCCGGTGTCGGTGCCCGAGGCGCGGATCGTACGGGCGGCCAGCTCGGCCAGGTCGTGGACGGCCAGCTCGACCTGCTCGCTGCGGTTGTCCAGGCGGGAGATCTCCAGCAGGTCCTCGGTCAGCGCGCGCATGGCCCGTACGCGGTCCCGTACGAGCTCCGCGGGCCGGCCCGGCGGGAGCAGCTCGGCGGCCGCGTTCAGGCCGGTCAGGGGCGTGCGCAGCTCGTGGGCCACGTCCGCCGTGAAGCGCTGCTCGGCCTCCAGCTTGCGCTGGAGGGCGGCCGCCATGCCGTCCAGGGCCTTGGAGACCGCCGCGACCTCGTCGTTGCCGCGCACCGGGTCGGCGACGCGCGCGTCCAGGTCGCCGGCGCTGATCCGCCGGGCGACCTGCGCGGTCTGGTGCAGCCGGCGGGTGATCCGGGTGACGCCGACCGCCCCGATGAGCAGGGTGCCGCCGATGGCCAGCACCGAGGAGCCGAAGATGGCGCTGTCGAGTTCCGAGATGGTGCGCCGGCCGGCGCTGAAGTCCACGGCCGCGCCGAGGACGGCGCCGTCGGCGGCGGGCGCGGCCGCCCACATCGCGGGCCGGCCGCGGTGCTCGCCGAGGACCGTGCCGCGCCGGCCGCTCGCCGCCAGGGCGCGCAGCTCCGCCGGCAGACCGGGCGGATCGATCCCCTCGCCGCGCCAGATGCGGCCGCCCGTCTCGTACATCGTGACGACCCGGTCGAGCCGGGCCAGGGCCTTCTCCCGGGCCACGGACGTGGTCTGCTCGGCCATCGCGCCGTGCACGAGTCCGCCGAGCAGGGCAGCCAGACCGCAGCACATGAGGATGATGAAGGCCGCGGCCTTCCAGGTCAGGGACGCCGTCCAGGCGGGCAGCCAGGGGCGGCGCAGCAGCCGTCGGCGCAGGCCGCTGCGGGGCCGCCGGGGCAGTCGAGGCCGCCCGGGCAGCCGACGGCGCATGCCCGCGCCGAGCCGCCCGGGCAGCCGGCGGAGCGGCCGGGGCGTCGTGCGCCGCGTCGTCGTGCGCTGCGTCGTGTCCATGGTCCCGGTCAGTCTGAGGAGGCGTCCGCCGTTTGACGGGGACACGGTAAGGACACCGTAATCGGCCCGTCCCCACTCACCTCGGGCACCCCCGCCACCGCACCCCCTGCCACCGCGTCCCCGCACGCGCGTCCTCTGTTCGTTGATGCCCGGCGCGACGATCTTCATGCGCGGCCCCAGGACATGCCCCGGCGCATGAAGAAGCCCTCCCGGCCTGGGCCGGAAGGGCTGCGGGCACTCGGACCACGGAATGCGGAGACGGGCCAAGGCGCCGGTCTAGCTCAGGCCTCTGCTGCGCTCGCCGATGCGGTCGCCCTTGGGGCTCGCCGACCGCTTCAGCTCCGCCTTCGTGTGCGCTCCGCCCTTGACCTTGCTCCGCACCGGTCCCTCGAAGCCGTGGCCGGTCGGGTGCGGCTCCCGCTCCCGGTCCGGAGCCTGGCTCTTCAGGGCCCCCGCCTTCAGGGCCTCCTGGAGATCCGTCTTGCGTTCCTTGACCATCCCGTCGTCACCCCTTCGGGAAACACCCCATCGGACTACTGGGATCGTATGCACATAACGGGACGAACGCACCCGCTGAGCCGTGCCTCCCGGCGGCTGCCCGACGACGGCAACCCGACGACGGCAGCCCTACGGCAGCCGCGCCGACGGCTTCATCGGCCGCGGCGGCGGCCCCACCGCCTCGACCACCAGCTCCGGCGGGCACCCCGTACCCCGCGGCAGCTGGTACGGCGCGGCGATCCGGTACTCCCCCGGCGCCGGCGCGAGCAGCTCCGTCCAGACGTCGCCCGCATCGTCCGGCGCCGCCTTGAACAGGCACCCGGACGTGTTCAGGTACTGCCGCGGCACCAGCCGCTGCTCCTTCGAGGCGGCCGTCTCCTGCGGCGCCTCGACCCGCCTGCCCTCGGCGTCCACCAGGCCCAGCCACGGCGAGTGCGGGATGCGTACGAGGACCCGCCCGGGCTGCTTGACGTCGATCACCCAGCGGTCCGCACCCGCCTGCACCACGGTCGCGGGCCCGGAGACCAGCTGCGTCGGCTCGTGCACCTTGAACAGCTGCCAGTTCGCGTCGCCCCAGATCTGCTGGAGGTACGGCAGCCCCTCGCGCACCAGCTTCGCCTCGTCCTCGCCGCCCGAGTCGGGCTTGTCCGCGGGCAGCACGACGTAGTGCACGGCCCAGCGCTCCAGCCAGGTCCGGTAGCTCTCCTCGGTGAGGGTGTCGTCGTAGAAGAGCGGATTGCGCTCCAGGTCCGCCTGCCGGTTCCAGCCGCGGGCGAGGTTGACGTACGAGGGGAAGGCCGAGGACTCGCGGTGGCTGCCGACCGGGACCACCTCGACCCGCCCGCGCTCGGCGCCCGCCTTCTGGAGCTGGTTGACCAGCGGGGCGAGCTCGAAGCTCCACGCGGCCTTGGGGGTGGTACGGACGATGTCCGTGATGCTGTTGGTGGTGATCCAGACGTTCAGGCCGACGACGGCCAGCACCAGCGCGTACCAGCGGCGGGTGCGCGGGACGGCGTACGGAAGGGCGGCCAGCAGCACGGCGCCGCCGAAGAGCATGACCATCCGGGTGGCGTTCGAACCGATCTGGGAGTCGATCACCCAGGTCAGGAAGACGCCCAGGGCGTAGACCCACGCGGAGATCCGCACCGTCCGCCACCGCTTCGGCACCAGGAAGGCGATCGCCAGGGCGAAGACGAACGGCAGCCAGGCCGAGCCGAACTTCATCGGCTGGGTCCCGGAGAAGGGGAACAGCAGGGCCGAGAGCCCGACCACGGCGACGGGCGCGAGCCCCAGCGCGTACGCCCCCGGTCGCCGCCCCGAGAGGAACAGCGCGGCCGCGACCACGCCCAGGAACAGCCCGGCGACCGGGCTGGACGCCGTCGCCGTCCCGGCGAGTACGGCGGCCACCGCGGCCTTGGCCCAGCGCCGCTCGGCCCACACGCGCGGCCAGCAGAACGCGGCGGCGACCGCGCCGAGGGCGAACATCCCGCCGAGGCCGAAGGTCACCCGGCCCGACAGGGCATTGCAGAAGAGGCCGTAGACCCCGGCCAGCGCCGGCCACAGCGGCTCGCGGACGGCCCCGCGGCACCGGCACAGGATCAGCGCGAGCAGGGCGGCCGACGCGGTGCCGGCGATCATCATCGTCGTACGCACGCCGAGGACGTGCATCAGGTACGGCGACACGACGCTGTACGACACCGGGTGCATGCCGCCGTACCAGGCGAGGTTGTACGCGGAGTCCGGGTGCCGGCCGACGAACTCGGCCCAGGCGTCCTGGGCCGCGAGGTCGCCGCCGCTGTTGGCGAAGCAGTAGAACCACACGACGTGCAGGACGGCGGCCACGGCGGTGGCGGTGACCACCGGGTGCCGCTTGGCGGCGTCCAGCACGGCGAAGGCACCACCCCGGGGCCGACGCGCCCGGGCCCCTGACCCGGATCCGGCCCCGGACCCGGCGGCCGGGGCGGGGGCCGCTCCGGTGGCCGGGCCGGGGGCGGTGTCGATGCCCGCGCCGGGGGCGGCGTCGGCGGCCGGCGTGATGGCCGCGGGCCGGCCGGTGGCGGCTGCGGACTGCTCAGCGGTGGTCACTGCGGTACTACTCCCAAAACCGTCGGTGCCGGACCCGGTCGTCCCGGTCCCAAGACGCACGCCGGCGCCCCGGGGTTGTCCCGGGGCGCCGGAGCGGGCAGAACAGGCAGGTCAGCCCACCCGGGTGAGCTTGCTGCCGATGCCAGGTTCCACGAGGGCGCTCTTCAGCGCCACCGGCACCTTGACCTGGCTGGCGCCCTCGCCGACGGTCAGCACGCCGACCTCGGTGCCGGCCTTGGCCGCCCGCGGGAGCTTGGTCCCGCCGTCGCCCAGCTTGATGGTGACCGTCAGGGACGCCCAGCCGACCGCCTGCACGTCGGCGGTCGCGACCACCGGCGTGTGCGTGCCCAGGCCGTCGTCGACGTAGCCGACCACGTCGCCCTTCTTGACGACCGTCTCGCCGGCCAGCGCCTTCTGCGAGGAGATCATCAGCTGCTTGCTCGCCGCGATGACCGTGTCGATGATGGCCGGCTTGTGCTGGGCCAGCGTGGCGCCGACGATCAGCTGGTTGGTGTTGCCGATCTTCTTCTGGGCCGCCCAGAGGAGGTTGCCGCCGGCCTTGGTGGTGGTGCCGGTCTTGATGCCGAGCGAGTCGTTGAAGGGGACGAGGCGGTTCCAGTTGGGCCAGGTCTTGCCCTTCGGGTCGACCCATGACGGCTTCTTCGTGATGTCGAGGAGCGTCTCGATCTCGACGAGCTTCAGACCGAGCTTGACCTGGTCCTCGGCGGTGCTGACCGTCGTCGCGTCCAGACCCGACGGGTCCGTGTACGTGGTGTTGGTCATGCCGAGTTCCTTGGCGGTGTCGTTCATCTTCTTGACGAACGCCTCCTGGTCACCGCCCGTGTCCCAGCGCGCGAGCAGCCGAGCGATGTTGTTCGCCGACGGGATCATGAGGGCCGCGATCGCGTCGTACTCGGAGATCTTGTCGCCCTCCTGCACCGTGTCGAGGGTCGACTCGTTGTCGGTCGAGTTGTTCTTCTTGCCCTCGGTCTCGGCCGTCTTGTCGATGTCGATCAGCGGACCCTTGTCCCCCTTCTTGATGGGGTGGTCGCGAAGGATGATGTACGCCGTCATCGACTTGGTGACGCTGGCGATGGGTACGGGCTTCTGCTCGCCGAACGTCCCGAGCGAGCCGAGACCGGCCGCCGCCACCGCGGCCTGGCCCTCGGCGGGCCAGGTCAGGGACGGCTTGTCGCCGGGGAACGTGTGCGTGGACCTGGCCGTGAGCGTCAGCTTCGGGTCGGGCAGCGGGCGGAACAGCTGCACGACGCCGAGGATGATCACGAGCAGCAGGACCAGCGGCGTGTAGATCTTGACCCGGCGCACGGCCGTGCGCATGGGGCTGGGCGGCGGGGGCGGGTTGTTGGTCAGCTCCGCGAGCAGGTCCAGCGGGGGCCGCGGGGGCAGCGGCTGCTGCGTGGTCCGCTCGCTACCGCGGTGCTCCACGGCGGGGCGGGGCGCGTCCTCGGCCGGGCCGGCCGGGGCCTTGGCCTGGCCGGCGGCTGGGGAATTTGCCGGCCGGGACCGGTGGACCCAGGCCCGGGGACCCGCGGCGGCCCCGACCCCCTCCCGGCCCGGGGGCTTGGACAGGGGGAAGGCACCTGCGTCCGCGGCGAGTTCG
>NZ_WTFF01000132.1 GCF_019400985.1 Streptomyces bambusae
CGGCTGCCCCGGCGAGCCGGACGCGGCGGGCGGCGCCGCGGCCGCCGGGGTGGCCGGGACGGCGACGACCCGGCTGTTCTCGCCCTCGGCCCCGAACAGCAGCGTCGAACCGTCCGCCGAGTACGTCACCGACTCCGCCTGCCCCTGCCACGGCGCGTCCACCCGCTCGCCGTCGCCGTCCGGGCGGCCGTCCCGCCAGGGGTAGGTGCGCGCCAGCAGGTAGCCGCGCAGGGTCAGCGCGGTGCCGTCCGGGGAGAACGCGCCGTCCGTCACCCACGGCACCGTCCCGATCCGCCGGAACACGTTCGCCCCGCCGGTCTGCAGCTTCTCCGGGCCCTCGTAGAGCCCGCCCCCGTCCCGGTTCTTGCTCGCGATGTAGACCCGGCCGGTCACCGGGTGCACCATCAGCGCCTCCGCGTCCCGCGGCCCGTCCTCGTAGCGCACCGTGAACTGCGTCGCCTTGACCGGCTGGTCGCCCAGCCGCTCCGGCTCGGGGAAGCGGTAGATCCAGACGTGGTCCCAGGTGCCGCCCCGGTTGTCGCCGATGTCACCGAGGTAGAGCTGCCCGTCCGGGCCGAGCGAGATCGCCTCGACGTCCCGCGGGGTGCCGATGCCGGTGAGGGTGAGCCGGGCGACGGTCCGCCCGGTGGCCGAGTCCACGCCGTAGACGTACGGGCCGTCGTCGCTGTCGTTGTGCGTCCAGTACACGCCTGGGTGCTTCCGGCTGGCCGCCAGGCCGCTGGACTCCTTGATCCGGGAGTCCTCGATGCCGAACGAGGACGCGCCGGCCGGGGCCGGGGCCGCCTGCGCCGCGCGGGCGGGTCCGGCGGCCGCCGGGAGCAGGGCCAGCGACACGGCGGCGAGGGCGGCGGCGGTCAGCGGGAACGGGCGCATACGTCCAGACTGCCAGCCGCCCGCCGGACCGCCGGGGCATGATCGGCGTGTCCGGCATCACAGGGCCGGACGGGTTTGCGCCGCGTGCGATCCGCGATGATGACCGGATGCGCTTCATGTTCGTCGGCGATTCCATGACCATCGGACGCGCCGGCGACTACACCTGGCGCTACCGGATGTGGCAGCACCTCAACGCGACCTTCGGCGGCCCGTACCGGATCGTCGGCCCGCGGTGCGAGGTCTACGACACGTTCGCCGACGCGCCCGTCAGCCACGAGTACGCCGACCCCGCCTTCCCCGGCCACGCCCGCCGCCACCTGGCCGGCTGGGGCGAGGGCTGGCAGCACATGGCCCCGGTCATCGGCGAGGTGGCGGCCGAGCACCGGCCCGACGTCCTGCTGGTCTCCCTCGGCCTGATCGACCTCGGCTTCTACACCGCCTCCGACGAGACCGCCGCCAACGCGCGCCGCTTCGTCGCCGCCGCGCGCGAGGCCCGCCCGGGCATCCGGATGGTCCTGCTCCCCGTCATACCGAACGTCCGGGCCGAGTCCGACGCGCCGTTCGCCGCCGAGTGCGCCCGCTTCAACGAGCTGCTGGCCAAGGCGGTCGCGGACCTCACCACGGACGCCTCGCCGATCCTGCTCGGCGCGCGCCCCGAGGCGTACGACATTCACCACGACACCTACGACGGCACCCACCCCAACGCCTCCGGCGAGCACCGGCTGGCCGGGGAGTTCGCCGCGGTGCTGCACCAGGCCTGGGGCATCGGGGGCCCGTACACCGCGCAGGCATGAGCGGCGCGGCGCCCCCGGCCCGGCAGCCCGGTCCGCCCGCACGCGCGACACACCCACGGGCCCGACACACCCAACACGCCTTTTCCGTACGGCCCTTGCCTGGAGTCCACTCGAAGCAGTTGGCTTGTGACCCATGAAGTACACGCAGCTAGGACGCACCGGACTCAAGGTCAGCCGACTCGTTCTCGGCACGATGAACTTCGGCCCCCAGACCGAGGAGGCCGACAGCCACGCCCTCATGGACGCCGCCCTGGACGCGGGCATCAACTTCTTCGACACGGCCAACGTCTACGGCTGGGGTGAGAACAAGGGCCGCACCGAGGAGATCATCGGCAGCTGGTTCGCGAAGGGGGGCCGCCGCCGCGAGAAGGTGGTGCTGGCCACCAAGGTCTACGCCAACATGGCCCCCGAGGGCGAGACCTGGCCCAACTACGACCGCCTCTCCGCGCTGAACATCCGGCGCGCCGTCGATGCCAGCCTCAAGCGGCTGGGCACGGACTACATCGACCTCTACCAGTTCCACCACGTCGACCGGCGGACGCCCTTCGAGGAGATCTGGCAGGCGATCGACGTCCTGGTCCAGCAGGGCAAGATCCTCTACGCCGGCTCCTCGAACTTCCCCGGCTGGAAGATCGCCCAGGCCAACGAGACCGCCGCGCGCACCGGCCGGCTCGGGCTGGTCAGTGAGCAGTGCCTGTACAACCTGGCCGAGCGGCGGGCGGAGCTGGAGACCATCCCGGCCGCCGAGGCGTACGGGCTGGGCGTCATTCCCTGGTCCCCGCTGCACGGCGGACTGCTGGGCGGGGTGATCCGCAAGGCGGCGACGCAGGGCCGGTCGGTCTCGGGCCGGTCGGCGGACGCGCTGGCCAACACCTCGGTCCGGGCGCAGGTCCAGGCGTACGAGGACCTGCTGGACAAGCACGGGCTGGAGCCGGGCGAGGTGGCGCTGGCCTGGCTGCTGAGCAGGCCGGGGATCACCGGGCCGATCGTGGGCCCGCGTACGGCCGAGCAGCTCGACTCCGCGCTGCGGGCGGTCGAGCTGGAGCTGTCGGAGGAGCTGCTGGCCGGGCTGGACGAGGTCTTCCCCGGGCCGGGTCCGGCGCCGGAGGCCTTCGCCTGGTAGCGGCGGTGGCGTCGGCGTGGCGTCGGCGTGGCCCGGCGGTGGCGGCGTGGCTCGGCGTCGTCGGCGTAGGGCCGCCGCCGTCCCCGGCCGCGGCGACTACTTGAGGGCGGAGGCGGCTGCCACGACGACGAACATCAGCACGAGCACACCCGCCATCACGCGGTTTCTGGTCTTCGGATCCACCCGTCGAGCCTAACGCGACCGGTCCCGTGCCCCGCACCGAGGTACGGGACCGGCCGCGGTGACGCAGGCCACGCCGAGCCCCGGGGATCCGCCCGCGTGGCGCGGCCGCGGCGCGGCGCGACGCGCTCAGCCCCGCAGCGGCCAGGCGCCGACGACCTCGTACCGGGGCCGCTCGCCGGCGACGCCGCTGGTGGGGAGGTTGCTGCGGACCAGGCTCAGCTCGTCCACCTGCCAGCTCGTGCCCTCGAAGGCGGCCAGCGCCTCGGTGTACGGGCGCAGGGCGACGGTGGCGCGGGCCCGGGCCACGGTGATGTGGGGCGTGTAGCGCCGGTGCTGCTCCATGGCCACGCCCGCCCGGCGGGCGGCCGCGTCGGCGCGCTCGGCGAGCATCCGCATCCCGTCGATGTCCCCGGCGGCGCCCACCCACAGCGTCCGGTTGCCGAAGTGGCCCGCGCCGTGCAGGCGCAGCCCGAAGGGCGCGGTGCGGTCGGCCGCCCGCTCCAGCCGGACGCGCAGCTCCGGCAGCAGTTCCTCGCGTACCTCGCCCATGAAGGCGAGCGTGAAGTGCCGGCCCGGCTCGGAGGTCCAGCGCAGGGCCTCGTTCTGCGGCAACGCCCCGACCGCTGCGTTCAGTTCCGCCAGGGCGGCCGGCGGGGGCAGGACGGCGGCGAACAGTCTCATGGGCGGCAGCGTAGACGACCGGCCCCGGTGGGCCGGGGTGCTCCGCGGGCCCGTCGCACCGGTCGCGATGACCGGCACGACGGGGGCCTGTCGGGTCCCGACAGGCTCCGACACGCCCCGGCGCGGGCTATGCCACGCGGACCAGTTCCCGCTGCCGGTTCGGTACGAAGGCCACGCCGCGGCGGCTGACCCGTACGTGCAGGTCGCCCACGCGGGCCAGGACCAGGCCGATCGTGACGGCGGCCGCCAGCGAGACGGCGCCGCCCGCGGCCATGCCGACGCGGGCGCCGAAGTGGTCCGTCACCCAGCCGACCAGCGGGGCGCCCAGCGGGGTGCCCCCGGTGAACACCATCATGTACAGGGCCATGACGCGGCCCCGCATCTCGGGGTCGGTGGCCATCTGCACGCTCGAGTTGGCCACGACGTTCACCGTCAGGCCGAACATCCCGATCGGGACCATCAGCGCGGCGAACAGCCAGAAGCCGGGCGCGAAGGCGCCGGCGATCTCCAGCACGGCGAACGCGACCGCCGCCGCGACCAGCAGCCGCAGCCGGGCCGGCCCGCGCCGGGCGGCCAGCAGGGCGCCGGCCAGCGAGCCCACGGCGAGCAGCGTGTTGAACAGCCCGTAGGTGCCCGCGTCGCCGTGGAAGACGTCGTCGACGAAGGCCGTCAGCCAGATCGGGAAGTTGAACCCGAAGGTGCCGATGAACCCGACGAGCACGATCGGCCAGATCAGCTCCGGCCGCCCGGACACGTACCGAAGTCCCTCGCGCAGCTGCCCCTTGGCGCGCGGCGCCGGGGCCGCGCGGTGCAGCTCGTGCGCGCGCATCAGCAGCAGGCCCGTGACGGGGGCCAGGAACGACAGGCCGTTGAGCAGGAACGCCCAGCCCGAGCCCACCGCGGTGATCAGGATGCCGGCGACGGCCGGGCCGACCAGCCGGGCGGACTGGAAGTTGGCCGAGTTCAGGCTGACCGCGTTGGCCAGCTGCTCCGGTCCGACCATCTCGGAGACGAAGGACTGCCGGGCCGGGTTGTCGACGACGGTGACCAGGCCGAGCAGGAAGGCGGTCAGGTAGACGTGCCAGACCTGGACCTGGCCGGTCAGGGTCAGGGCGGCCAGGGCGATGCCGGTCAGGCCCATCGCCGACTGGGTGGCGACCAGCAGCGGCCGCTTGGGCAGCCGGTCGGCGAGTACGCCTCCGTAGAGGCCGAGGAGCATCATCGGCAGGAACTGCAGCGCGATCGTGATGCCGACCGCGGAGGCGGAGCCGGTGAGCGCCAGGACGAGCCAGTCCTGGGCTATGCGCTGCATCCAGGTTCCGGTGTTCGAGACGAGCTGTCCTATCGCGAAGAGCCGGTAGTTCCGGATCCTCAGCGAGCCGAACATCGAGCTCCTGGACGGAGCGGTCTTGGGTAGGGCAGGGGTGGATGTCTGTCCGGGTGCGGAGTCTGCTCCGTTTCCCGTACTCAAAGGCTTTCGCCTCCTCGCGTCGTCGCCTACAGGTGCGCGAGCTTCTCCAGGACGGGCGCGGCTTCCCTCAGCTTCGCCCATTCGTCCTCGTCGAGCTCGGCCGCGAGCCGGGCCAGGAAGGCGTTGCGCTTGCGGCGGCTCTGTTCGAGCACCGCCTCGGCTTCCTCCGTCTGGGTGACCACCTTCTGCCGGCGGTCGTCCGGATGCGGCTCCAGCCTGACCAGTCCCTTGGATTCCAGCAGTGCCACGATGCGGGTCATCGAGGGCGGCTGCACGTGCTCGCGCCGGGCCAGCTCACCGGGGGTGGCCTGGCCGCAGCGGGCGAGGGTGCCGAGGACCGACATCTCGGTCGGGCTCAGCGATTCGTCGACGCGCTGGTGCTTCAGGCGCCGGCCCAGCCGCATGACGGCCGAGCGGAGATCGTTCACGGCGGCGGCATCGACGCCATGCGAAAGGTCAGGCATGTTCATTAGAATAACTCATTACTCTGGCTAAGGAAAATGGGTTGCCTGCTTCACCCGTCCGGGTGAGAAGGTCCCGGAAAGTGACACGCGTCCGCGCCCCGAGCCCTGACTCTTGCGCCATGGGGACACACGTACTGAGCATGCGCATAGACGGTGAGCTCATGGACCGTCTCCGGACGTACGCCGCCCGCAGCGGCATGAGCGTCCAGGACTACGTCGTCAGGACACTCGTCCGCGACGACTTCGACGAGCGCTTCAAGGCGGCCGTGGACGAGACGGAGAAGTTCTACGGCCTGACGTGACGCGCGCGCGGCGCGCTGCGGGGACGGCGGCGCGGGGACGGCGGTGCGGCGCGCTGCGGGGACGGCGGTGCGGCGCGGGGACGGCCCGGCGCGGTTGCCGGACGGCTTGTACGGGAACTCAGTCAGCTGTGCCGGCCGGCACGACCCAGCGAGTGGGCTGCCCGGTGATGGCCGCGATCATGTCGTAGTCGCCGTCGTAGTGCAGGACCGTGACTCCGTGCCGCTCGGCGGTGGCGGCAATCAGCATGTCGGCCATGGACAGGGCGCGGTGGTTGCCTCGGAACATGGCGCGGCGCTGAATGTCCTTGGCCCGGTCCCACACCTCGTCCGTGCACGGCAGGTAGTCGAACCCCCTGAGCAGATGGCTCAACCGGTCTGCTTCCGCCGCGCTTCGGGCACTGTGCAGAACCTCCATCTCGACCGCCGCGCTCACCGCCAGCAGCGCACGCTGCGAGAGGTCGTCCAGGACGGGCCGCACTGCCGGCTTCCCCCAGCGCGCCAGGGCTGACTTGTCGATCAGGAAGCGCGCCCGGGTCACGCCGCCGCCGACGAGCCCGACTCGTCAAGGAGGTCGAACTCCCCATTGGCGATGGCATCGGCAAGCTCTATCCGCCTGGCCAGCTTCACGGCCTCCAGCAGCGCCGCATTGACCGTGGCGACCTTGGTGGTCGTGCCGAACAGGCGCTGGGCCTCGGCCAGAAGGTCGTCATCGAGGTCGATCACGGTTCGCGCCATGACTGCTCCTCCCGCAGGTGACAACAGAAGACGATATCAGTCCAGGCGCGCTCTTGATATCGAAAGCGGCCCCGCGCTCCAGGAGCGCGGGGCCGCGGGCGACGGGCTGCGCAGGGCTCAGGTCAGGCCCAGCGCCGGCATCGCGTAGTAGAAGACGAACACCGCCGAGACGACGTACATCGCCGCCGGGACCTCCCGGCCGCGTCCCGTCGCCAGCCGCAGCACGCAGAAGCTGATGAAGCCGATGCCGATGCCGTTGGTGATCGAGTACGTGAACGGCATCATCAGCATCGCCAGGAACGCCGGCACGGCGATGGTGAAGTCGCTCCAGTCGATGTCCTTCACCGAGCCCGCCAGGATCAGGAAGCCCACCGCCACCAGGGCCGGCGTCGCCGCCTGGGACGGGACCATCGTGGCGAGCGGCGTGAAGAACAGCGCGACGGCGAAGAGGCCGCCGGTGACGACGTTCGCCAGGCCCGTACGGGCGCCCTCGCCGACGCCGGCCGTGGACTCCACGAAGCAGGTGGTCGCCGAGGAGGACGTGGCGCCACCGGAGGCGACCGCGAGGCCGTCGATCAGCAGGACCTTGTTGATGCCGGGGAAGTTGCCGTCCTTGTCGATCAGCTTCGCCTCGTCGCCGACGCCCAGGATGGTGCCCATCGCGTCGAAGAAGCACGACAGCAGCACGGTGAAGACGAACAGCGTGCCGGTGAGCAGGCCCACCTTCTCGAAGCCGCCGAACAGGCTGACCTGTCCCACCAGCCCGAAGTCGGGCGCCGCCACCGGGTTGCCCGGCCACTCCGGCACCGTCAGGCCCCACGCCTGCCCCGGCAGGCCGGCCACCAGCTGCACGACCACCGCGACCACGGTCATCACGACGATGGAGATGAGGATCGCGCCGGGCGTCTTGCGGATCAGCAGCGCCAGCGTGAGCAGCACGCCGAGGACGAAGACCAGCACGGGCCAGCCGTTCAGGTGCCCGTCGCCGCCGAGCTGGAGCGGCACGGTGGTGTGCGCCGCGTCCGGGATGCGGGTGACGAAGCCCGAGTCGACCAGGCCGATCAGCATGATGAACAGGCCGATGCCGATCGCGATGCCCTTGCGCAGGCCCAGCGGGACGGCGTTCATCACCCGCTCGCGCAGGCCGGTGGCGACCAGCAGCATCACGACGAAGCCTGCCAGCACCACCATGCCCATGGCGTCGGCCCAGCTCATCCGGGGGGCGAGCTGGAGCGCGACCACGGTGTTCACGCCGAGGCCGGCCGCCAGGGCGATCGGGACGTTGCCGATCACACCCATGAGGAGGGTGGTGAAGGCGGCCGTGAGGACGGTGGCGGTGACGAGCTGGCCGCCGTCGAGCTGGTGGCCGTACATGTCCTTCGCGCTGCCGAGGATGATCGGGTTCAGCACGATGATGTAGGCCATCGCGAAGAAGGTGGCGAAACCGCCGCGGACCTCGCGGGCGACGGTCGAGCCGCGCTCGGAGATCTTGAAGTAGCGGTCGATCCCCGAGGTGCCCCGGGGGGAGGGGTGCGGGGCGGTGGCCGCGGGCGACACGGGGGCCGAGGTGCTCATTCGGTCCTCAAGAATGGTTCGTGTTGTGGGTTCGCACGAGCGAATCCCACCTGAGGCAAACCGTTTCAGTATGAACAGATGAACGAAGTGACGTCCATCTCCGCGCGTAGACCATGCGTAGGCCAGAATTTCGGCCGCCTAGACTGGACGTCATGGCGAAGTGGACCCCGAAGCACCCTGCACCCGAGCCCCTCGAAGGCCCGGTCGTCGCCACCATCACCGGCGGCACGATCCTGTGGTTCGTCCTGTTCGTGGTCCAGCTGCCGTTCTACGGCTGGTTCGCCGACCGCGATCTGCTGTGGTGGGTGTGGACCTGCGCGGCGGGCGGGGCCCTCGGGATCATCGGCATCTGGTACGTCCGGGGCCGCGACGCCGCCCTCAAGCGCCACGCGGCCGCCCTCGCCGAGGCGCAGGGACGCGACGCGGGCTCCTCGGCGTCGCCGCAGTAGCGGGACGGCCGCCGAGCCGCGGACGGTCAGGTCGGAAGCGCGGGACAGCCCCCGGGTTCGGGCCCCGGGTCGGACCGCGGAACGATTCCTCTCATCCTGAAGTCGGATCTTCCGACCGCTCGACGGGTGAAGCGATCGGACGCCCTTTACCGTCGAGAACATGACGCAGCGGGCGAAGATCGATCACGACGGTCCCGAGCGGGCAGGCGCCGGCGCCGCCATCGACGCGGGCGCCGAGCTCGATCCCGTCCATCCGGTGCGGCCCCCCGCCCCCCGCTTCCGCCCGGACGGCCTGAGCACCGCCGAGGTCGCCGAACGCGTCGCACGCGGCGACGTCAACGACGTACCCGTCCGCAGCAGCCGTTCGACCGCCGACATCGTCCGGGGCAACGTCTTCACCCGCTTCAACGCGATCATCGGCGTCCTGTGGGTGATCATGCTCTTCGTCGCGCCGATCCAGGACAGCCTCTTCGGCTTCGTGATCGTCGCCAACACCGGCATCGGCATCATCCAGGAGCTGCGCGCCAAGAAGACCCTCGACGGGCTCGCCGTCATCGGCGAGGCCAGGCCGAGCGTCCGGCGCGACGGCCGCACCGCCGGGATCTCCACCTCCGAGATCGTCCTGGACGACGTCGTCGAACTCGGACCCGGCGACAAGGTCGTCGTCGACGGCGTCGTAGGCGAGGCCGACAGCCTGGAGATCGACGAGTCGCTGCTGACCGGCGAGGCCGACCCGGTCCTGAAGAAGCCCGGCGACCAGGTCATGTCCGGTTCCTTCGTGGTCGCCGGCGGCGGCGCCTTCACCGCCACCAAGGTCGGCCGCGAGGCCTACGCCGCCCAGCTCGCGGAGGAGGCCAGCCGCTTCACCCTGGTCCACTCCGAGCTGCGCTCCGGCATCTCCACGATCCTCAAGTACGTCACGTGGATGATGATCCCGACGAGCATCGGCCTGATCATCAGCCAGCTGGTCGTCAAGGACAACGACCTCAAGGACTCCATCGCCCGCACCGTCGGCGGCATCGTCCCGATGATCCCCGAGGGCCTGGTGCTGCTGACCTCCGTCGCCTTCGCCGTCGGCGTCATCCGGCTCGGCCGCAAGCAGTGCCTGGTGCAGGAGCTGCCCGCGATCGAGGGCCTGGCCCGCGTCGACGTCGTCTGCCTCGACAAGACCGGCACCCTCACCGAGGGCGGCATGGACGTGACCGAGCTGCGCCCGCTGGGCGGCGCCGACCCGGTCCACGTGAAGAAGGTGCTCGGCGCGCTCGGCGAGTCCGACCCCCGCCCCAACGCCAGCCTCCAGGCGATCATCGAGGCCTACCCCGACAGCGAGGAGTGGCGCTGCACCGAGTCGCTGCCCTTTTCCTCCGCCCGCAAGTACAGCGGGGCCAGCTTCAGCGAGGGCGACGGCGAGAACTCCGTCTGGCTATTGGGCGCCCCCGACGTCCTGCTGCCGGCCGGCGACCCGGCCCTGGCGGAGGTCGACGGGCTCAACGAGCAGGGCCTGCGCGTCCTCCTCCTGGCCCGGGCGGTGCGCGAACTGGACGACGCCGCCGTTGCCACCGGGGCCCGTCCCACCGCCCTGGTCGTCCTGGAGCAGCGGCTGCGGCCCGACGCGGCCGACACCCTGCGCTACTTCGACGAGCAGGACGTCCACGCCAAGGTCATCTCCGGCGACAACGCGGTCTCGGTGTCGGCCGTGGCCGGCAAGCTGGGCCTGCCGGGCGCCGAGAACACCGTCGACGCCCGCCGCCTGCCCGCCGAGCGGTCCGCGATGGCCGAGGAGCTCGACCGCAACGCCGTCTTCGGCCGGGTCACCCCGCAGCAGAAGCGGGACATGGTCGGGGCCCTGCAGTCCCGGGGCCACACGGTCGCGATGACCGGCGACGGCGTCAACGACGTGCTCGCCCTGAAGGACGCCGACATCGGCGTCTCGATGGGCTCGGGCTCGGAGGCGACCCGCGCGGTCGCCCAGATCGTCCTGCTCAACAACAGCTTCGCGACCCTGCCCTCGGTGGTCGCCGAGGGCCGCCGGGTCATCGGCAACATCACCCGGGTCGCCACCCTGTTCCTGACCAAGACGGTCTACTCCGTCCTGCTCGCCGTCCTGGTGGTGGTCTCCCAGGTCGAGTACCCCTTCCTGCCCCGCCACCTGACCCTGCTCTCCACCCTCACGATCGGCGTTCCGGCCTTCTTCCTGGCCCTCGCGCCGAACAAGGAGCGGGCCAGGCCGCACTTCGTGAAGCGGGTCATGCGGTACGCGATCCCGGGCGGGGCGGTCGCCGCCGTGGCGACCTTCACGACGTACCTGATCGCCCGCTCCCACTACTCGGGCGAGGGCGCCCTCCAGGCCGAGACCAGCGCGGCGACCCTGACCCTGTTCCTGACCTCGATGTGGGTCCTGGCGATCATCGCCCGCCCCTACACGTGGTGGCGCCTGGCCCTGGTCGCCGCGATGGGCCTGGCCTTCCTGGTGGTCCTGGTCGTCCCGGCCTTCCAGAACTTCTTCGAACTCGAACTGGTGGGCACGACGATGCCCTGGGCCGCGGTGGGCATCGCCGCCGCGGCGGCGGCCCTGATCGAGATCCTCTTCCGCTGGGTGGACCGGCGCTTCCCGGCATAGCGTGCGTCGCAGTGGCTCAGGCGGCCAGGAACGGCCTGATGGTGCGAACGAGTTCCTCAGGGTGGTCGAGCTGCGGTGTGTGCGTGCCCGGGGTCCGCAGCACCTCGGTCCCGAGGCGGGCGGCGAGCCAGGTGGCGACCTCGTGGAAGACGTCCGGTGAGTCCTGGCCGACCAGGGCCCGGGCGGGTGCGGTGATGCCGGAGAGCGCCGCATCGTCCGGGCGGTACGGCTCGAACTTCCCCATCTCGACCCCGAAGAGCGTCTCGCCGTTGCCCAGCATCCTCCGGCGCAGCCCCGGATCCAGCTGCTCCCAGCTGACGTCGCCGGAGGCGAACCGCATGAAGTGTTCGACTGCCGCCTCAGGACCTCCGGCCGCCATGCCCGCTTCGACGACTGCCCTCACGGGGGCCTCCGCCTCGCTCGCGTTCTTCACCACGGACATCAGCGGGGGGTCGTTCAGTACCCCGCAACGGACGACGGCGGGGTGGCGGACGAGCAGGTCCAGGGCGATGACGGCCCCGTAGCTGTTGCCGTACACGGCGGCGGGAGCGAGCCCGAGCGCGGTGAGCAGGGCGGCCGCGTCGTCCGCCTGCTCGGCCACCGAGGTCGTCTGCCACCCGGCGGGACGCGGACTGCGCGAATTGCCCCGCCGGTCGTAAGTGAGCACGGTGAACTCGTCGGCGAGCAGGCCCGCGACCCGGTCGAAGCTGCCGGCATCGCCGCCCGCTCCGGCGATGAGCAGCACCGACGGGCCGGTGCCGCGCAGCTCGTAGTAGATGTCCGTCCCGTTCACGGCAGCCGACGGCATGGGCCCCTCCTCCACTCGGCGCGGGCTTTCCCGCCTGCGCCCGGATACTGCCGCTTCGGCCGCCCGCTCACGTCGGACGCGGCGCGCGTGTCGCCTGCCCGTGGGCGTGTCGAGCGGCCGTACGGGGCCGCCGTCCTGCGGCGCCCGTACGGACGCCGCAGGACCTGCCGCCGCCTCGGGCAACCTGTGGTGCCGGCCTGATGCGGCACCGGGCTCGTCCGACCTTGATCCGCCGGAAAGGCCCTAGTCGAACTAGTCGAACCAGCGGTCGCGGGCCAGTTCTGTCGTGCGGGACGGGTCCTCCAGGAGGGCGGCCACCTCGAAGCGGCGCGGCCACTGGCCCGCCGACCAGGCCAGGCCCGCCGCGACGCCTTCCAGGGTTGCCGCGTGGAGCGTGCCGTCGGGGGTGCGGCGCCAGTCGAGTTCGACGCCGCCCGCGACCAGCTCCTCGTGCTCCACGTACGTCGCCGGGGTCGCCGGACCCAGCAGGACGCGGACCGCCTCCGGGACCTCGTGCTCCTCGCCGGGCGTGGTCACCTCCGCCGGCACCGTCTCCGACAGGCGCCGCACCTGGAGCAGGTCGGCGAGGTCCGCCGCCCGGACCGGGGCGACCGGCAGGAGCGGCAGGCCGGCCGTCAGCGGCAGCAGGTCGGGGGCGTCCGCGACCACCGCGTCCGCCGCGTCCACGACCACCACCTCGCCGTCCACCACCGCGCGCAGCTCGTCGGGCAGCGTGACCTGCTCGGGGTCCAGGTCGGCCAGCGCCCCGTACAGGGCGTGCAGCTGGCGGCCGGTCACCTCGCGGTCCGGGTCGGCCAGCCGGCCCAGCAGCTCGGCCGCGCCGCCCGGCTCGTCGAGCAGGGCCGCCACGGAGGTGCGTACGCCCAGGGCCCGCAGCACCTGCTCGTCCTCGAAGCCAGTGGCGTCGGCGGAGGTGTAGAGGCCTTCGAGCAGCGAGTCGCCCCCGGCCGCGCGCAGGCCGGCCGGGCGGCGCCCGTCCAGGACCGGGTGGTCGCGCAGCCACCAGGCGGTGTACGGGCGGACGGTCTGCGTGGTGCCGTCCGGCAGCAGGACCCGGACCGGCTGGGTCAGCGCGTCCCGCAGCGGCGGCTGGGCGAGCATCGCCAGGGCCTGCGGCCAGCGGTCGTCGTCCACCAGGTCCAGGTCGCGTACGGCGACCAGCTCGGTCGCGACCGGCGGCACCGGGGTCTCGGGGAGCTGGTCGAGCAGGTCCTCGCACCACACGTCCACCGCGTCCAGCAGGCCGACGTCGTCGGGCTCGGCGAAATCGCCCTCGCGCGGCTCCAGTTCGTCCGGGTCGAGGACCACGTCGGTGGCGCGCACCAGCTGGAAGCCGGCCAGCACGCCGGCCGCGGTGAGCGGGCCGGCGCCCCAGCGCTCGACCAGCTCCGCGTCGCACAGCGGCAGCTCGTCCTCGCGGATCACGGCCGCGAAGGGGCTGCCGGGCAGCACCAGTTCCCCGGCCGGGGCGAGCTCGCCCTCCTCGTCGGGCAGGGCGAGCGCGGCCAGCCACGGCTCGTCGCCGGGCTCCAGTTCGGCGTCCCGGACCAGGCCCAGGACCACCTCGGCGAGCTCCTCCGGGTCCAGGGCGTCCTCGTCCCAGATCTCCCCGGCGTCCATCGAGGCGGCCACCGCGGCCCGTACCTGCGGGGTGTTCAGCACCGCCCGCGGGCTCGCCGGGACCGCGCCGAGCTTCTCCAGCAGCGGGTGCACCGCGTCCGGATGGGCCACCTTCAGCCCGAGCCGGGTCAGGCCCGCCGGGGTGTCCGGGCCGGGCAGCAGGATGTGCCGGGGGCCGATCGCGGCCCGGCCGGCCGCGGGCGCGCCCCCGGCCTCCGGGTGGTCCTCGGGGGCCAGCGGCACCGGGAGCCCGGACAGCCGGTCCGGATCGACCCCGGCCAGGCTGTCGTAGAGCCGCCACCACCACTGCGGGGAGCGGTCGATGCCCGCGATCCGCTCGATGGCGTCGCCCAGCGGCAGCCGGCCGACGCCGAGCGTGCGCAGCTCGGCGCGCCGCTCCAGGCCGGCCGGGAGCAGGGTGGGCAGCACCTCGGCCAGCACCCGTACGGTGTCCGCCCCGGCGCCCTCGACCACCTCGGCCTCGAAGGGCCGCAGCGCGGTGAGCTCCTCGGACGGCGCGGCGGGCGCCAGGAAGCCGGTACGGGGCAGCCGGCGCAGGATCGCGGCGCGCAAGGCGCCGTCCAGCTGGCCCTTGCCGAGCGGGCCGGGGACCAGGTCCACCAGGTCCGTGGTCACCGGCCGCCAGCCGGCGAGGAGTTCGGCGTACGCGTCGGCCGCGCGCTCGACCAGGAAGTCCGTCAGCGGGCCGGGCGCCGGGTGCCGGCGGGCGGTGTCCAGCGGCAGGGTGGCGATGAACAGCGCGGGGATGCCCAGCGGCTCGTCCGTCGGGGTCGGCGCGTGCACCACGGGCGCGGTGTCCGGCCGTACCGGCGCACCCTGTGCGTCGACCGGGACCGCCCACGACACGGTCCAGGTCGGCCGCAGCCGCTCCTCGACGGGCCGGTCGGCCAGCAGGGCCCGCTCGATGGTGCCGCTGTGGCGGACGGTGCGCCAGTGGCGCACCTCTCCGGTGCTGTCGTCGACGACGGTGAACGGCCCGTCCGTGCGCCGGGTCAGCGTCCGCACCCCGGCGGCGGTCTCCACGACGATCTCGGCGAGCCCCGGCAGGGTCAGCAGCAGGGCGTCGTCGATGCCGGCCAGCAGCCGCTCGGCCAGGTCCTCGGCGGCCGTGTCGCGCAGCGGGAGGACGACCACGGTGTCGTAGCCCTCGGGAGCGCTGCCCTCGGCGGGCAGCGGCAGGCGCAGCAGCGGTACGTGGCCGTCGCGGCGGCGCAGTTCGTCGCCCAGGCCCGGGCTGCCGTGGGCGGCCCCGGCCGCCAGCTCGCGCGCCTCGGCCAGCGACCAGCGCACGCCGCCGTGCCGGCCCAGCACGGCCGGCTCGTCCGTGACGGCGAGGACGGCCGCGAAGCCGACCCCGAACCGGCCGACGCTCTCCTGGCCAGGCTCCCGCTTGGCGGAGGCCCGCAGGGTGCTCAGCGACTCCACGCCGGTCGCGTCCAGCGGAGCACCGGTGTTGGCGGCGGCGAGCACGGCGCGGCCGTGGTCGCCCTCACCGGGGTACAGGGTCAGCCGGAGCCGGCCGGGCACGCCCGCCCGGGCGGCCGCGTCGGCGGCGTTCTGCGCCAGCTCCACCACCAGCCGGTCCCGGTAGCCGCCGAGCGCCAGGTCCTCCTCGGCGTTGGCGTCCTCGCGGAACCGGGCGGGTCCGGCGCCCCAGGCGTCGAGCACTCCGCGTCGCAGCCGGGCCGTCCCGAAGGGATCCGCGCCACCCTGGGCCGCCGTCACTCGCACGCTCACGCCGCTGCCTCCTCTGTGCTGGGACCCCGAAGGTATCGTGCGCGCCCGGCCGGCCCGTGCGCGGGCGGCGGCCCTGCGCCTTGCCGGTGGGCGGGCGAACAACCACCGCGTTGGAGTCCTGGTGCTCCCGGTACTCCCGATGCTCCCGATGCTCCCGGTGCCGGACGTAGACGCGTACACGTACACATACGCGGACACGTACACATACGCGGACACGGACGCGGACACGGACGCGGACGCACCGGACCCCCGGTGACGAGGTGTTGTCACCGGGGGTCCGGGGGAAGCGCTCAGCCGGCCGTCAGAGCTGCTCGATCACGTAGTCGACGCAGGCCGTCAGGGCCTCGACGTCCGCCGGGTCGATCGCCGGGAACATCGCGATGCGCAGCTGGTTGCGGCCCAGCTTGCGGTACGGCTCGGTGTCCACGATGCCGTTGGCGCGCAGCGCCTTGGCGATCGCCGCCGCGTCGATGTCGTCCGAGAAGTCGATCGTGCCGATGACCGCCGACCGCTTGGCCGGGTCCGTGACGAACGGCGTGGCGTGCTTCGACGCCTCGGCCCAGCCGTACAGGGCGCGCGCGGAGGCCGCCGTACGGGAGGTGGCCCAGTCCAGACCGCCCTGGCCGTTGATCCACTCCAGCTGCTGGTTCAGCAGGAAGAGGGTCGCCAGCGCCGGGGTGTTGTACGTCTGGTTCTTCAGCGAGTTGTCGATCGCCGTCGGCAGCGAGAAGAACTCCGGGACGTGCCGGCCGGACGCGTGGACGCGCTGGGCGCGCTCCAGGGCGGCCGGGGAGAACGCGGCCAGCCACAGACCGCCGTCCGAGGCGAAGGACTTCTGCGGGGCGAAGTAGTAGACGTCCGTCTCGGTGATGTCCACCGGCAGGCCGCCGGCGCCCGAGGTGGCGTCCACCAGCACCAGCGCGCCCTCGTCGGCGCCCGTCACCCGCTTGAGGGGCGCGGCGACACCGGTCGAGGTCTCGTTGTGGGTGAACGCGTACACGTCCACGCCCGCCTCGGCCCGCGCCTCCGGGTGGGTGCCCGGCTCGGAGGAGATCACGGTCGGCTCGTCCAGCCACGGAGCGAGCTTGGCGGCCTTGGCGAACTTGGACGAGAACTCCCCGAACGTGAGGTGCTGCGACTTCTGTTCGATGAGCCCGTGGGTCGCGATGTCCCAGAACGCGGTGGAGCCGCCGTTGCCCAGGATCACCTCGTAGCCCTCGGGCAGCGAGAACAGGTCCCGGATGCCCTGGCGCACCGAGCCGACCAGGTTCTTGACCGGGGCCTGGCGGTGGGAGGTTCCGAGCAGGGAGGTACCGGTGGCGGCCAGCGCGTCCAGCGCCTCTGTCCGCACCTTGGAGGGGCCCGCGCCGAAGCGTCCGTCGGCGGGCTTGATGTCAGCGGGAATCTGGATCTCAGCCACGGACGGAGGGTATCGGGTCGCGCGAGCGGCTCCGGCGCGGCGTCCACCCGATGAGACGGCGGGTCGGACGGCGGGCCGGGCGACGGGCCGGGCGGCGGGTCGGACGGCGGGTCGGACGGTACGGTCCGGACCGCGGCCCCGACACGCCGATGCCGCCGGTCCGCCGGGTGTCCGCCGGGTGTCCGCCGGGCACTATGGCGCGATGACCGACCCCGCGAGTCATCCCGTCCCCGGCCCCACCCCCGCCGCCGACCCCGATCTCGCCGTCGACCTCGAACGGGCCCTGCGGGCCGCGGTACGGGGCGACGTGGACTTCGGCGCGGCCGCCCGGGCCCTGACCACGATGGACGCCTCCAACTACCGGCGTGTCCCGCTGGGCGTGGTCGCGCCGCGCGACGCGCAGGACGTGGCGGAGGTGCTGCGCGTGTGCCGTGAGGCCGGGGTGCCGGTCGTGCCGCGCGGCGGCGGCACCTCGATCGCCGGGCAGGCCACCGGCACGGGCGTGGTCCTCGACCTGACCCGGCACATGACCGCCCTGCTCGCCCTCGACCCCGCCGCACGCACCGCCGTCGTCCAGCCCGGCCTGGTCCTGGACACCCTGCGGGCCGCCGCCCGCCCGTACGGGCTCACCTTCGGCCCCGATCCCTCCACCCACGCGCGCTGCACCCTCGGCGGGATGATCGGCAACAACGCCTGCGGGGCCCACTCGGTCGCCTGGGGCACCACCGCCGACAACGTGCGCGAACTCGACGTACTGACGTACGGCGGCGGCCGGCACCGGATCGGCCGCGGCTGGGCCGGCGCCCCGGCGGGCCTGTCCGGCCTGGTCACCGCGAACCTGGCAGTGCTGCGCACCGGCATGCCGGCCGCCGCCCCCGGCCTGACGCGCCGGATCTCCGGCTACGCCCTCGACGCGCTGCTCCCGGAACGCGGTACGGACCTGGCCCGCGCCTTCTGCGGGAGCGAGGGGACCCTGGGCGTGCTGACCGAGGCGGTGGTCCGGCTCGTCGAACTGCCCCGGGAACCGGCTCTGGTGGTCCTCGGGTACGCCGACGAGAGCGCGGCGGCCGACGCGGCGGCCGGGATC
This sequence comes from Streptomyces bambusae, assembly GCF_019400985.1. Taxonomy (GTDB): domain Bacteria; phylum Actinomycetota; class Actinomycetes; order Streptomycetales; family Streptomycetaceae; genus Streptomyces; species Streptomyces bambusae_A. Next base: position 18,006 of record NZ_WTFF01000132.1, read on the forward strand.
GTGGCGCACGGGCCGCTGACCGTCGAGGGGATGGCGGCCGACCTCGTACGGGGCGCGGCCGGTGCGGCGGCCGCCCTGCCACGCGGCGGCGCCTGGCTGTTCGTGGAGATGCCGGACCGGGACGGCGCCCGGGCCCTCGCCCGCTCCGCCGACGCGCTGGACGCGGCCGTGGTCACCGACCCGGCCCGGCAGCGGGCCCTGTGGCGCATCCGCGAGGACGCCGCCGGGACCGCGACCCGGACCCCCGGCGGCGGCGACGCGTGGCCCGGGTGGGAGGACTGCGCGGTCCCGCCGGCCCGGCTCGGCGCGTACCTGCGCGAGTTCCGGGCCCTGCTGGCGGCGCACGGGCTGCACGGGACCCCGTTCGGGCACTTCGGCGAGGGCTGCGTGCACGTACGCATCGACTTCGACCTCGCCACGCCGGCCGGGGTGGCGCGCTTCCGCACCTTCTCGGAGGAGCTCGCCGGCCTCGTCGTCGCCCACGGCGGCTCCCTGTCGGGCGAGCACGGCGACGGCCAGGCCCGGGCCGAGCTGCTGCCGCGGATGTACGGCGCCGACGTGGTCCGGCTGTTCGGCGCGTACAAGGACGTGTGGGACCCGGCCGGCGGCATGAACCCGGGGATCCTGGCCCGGCCGGCCCGGCTGGACGAGAACCTGCGGTTCGCCGTGCTGCCCCTGGCGCAGCCGCTCGCCCGGGAGGTGGCGCGCTGCGTGGGCGTGGCCAAGTGCCGCACCACCGAGCCGGGGCCGGGGGTGATGTGCCCGTCGTACCGGGCCACCCGCGAGGAACAGCACTCCACGCGGGGCCGGGCCCGGCTGCTGCACGAGATGCTCGCCGGAGAGGTCGTCACGGACGGCTGGCGCTCGGCGGAGGTCGCGGAGGCACTGGACCTGTGCCTGGCCTGCAAGGGCTGCCGCAGCGACTGCCCGGTCGGGGTGGACATGGCCGCGTACAAGGCGGAGTTCCTGCACCGGCACTGGGCGGGCCGGCTGCGGCCCCTCGCCCACTACACGATGGGCGGCCTGCCGACCCTCCTCCGCACGGCCGCCGCACTCCGGGCGGCCCCCCTGCTGGGCACCCTGTCCCGCCTCCCCGGCGCAACCCGCCTGGCGGGCACCACACCGCAGCGCGAACTCCCACGCCCGGCCCGGGTGCCGTTCACCCGGTGGTGGGCGGCAAAACGGGGCGACGCCCTGACCGGGCTTTCGGGTGGGCCTGGGCCGCACGCCCGGCACGGCGGGCCCGGCGAACGGGGTCTCGGCGGCGCCACGCCTGCCGGGGACGGGGACACAGCCGCGCACCATCCAGCCCCGCCTGGGGGCACCCCCGGACGGAGTCTGGGGGAGTTTGAGGCGCGGGGTCTGGGGCGGAGCCCCAGTTCCGGGAAGGGGCGGGGCGCCCATCCAGCCCCGCCGGCGATTGAGGCGCGGGGTCTGGGGCGGAGCCCCGGTTCCGGGAAGGGGCGGGGCGGGGAGAGGAGCCGCCCGCAGGGCCCCGTACCCACCCTCCTCCTCTGGCCGGACACCTTCACGGAATACCTCGCCCCCGAGATCGGCCGCGCCGCCCTCCGCGTCCTGGACGCAGCCGGCCTGCCCACCACCCTCCCGGCGGGCCCGGTCTGCTGCGGCCTGACCTACGTCTCGACGGGCCGCCTGGACCGCGCCCGCGCGGTCATGCGACGGACCCTGGACGTCGTGGAACGCACGCAGGCGGCCGGGCTGCTCGGCCACGGCGGGGACGCCGGTCACCCCGGGGGCGCCGGGGACGGCGCACGGCACGCCGAAGCCGCCGAAGCCGGCGGGGCCGACGGGGCCGACGGGGCCGGCCTGAGGAGCTGGTTTT
>NZ_WTFF01000133.1 GCF_019400985.1 Streptomyces bambusae
ATCTACGCCCGTCCTGGCCGCCGCGCGCCCGAGGCCGTGGTCGCCGAGACCCTCGCCCTGCGCGAGGCCGCCGGCTTCGCGCAGACCCTCGCCGCGGGCACCTCCGTACGGTTCACCGCCGACGTGCCCGGGCTGCCGGTGACCATCGCCTGGGGCTCCCGCGACCGGCTGCTGCTGCCCCGCCAGGGCGTCCGGGCCAAGCGCACCGTGCCCGGCGCCCGCCTCGTCCGGCTGCCCGGCTGCGGCCACGTCCCGATGAACGACGACCCCGCCCTCGTCGCCCGCGTCATCCGCGACACGGCCGGGGCGGCACACCTCACGGAGGCGGCCGCCACCCCCGGGGCCGCCCGTACGGAAGCCGGCGAGGAAGCCCCGGCGGTCGCCCGCACGGAAGCCGGCGCGGAAGCCCCCGCGGCCGCCCGTACGGAAGCCGGTGCGCAAGCCCCCGCGGAAGGCCGCACCACGCCCCGGACGGCGTCGCGCACCACCCCCCGCACGACTGTCTGACGGCTGTTCACCAGCGGTTCGCGCGGCGGACGCAGAGGACCGGTGTGCCCTCGGCACACTGGTCCGACCCGTCCCTGGAGGCCCTCCCATGCCCCTCGACCGCCCCGACCGCCGGTCCCTGCTGCGCGGCTCCCTCGTCGTGTCCGCCGCCCTCGCCGTGCCCACCGCGCTGCCCGCCCCGGCCTTCGCCCGCTCCGGCCGCCCGGCCGCACCGTGGGGCGTACAGTCCGGCGAGGTCACCGCGCACTCGGCCACCGTGTGGACGCGGGCCGACCGGCCCGCCCGGATGTACGTCGAGACGTCCCCCAGCGAAACGTTCCGCTACGCCGTGCGCCGGCACCCCGGCCCGCTGCTCGGCCCGGCCACCGACTTCACCGGCACCACCACGCTGCACGCCCTGCCGCCCGGCCGGCAGATCCATTACCGCGTGGTGCTCGCCGACCCGGACGACCCGCGCCGCACCGGTGAGCCCGTGTGCGGCTCCTTCCGCACCGTCCCCGCGGGCCGTCGCACCGGCATCCGCTTCCACTGGTCGGGCGACCTGGCCGGCCAGGGCTGGGGCATCAACCCCGACCGCGGCGGCTACCGCGTCTTCGAGGAGATGCGGCGCCGCGACCCCGACTTCTTCCTCTTCAGCGGGGACACCGTCTACGCCGACGGCCCCGTCCAGGCCGCCGTCCCCCGCCCCGACGGCAGCGTGTGGCGCAACATCACCACCGAGGAGAAGGCCAAGGTCGCCGAGACCCTGGCCGAGTTCCGCGGCAACTTCCGCTACAACCTGCTCGACGCGAACCTGCGGGCCTTCAACGCCCAGGTCCCCGTGATCGCCCAGTGGGACGACCACGAGGTGCGCAACAACTGGTACCCCGGCCAGCTCCTCGACGACCCCCGCTACACCGTCAAGGAGGCCGACGTCCTCGCCGCGCGCGCCCGGCAGGCCTTCTCCGAGTACTTCCCGGTCACGGACCTGCGCGGCGGCCGCACCGAGGGCCGGATGTACCGCGTGGCGCACCACGGGCCGCTCCTGGACGTCTTCGTGCTGGACATGCGCACGCACCGCAACGCCAACTCCCCCGGCCGCCAGAGCGACGACCCGGTCGGCATCCTGGGCGACGAGCAGCTGGGCTGGCTCAAGCGCGAGCTGGCCCGCTCCCGTGCGACGTGGAAGGTGATCGCGGCCGACATGCCGCTCGGCATCGTGATCCCCGACGGCTCCGTGAACTTCGAGGCCGTGGCCCAGGGCGACCCCGGCGCCCCGCTCGGCCGCGAGCTGCAGATCGCCGACCTCCTGCGGTACGTCAAGCACCGGCGGATCACCGGCACCGTCTGGCTCACCGCGGACGTCCACTACACGGCGGCCAACCACTACGCCCCCGAGCGCGCCGCGTTCGGCGACTTCGAGCCCTTCTGGGAGTTCGTGTCCGGACCGATCAACGCCGGCGGCTTCCCGCACGGCCGGCTCGACGCCACCTTCGGGCCGCAGACGGTGTACGTCCAGTCGGCGCCGGTCGCCAACATGTCCCCGGCGGAGAACCCCCCGTACTACGGCGAGGTGGACATCGACGGCGACAGCGGCGAGCTCACCGTCCGGTTGCGCCGCGAGGGAGGCGGCGTACTCTTCACCCAGACCCTCCAGCCGGGACGCGTCGGACAGTGACCGGACATCGGCCCGACAGGCAGTGACCGGACATCGGCCCGACAGCACCCGACAGGACCCGGCAGCGACCGAAGCCCAGCGGCCGGACACCCAGGGACGTGCACGGACGTGCGGGGGCGTACAGAGACCGGGACCGGTGGTGCCGACGGACCCCGCCCCCCCGCCGTAAACCGGGTGAAATCGACCAGATGGATCCTTAACCAGGCGGTCACACGTCATTCGTGATCACGCAACACCCCTTGGCCACAGTGGTGTGCATGACTCACCGTGACTCCGCCTCCCCGGAGACCCCCGCCCGCACCACCCACCGCAACCAGCACCGCCACCACCACTGGCGCCGCGACGTCGTCGAGCTCGCCGCCCTGTTCTGCGCCGTCGCGGTGGCCGACGGCATCGCCAACCTCGTCGTGCACGGCCCGCGCGGCCCCGTCCTGCTCGTCGCCTCGGCCGTCGCGCTCCTGGTCACCGCCGCGTTCCACACCTGGTGGGCGCGCCGGCACAGCCATGCGCCGCCGCCGGCCGCGGTGGCGGCCCCGTCCACCGCCGGTTCGTCCCGTCCGGCCGCTCCCGCGGCGCCCGGGGCCACGGCCCTGTGGCGGCTGCGGACGACCGTACGGGACGAACCGGGCAGCCTGGCCGCCCTGTGCGTGGCCCTCGCCGAGCACGGCGTGGACATCCTGACCCTCCAGACCCACCCGCTCGCCGAGGGCGGCACGGTCGACGAGTTCCTGGTACGCGCCCCGCAGGCGCTGCCGTCGGCCGACCTGACCCGCGCGGTCGCCCGGGCCGGCGGGCACAGCACCTGGATCGAGCGCGCCGACGCCCACGACCTGGTGGACACCCCCACCCGGGTCCTGGGCCTGGCCACCCGCACCGCCCTGGACGCGGCCGAACTCCCGCTCGCGCTGCGCCAGCTGCTCGGCCGGTGCACCATCCACTCGCTGCCCGCGACCACCCTCACCGGCCGCCCCAACCGCCACGCCGACGCCCCCGTCGAGGGCGTGCTGGAGGCTACGGTGATGAAGCTGCGCGACCCCTCGGGCGGCGCGATCACCGTCGAGCGGCCCCACCTGCCCTTCACGCCGACCGAGTTCGCCCGGGCCCGCGCGCTGGTGGAGCTGGACGCCCGGCTCGGTCCGCGCGTTCCGCGCAGCCAGGACGTGCTCACCCTGCCCGAGGGCAACGAGATCACCGTGCGCCGCGCGGACTCCGCCGACCTGGCCGCCGCCCGAGCGATGCACGACCGCTGCTCGGCGCGCACCCTGGGCCTGCGCTACCACGGTCCGGTCGCCGACGCCGACCGCTACCTCGGCCACCTGCTCAGCCCGCGTTTCGGCCGTACGCTGGCCGCCACCACCGCCTCCGGCAAGCTCGTCGCCCTGGGCCACCTGCTGTGGGACGGGGACGAGACCGAGGTCGCGCTGCTCATCGAGGACGAGTGGCAGCGCCGCGGCATCGGCTCGGAGCTGCTGCGCCGGCTGGTCGCGTTGGCCGTCGAGGCGGGCTGCGACAGCGTCTACGCCGTCACGCGGGCCGCGAACACCGGCATGGTCGCCGCCATGCGCGGCCTCGGCCTGCCCCTCGACTACCTGATCGAGGAAGGCACGCTGGTGATCACGGCCCGGCTCGACGCGAGCCCGGTCCGCTCCCGGCCGGCGTACGAGCTGCCCCGCACGCGGCCCCACGCGGGGCCCGGCGTCCCCTCCGGCGAGCCGCGCCGAAACGGTCCGTCAGGCGGCTGAGAGCGAACGGTGGTGACGCGGGCGGGTTCCGCGTACGAAGATGTCCCGCATGTCAGACACCCCGCACAGCAGCAGCCTGCCGCGCCAGGTCGCCGATGCCTACGTCGACGAACTGGTCGCGCTCGACCCGATCATGGGCACCTACCTCGGTGTCTCGTCCAGCCACAGCAAGCTCCCGGACTTCTCGCCGGCCGGTGTCCACACCGTCGCGGAGCTCGCCCGCACCACCCTCGCCCGGCTCGACGCGGCCGAGCAACTGCCCGGTGCGGACTCCGACGCCGAGCGGCGCTGCGCCCGGCTGCTGCGGGAACGGCTGACCGCCGAACTCGCCGTGCACGACGCCGACGAGCACCTGCGCGCCGTCAGCAACATCCACTCCCCCGCGCACAGCGTGCGCGAGGCGTTCTCGATCACACCGACCGAGACGGACGAGGACTGGGCCGTCCTCGCCGAGCGGCTGCGCGCGGTCCCGGCCGCCTTCGCCGGGTACCGCGCGTGCCTCCAGCTGGGTCTGGACCGCGGTCTGTACGCGGGACCGCGCGCGACCGCGACCTTCATCGGCCAGCTGACCTCCTGGGCGGGCGAGGACGACGAGGAGCCCGGCTTCTTCACCGGGTACGGGGAGCAGGGCCCCGAGGCGCTGAAGGCCGAGCTCACCGAGGCCGCGGCCGGTGCCACCGCCGCCACCGCCGAGCTGCGCGACTGGGTCCGGGACGTGTACGCCCCGGCCGTGGCCGGGCAGCCGGAGACCGTCGGCCGGGAGCGGTACGCCCGCTGGGCGCGGTTCTTCAACGGCACCGACCTGGACCTGGACGAGGCGTACGCCTACGGCTGGTCGGAGTACCACCGTCTGCTCGCCGAGATGAAGACCGAGGCCGGCAGGATCCTGCCCGGGGCGGGACCCTGGGAGGTGCTGGCGCACCTGGACGAGCAGGGCACCCACATCGAGGGCGTGGACGAGGTCCGCGCGTGGCTCCAGGGGATCATGGACGAGGCCATCGAGAACCTCGACGGCACCCACTTCGAACTCGCCGAGCGGGTGCGGAAGGTGGAGTCCATGATCGCCCCGCCGGGAGGCGCTGCGGCCCCGTACTACACCAGTCCGTCCGAGGACTTCTCCCGCCCGGGGCGCACCTGGCTGCCGACGATGGGCCAGACCCGTTTCCCGGTCTACGACCTGGTCTCCACCTGGTACCACGAGGGCGTGCCGGGCCACCACCTCCAGCTCGCGCAGTGGACGCACGTGGCCGACCAGCTCTCCCGCTACCAGGCCACGGTCGGCATGGTCAGCGCCAACGTCGAGGGCTGGGCGCTGTACGCGGAGCGGCTCATGGACGAGCTGGGCTACCTCAAGGACGCCGAGCGGCGGCTTGGCTACCTGGACTGCCAGATGATGCGGGCCGCCCGGGTGATCGTGGACATCGGCATGCACCTGGAGCTGGAGATTCCGGCGGACTCCCCCTTCCACCCGGGTGAGCGCTGGACGCCGGAGCTGGCGCAGGAGTTCTTCGGCCTGCACAGCGGCCGGCCGGCGGACTTCGTCGAGAGCGAGCTGACCCGATACCTGTCGATGCCCGGCCAGGCCATCGGCTACAAGCTGGGCGAGCGCGCCTGGCTGCAGGGCCGGGACAATGCCCGTGCGGCGCACGGCGATTCCTTCGACCTGAAGGCCTGGCACATGGCCGCGCTGTCGCAGGGCTCGCTGGGCCTGGACGACCTGGTGGACGAGCTGTCCAAGCTCTGACGCCGGCGCCGCGGACGCCCGGCCGGGCCGCTCGCCTCCCCCCGCGGGGCGAGCGGCCCGGCCGCGTCCCCAGCGCCCCGCCGAACCCGTAGGGGCGCGGGCCGCGCCGGCCCGCTCCCGACGCAACCCCAGCGGCCCCAGCGGCCCCGCCGGACCCTCAGCAGCCGCAGTCGTCCGAGTCGGTGGGCGCGGTCAGCGGGTCCGCCTCGGTCCGCCGGGCCGGGCCCTGCCAGGTCTCGACCTCGAAGCCCTCCCGGATCCAGTACTCGATGCCGCCGAGCATCTCCTTGACCTGGAAGCCCAGCTCGGCGAGGGCCAGGGCGGAGCGGGCGCCGCCGTTGCAGCCGGGGCCCCAGCAGTAGGTGACCACCGGGACGTTCTTGTCCAGGAGCTTCTCGGCCTGCTCGGGGACGAGCGCGGTGGGCAGGTGGACCGCCCCGGGCACGTGGGCCTGGTCCCAGGAGGGCGTCGATCGCGAGTCGACCAGCTGGAAGCCCAGCTCGGCGCCCTGCTCGCGGTGTGCCTTGAAGGCGGCGGCGACATCGGACACGTCCGCGTGGAAGGCGAGGCTCGCGGCGAAGTAGGCGGCGGCCGCGGCGGGAGGGGCCGGCGGGACCCGCAGGACCGGGTTGGCGGAGGTAGCAGGGGCGGAGGCAGGGTGCTGTGTCGTCGTCATGGGCAGCAATCTAGGGCTGACGATCTTGCTCGGGAAGGCGCTCTCCCCGGCGTATCACCTGTCGGACCGGGAAGTGGGCCGCCTGCGCGCCCTGTCCACTCGTCCCGCTGCCGCGCCCCGCCCCCTCAGTCCCTGAGGCCCGCGGTGCGGTGGCGTACGACGGAGCCGCCGCGCTGTTTGACCACCTCCAGCTGCGCCTGCACCCGCGTGCGCAGGTCCGCGACATGGCTGACGATGCCGACGCTGCGGTCGCGTTCCCGCAGCGAGTCGAGGACGTCGAGCACCTCGTCGAGGGCCTGGTCGTCCAGGCTGCCGAAGCCCTCGTCGATGAAGAGGGTGTCCAGCCGCGTCCCGCCGGCCTCGTCGGTGACCACGTCGGCGAGGCCCAGCGCGAGGGCGAGCGAGGCGAAGAACGTCTCGCCGCCGGACAGGGTGGCGGTGTCCCGCTCGCTGCCCGTCCACGCGTCCACCACGTGCAGCCCGAGCCCGGAGCGCCCGCGCCCGCCGGCCTTCGCGTCGGAGTGGACCAGGGTGTAGCGGCCGCCGGACATGCGCAGCAGCCGTACGGTCGCGGCGGCGGCCACCTGTTCCAGGCGGGCGGCCAGCACGTACGCCTCCAGCCGCATCTTGCGTTCGTTGTCGGCGGAGGTGCCGGCGGTGAGGGCGGCCATCCGCGCGACCCGCTCGTACTCCTGGCGCAGCGGCCCGAGGGCGCGCAGCTCCGTCTCCGCCTGCCGGGACAGCCGGTCCAGCTCGGCGCAGCGCACCCGGGCCGCGTCGGCGGCCGCATGTGGACCCAGCGCTCCCACTGGGCGTACGGGCAGACCTCGGAGATCGGCGGGGAGCTGATCGACACCAGCCACAAGAAGATCCTGTCCCTGTGCCGCCGCTTCGGCCTGCCGGTCGAGGACTTCCTCGGCGGGGGCCCGTCGGGCGCCGAGGAGGTCCTCTGGTTCGACGGCCGCTACTACCCCCGCCACCAGGCCGACGAGGACTTCAAGGCCGTCTACCAGGCGCTGCACCGCGACCTGTCCGAGGCGGGCGAGGTCACCTGGAACAGCAGCACCCCCGCCGGCACCGCCCTCGACGACATGACGCTGTACGAATGGATCGAGACCCGCGTCCCCGGCGGCCACTCCTCCCGGCTCGGGCAGTTCATCGACGTCGCCTACAACGTCGAGTACGGGGCCGACACCGACCGGCAGTCCGCCCTCGCCCTGGTCCTGCTGATGGGCTACCAGACCAACCCGGGCCACTTCAACGTCTGGGGCCTGTCCAACGAGCGCTACCACATCGTCGGCGGCAACGACCGACTGCCCAACGCCGTCGCCGCGGCCCTGCCCGCCGGCACGATCGTCATGGGCCGCGAGCTGACCGCCGTACGCGCGAACGCCGACGGCACCCAGACGCTGACCTTCACCGACTCCGGCGCGGTCCGCACGGTCGTCGCCGACCACACGGTCCTGTGCCTGCCGCTGCCGGTCCTCCAGCGCATCGACACCTCGGCCGCCGGCTTCGACCCGCTCATGCGCAACTTGCTGCGCGACGCTCGGATGGGCCACTGCACCAAGCTCAACATGCAGTTCACCGCCCGCCCCTGGCGCGGCACCGGCCCCTGGCCCGGCGTCAGCGCCGGTGACTGCTTCACCGGCACCGAGGTCCAGCAGACCTGGGACACCACCAAGATCCAGCCCGGCAGCGGGGGCATCCTCCTGCAGTACGGCGGCGGCAGCCTGGCCGCCGCGCTCACCCCGGCGACCCCCTTCGCCACCGAGTCCGACCCGTACGTGCGCGCCCTCGCCGGCCGGATGCTCAGCGGGATCGACGCCTTCTTCCCCGGCACCGGGGCCGTCTGGAACGGGCGCGCCCAGCTGTCCGCCTGGCACCGCAACCCCTACAGCCTGGGCGCCTACTCGTACTGGCCCACCGGCTACCTGCACCGCTACGCCGGGTACGAGGGCACCGCCCAGGGCAACATCCACATCGGCGGCGAGCACACCAGCTACGACTTCCAGGGCTTCATGGAGGGCGGCGCCACCGAGGGCGAGCGGGCGGCCCAGGAGGTGATCGCCGCCCTGACGTGACGCCTTGACGTGACGCGCCCCGACATGACGTGCCCTGACGGGACGCTCACAGCGGCTTGATGTTGTGGTTGAAGCGGAAGACGTTGTCCGGGTCGTAGCGCCGCTTCACCTCGCCCAGGCGTCGCATGTTGTCCGCGCCCAGGCCCGCGACCACCCGGTCCCGGCCCTCGTCCCCGGTGAAGTTGAGGTACACCGCGCCGGTGGACCAGGGCCGGACATCGGCGCGGACGTCCTTGACCCACTGCCGGGCCCGCTCGTCGTCCGCCGCGTCCTCCCACATCGCGAACGGGTGCACCGCCCACGTGGAGTCCCGGAACGGGATGGGGTAGTCGCCGGGGGCCTCCGCGATGGCGCCGCCCTGCGGCCACACCAGGTGCTGGGTGCCCGACGGCACCGGCATCGATTCCGCGCGGGCGCAGAACACGTCCACGAACGCGTCCGGGATCCCGGTCAGGTACTCCGCCGACCAGTAGTTCCGCAGGCCCGGCGGGTCGTCGAGCATGCACTGGAGGTCGGCGTACTCGATGCCGGTGACCATCTCGGCCTCGTGCGGGATCGCCAGCAGCGGCTGGGCCAGCTTCCGCATCCGCTCCTGCGGGCCCGCGTAGGTCAGCAGCATCGCGCACACCAGCCGTCCCACGAGGTGCGGCGGTACGAACTCGTCGTCCGGCGGCCCGCTCAGGTAGATCACGGCCCCGCTCGCCTCCACCGGGCCGCCCTCGATCACCTCCCGGTACGTCCGCACCACCTCCGGGCCGTGCTCCGGCAGGTACAGCAGGAACGCGATGGACATGGCCGGCAGGTCGTGCAGGCGCAGCGTGATCGCGGTGGCGACGCCGAAGTTCCCGCCGCCGCCGTGCAGGGCCCAGAACAGCTCGGGACGGTCCTCGGCAGTGGCCGTGACCGTCTCCCCGTCGGCGGTGACGAGGTCCACGCCCAGCAGGTTGTCCACGGCCAGGCCGCAACAGCGGTCCAGCCAGCCCGTGCCGCCGCCCAGTACGAACCCGCCCACGCCCGTGGTCGAGGCCCGGCCCCCGGTGGTGGCCAGCCCGTACGGCTGGCAGGCACGGTCCAGGTGGCTCATGGTGGCCCCGCCGCCGATCCGTACGGCCTTGGCCGCCGGATGGACCGTCACCTCGTGCATCCGGCGCAGGTCCACCACGACCGCGCCGTCGCCCAGCGCCGAGCCCGACACGCTGTGCCCGCCGCCGCGGACGGCGACGGGCAGGTCCAGCTCCCGGGCGAACCGCACGGCGGTGACCACGTCCGCCTCGCCCTCCACCTGCGCGATCACGGCCGGACGCCGGTCGATCATGGCGTTGAAGACGACCCGCGCCCCGTCGTACCCCGCGTCCCCGGGGGCGAAGACGTCACCGGCGAGATCCTCGCGGAGCGCGGCCAGGGCCGCGCCCGCCTTCGAAAGGGCCATGGCGCCCCCTTCCGGGAAGGCACCCTCCACGGCGGAAGGGCGTAGGACCCCTCCAGGCTAATCAGCCGCCGTACGCGCCGCTCGCCGTCAGCCGCAGGGCCGTGTCGATCAGCGGAACGTGGCTGAAGGCCTGCGGGAAGTTGCCCACCTGGCGCTGGAGCCGCGGATCCCACTCCTCCGCCAGCAGCCCGAGGTCGTTGCGCAGGGCCAGCAGCCGCTCGAAGAGCCGGCGCGCCTCGTCGACCCGGCCGATCATCGCCAGGTCGTCGGCCATCCAGAACGAGCACGCGAGGAAGGCGCCCTCGTCGCCCTCCAGGCCGTCCACGCCCGCCTCCTCACCGGCCGTCGGATAGCGCAGGATGAACCCGTCGGGAGTGGACAGCTCGCGCTGGATGGCCTCGACCGTGCCGATGACCCGCTTGTCGTCGGGCGGCAGGAAGCCCACCTGCGGGATCAGCAGCAGCGAGGCGTCCAGCTCCTTCGACCCGTAGGACTGGGTGAAGGTGTTGCGCTCCTTGTCGTAGCCCTTCTCGCACACGTCCCGGTGGATCTCGTCGCGCAGCTCGCGCCAGCGCTCCAGCGGGCCGTCCGCGTCCCCGCTCTCGATCAGCTTGATCGTGCGGTCCACGGCCACCCACGCCATCACCTTCGAGTGCACGAAGTGCCGGCGCGGGCCGCGCACCTCCCAGATGCCCTCGTCGGGCTGGTCCCAGTGGGCCTCCAGGTAGCGGATCAGCTTGAGCTGGAGCAGGGAGGCGTAGTCGTTGCGGGCCAGTCCCGTCATGTGGCCCAGGTGCAGGGCCTCGGTGACCTCGCCGTACACGTCGAGCTGGAGCTGGTGGGCGGCGCCGTTGCCGACCCGGACCGGCTGGGAGTTCTCGTAGCCGGGCAGCCAGTCCAGCTCGGTCTCGCCGAGCTCGCGCTCGCCGGCGATGCCGTACATGATCTGCAGGTTCTCCGGGTCGCCGGCGACCGCGCGCAGCAGCCACTCGCGCCAGGCGCGCGCCTCCTCGCGGTAGCCGGTGCGCAGCAGCGAGGAGAGGGTGATCGCGGCGTCGCGCAGCCAGGTGTAGCGGTAGTCCCAGTTCCGCACGCCGCCGATCTCCTCCGGCAGGGAGGTGGTGGGCGCGGCGACGATGCCGCCGGTGGGCCCGTACGTCAGGGCCTTGAGCGTGATCAGCGAGCGGATGACGGCCTCCCGGTAGGGGCCGTGGTACGTGCACTGCTCGACCCACTCGCGCCAGAACTCGGAGGTGGCCTCCAGCGCGGACTCGGCGTCCGGCTGCTCCGGGGGCTCCTTGTGGGAGGGCTGCCAGGAGATGCAGAAGGCGATCCGGTCACCGGGGGCGACGGTGAAGTCGGCGTACGTCGTCAGGTCCTTGCCGTACGTCTGCGCGTCGGTGTCCAGCCAGACCGAGTCCGGGCCGGCCACGGCGACGGTCCGGCCGTCGACCTTGTGCACCCAGGGCACCACGCGGCCGTAGCTGAAGCGCATGCGCAGCGCCGAGCGCATCGGCACCCGTCCGCTGACGCCTTCCACGATGCGGACGAGCTGCGGGGCGTGCGCCTCGCGGGGCGGCATGAAGTCGATGACGCGGACCGTGCCGCGCGGGGTGTCGAACTCCGACTCCAGCACCAGGGAGTCGCCGCGGTAGTGGCGGCGGGCGGCGCGCGGGGGCTCGCTGCCGGGCGCGTAGGCGGGCCCGATGCGCCAGAAGCCGTGTTCCTCGGTGCCGAGAATTGCTGCGAAGACGGCATGGGAGTCGAAACGGGGCAGACACAGCCAGTCCACCGAGCCGTCCCGGCAGACCAGTGCGGCGGCCTGCATGTCCCCGATCAGTGCGTAATCCTCGATGCGCCCGGACACGTTGCATCTCCAGTCGAACGGCCACGTCCGCCCCGAAGGGCGCTTGCATTGCGCTGTCGCGCGGTCCTAGGGTCCCCCACGCGAGCACCTGATGGTCCGAAACGCGGCGGGGTGCTGCCGTCTCACCGGATTACCAGACTGCTCGGGCGGCGATGTGGAGCGATATCCGAGCAGGATATGTCGGCACCCTAGTGATCTCCTTAAGTCTTGGAACAATGAGGCTCGGCCAAAAGGGTGGCGACGGTTGGTGTGACCAACGGTATGGCCAGCACCCCCCTGACGTCGGCGGCAGGCGTGGCCGGAGGCGGACCCCGTCGGTCGCTGATAGGCTGGTACCCCGTGGACCGGGAGTCCGCCTGTGCGAATCAGGGGCCCCGAAACCGCAGCTTCGGCACCCCCGGAAACGGGAGAGATCGCCGGACGCACCTCACCTCGCGACCACGGGAGCCCCCCTTTGGCGATGCCGCCCGCTGCTTTTCGAAACAACGCAGCCATGACGACCAAGCACATCTTCGTCACCGGAGGTGTCGCTTCGTCCCTCGGCAAGGGCCTGACGGCCTCCAGCCTGGGTGCGCTGCTCAAGGCGCGCGGCCTGCGGGTCACGATGCAGAAGCTCGACCCGTACCTCAACGTCGACCCCGGCACGATGAACCCGTTCCAGCACGGCGAGGTGTTCGTCACCAACGACGGCGCCGAGACCGACCTGGACATCGGCCACTACGAGCGCTTCCTCGACGTCGACCTCGACGGCTCGGCCAACGTCACCACCGGCCAGGTCTACTCCACGGTCATCGCCAAGGAGCGCCGCGGCGAGTACCTGGGCGACACCGTGCAGGTCATCCCGCACATCACCAACGAGATCAAGCACCGCATCCGGCGCATGGCGACCGAGGACGTAGACGTCGTCATCACCGAGGTCGGCGGCACCGTCGGCGACATCGAGTCGCTGCCGTTCCTGGAGACCGTCCGCCAGGTCCGCCACGAGGTCGGCCGCGACAACGTCTTCGTCGTGCACATCTCGCTGCTGCCCTACATCGGCCCCTCCGGCGAGCTGAAGACCAAGCCGACCCAGCACTCCGTCGCCGCGCTGCGCAACATCGGCATCCAGCCCGACGCGATCGTGCTGCGCGCCGACCGCGAGGTGCCGACCTCCATCAAGCGCAAGATCTCGCTGATGTGCGACGTCGACGACGCCGCGGTGGTCGCCGCCATCGACGCCAAGTCGATCTACGACATCCCCAAGGTGCTGCACACCGAGGGCCTGGACGCGTACGTCGTACGCAAGCTCGACCTGCCGTTCCGCGACGTGGACTGGACGGTCTGGGAGGACCTGCTGGACCGGGTCCACAACCCCGACCACGAGGTCACGGTCGCGCTCGTCGGCAAGTACATCGACCTGCCCGACGCCTACCTGTCGGTGACCGAGGCGCTGCGCGCCGGCGGCTTCGCCAACAAGGCCCGCGTCAAGATCAAGTGGGTCACCTCCGACGACTGCAAGACCGCCTCGGGCGCGGCGGCGCAGCTGGGCGACGTGGACGCGATCTGCGTCCCGGGCGGCTTCGGCGACCGCGGCGTGACCGGCAAGGTCGGCGCGATCACCTACGCCCGCGAGAACAAGATCCCGCTGCTGGGCCTGTGCCTGGGCCTGCAGTGCGTGGTGATCGAGGCCGCCCGCAACCTGGCCGGCATCGAGGACGCCAACTCCACCGAGTTCGACCCCTCCACCGCCCACCCGGTCATCTCGACCATGGAGGAGCAGCTCGCCTACGTCGAGGGCGCGGGCGACCTGGGCGGCACCATGCGCCTGGGCATGTACACGGCCAAGCTGGCCGAGGGCTCCATCGTCCGCGAGGTCTACGGCGACGCGTACGTCGACGAGCGCCACCGCCACCGCTACGAGGTCAACAACGCCTACCGCAGCGAGCTGGAGAAGAAGGCGGGCCTCGTCTTCTCCGGCACCTCCCCGGACAACAAGCTGGTCGAGTACGTCGAGTACCCGCGCGAGGTGCACCCCTACCTGGTGGCCACCCAGGCCCACCCGGAGCTGCGCTCCCGCCCGACCCGCCCGCACCCGCTGTTCGCCGGCCTGGTGAAGGCCGCCGTGGAGCGGCAGCAGAACGCCGGGTAAGGCACGCGCACCGCATAACGTAGGCAGCCGGGGTACACGCAGAGGTACCCCGGCTGTCGCACGTCTTCGGGAGGGTTCGGGTCATGGTGGACATCAGGGATACGTCGGAGTCCTGGGAGGTCGTCTCGGCCCAGCGCCCCTTCCGCGGGGCGAAGACGGCCGTCGCCTCGGAGGAGGTGCGGATGCCCGACGGGTCGGTGGCCCGCCGCGACTTCCAGGTGCACCCGGGCTCGGTGTGCGTGCTCGCGCTGGACGAGCAGGGCCGCGTGCTGGTGCTGCGCCAGTACCGCCACCCGGTCCGCCACCGGCTGTGGGAGCTGCCGGCCGGGCTGCTCGACGTACCCGGTGAGAACCCGCTGCTGGCCGCCCGGCGCGAACTGTACGAGGAGGCGCACGTCAAGGCGGAGGACTGGCGGGTGCTGGCCGACTTCTTCGCCTCGCCCGGCGGCTCCGACGAGGCGGTCCGGATCTTCCTGGCGCGCGGCCTGTCGGAGGCCGAGGGCGAGCGCTACGAGGTCTCCGACGAGGAGGCCGACATGGAGCTGGCCCGGGTCCCGCTCGGCGACCTCGTCCGCGACGTCCTGGCCGGCGAGCTGCACAACCCCGGCCTGGTGACCGGTGTCCTGGCCCTCTCCGCGGCGCTGGCCGCCGGCGGCCCCGACACCCTGCGCCCGGCCCTGGCGCCCTGGCCGGCCCGCCCTTACCAGGCGTAGCGGGAGGCGGGACGGGGGACCGGCCCGCGGGCGCCGGCGAGTCGGCGCCCCCTGCACTGCCAGTGTGACGATCTGCTGATCCGATCGGGCGATCTGCCCGCCGCGCTCCCCGCAGCCCGTTGCACAGGGTGAATTACGCTCAGTTCCCCGAACGCAGGGAAGGAGCGGATCCGTGGCGGATTTCGTCGGGCGGCGGCGTGAGCTCAAGGAGCTGCGCGAGGACATCGCACGGACCGGGCTCGACACCCTCTCCGGCCGCAAGGCAAAGGCTCCCCGCGCCCGCGTGCTGCTCATCGCCGGGCGGCCCGGCTCCGGGCGTACCGCGCTCGCCGAGGAACTCGTCCGCGAGGTCGCCGGCGACTACCCCGCCGGCGTGTTCCGGGCCCGGCTGACCATGCCCGGCGGGGAGCCCGCCGGCACCGAAGCGGTCATGCGCGCCCTGCTGCAGCAGCTGGGCCGGACCACCCCGCCCGGCGCCGGCGAGGACGAGCTCGGCGCGGTCCTGCGCGAGACGCTCGCCGACCGCCCGGCGATCCTCCTGCTCGACGACGCCGCCGACGTCTACCAGGTGGACGCCCTGCTCCCGGACAACCCCGAGTGCCTGGCCGTGGTCACCGCGCAGGGCCCGCTCACCGGCATCCCCGACGTGCGCCCCTGCACCCTGGGCGGACTGGACACCCCCTCGGCGGTCGAGATGCTCACCCAGCGCATCGGCGACCTCCGCGTCGCCGTCGACCCGCGCGCCGCCGAGGACCTCGCCGAGGAGTGCGGCCACCAGCCCGCCGCCCTGGCCCTGGCCGGCGGCTGGCTCGCCGCCCGGCCCAAGGCCACCGTCACGGACCTGGCCAAGCAGCTGCACGACCTGCCCTCCCGCGGCGGGGGACCGGTCGGCCGGGCCTTCCGCCTCGTCTACGACTCCCTGCCGCAGCCCGCCCAGCGGACCCTGCGCCTGCTGCCGCTGGCCCCCACCGGCCTGGTCGACTCGCACACCGCCTCCGCCCTCGCCGGCTCCTCCGTCGCCGGAGCGCAGGCCACGCTGGAGGACTTCGCCGCGCTCGGCCTGCTGCGGCCCGCCGAGGGCGGCCTCTTCCTGCTGCCCGGCTGCCTGGCCCCACTCGTACGGGCCCTGCTGGAGACCCAGGAGCGGCCGGCCGAGGTGCAGCTGGCCCGGGCCCGGATGCTGGAGCGGACCGTCCGGCTGCTGCACTCGTGCCGGGCCATGGCCGAGGTCGACCACGACCCCGTCCGCGACCGGTTCGAAGGACTGCCCCGCGCCCTGCGGTTCGCCGACCGCCGGGCCGCCGCGAGCTGGCTGGACACCCGGCTGCCCGCGCTGACCGCGGCCGCGCACCTGGCCGTCGCCGACGGCGAGCTGGACACCCTGGCCCGCCGGCTGATCGCGGCCCTGGTCCGGGCGCTGGCCGAGCACCGGGGCACCGGCCCCGCCGCGCCCGAGCTGTACGGGCTGCACCGGCTGGTGCTGGACGTGGCCGAGCGGCGGGCACTGCACC
Organism: Streptomyces bambusae; assembly: GCF_019400985.1. Classification (GTDB taxonomy): domain Bacteria; phylum Actinomycetota; class Actinomycetes; order Streptomycetales; family Streptomycetaceae; genus Streptomyces; species Streptomyces bambusae_A. The sequence goes on from NZ_WTFF01000133.1 coordinate 16,059, forward strand.
GGGAACGGGCCGCGGCGCTGCTGAACCTGGCCGACCTGGACGCCGAGACCGGCCGGACCACCGAGGCCCTGGAGCGCTACCGGGCCGCGCTGGACGCCGGCCGGGCGGCGAACGACCCGTACGCGACCGGCCGCGCGATGGAATCCGTAGGAGGCGCCCACCAGGAGCTCGGGGACTGTCACCGGGCCGCCGACTGGTTCGGTCGAGCGCTGTCCCAGGCGCTCGCGAGGGGGGAGCGAGCGGACGAGGCGAGGCTGTACGGGCGGCTCGGCAACGTGCACACCCTCGCCGGGCGGTACGGGGAGGCACTGCGCAGCTGGCGGGCGGCCGCGGCCGGCCACCGCAAGCTGGCCGACGTCCCCGGGCAGGCAAAGGCGCTCAGCGAGATGGCGCGCGTGCAGGAGTACGCGGGCCGGCCCGAGGAGGCGCTGCACACCTGCCGCGAGGCGATCGGGCTGGCGCGGCAGGCCGGGGACCTGCGGCTTCAGGCCGCACTCCAGGTGCGGCTGGCCGACACCCTCGACCGGCTCGGCGACCCCGCCGCGGCCCGGTTGCACCGGACCGCGGCCGATCGGCTGCTCGGAGACGACCCTGTTACCTACGAAATCCGCAGTGGATCCGACTGAGATTATTTGTTTGCAAGGCTAGACAGGGGTTCATCCTTCATTAAACTGGCTCTGCCACGTCATCTCGTGGTGCATCCCGTTGCGCACCCCTGTGAGCGGGTATGTATGGCATTGCCCCGTAAAATCCCCTGAGCCAAGGACCGTGATCGACGATGAAGGTCGGCATCCCCCGCGAGGTCAAGAACAACGAGTTCCGCGTGGCCATCACCCCCGCCGGTGTCCACGAGCTCGTCCGCAACGGCCACCAGGTCTTCATCGAGCAGAACGCCGGTGTCGGCTCCTCGATCACGGACGACGAGTACGTCGCCGCCGGCGCCGAGATCCTCGGCACCGCCGACGAGGTGTGGGCCACCGCCGACCTGCTGCTGAAGGTCAAGGAGCCCATCGCCGAGGAGTACCACCGCCTCCGCAAGGACCAGACGCTCTTCACCTACCTGCACCTGGCGGCCTCCCGCGAGTGCACGGACGCCCTGCTGGAGTCCGGCACCACCGCCATCGCGTACGAGACGGTCGAGCTCGCCAACCGCGCGCTGCCGCTGCTGGCCCCGATGTCCGAGGTCGCGGGCCGGCTGGCCCCGCAGGTCGGCGCCTACCACCTGATGCGCTCGGCCGGCGGCCGCGGCGTCCTGCCCGGCGGTGTCCCCGGCACCCACGCCGGCGAGTGCGTGGTCATCGGCGGCGGCGTCTCCGGCTGGAACGCCGTCCAGATCGCCATCGGCATGGGCTTCCACGTGACCCTGCTCGACCGCGACATCAACAAGCTCCGCGAGGCCGACAAGATCTTCGGCACGAAGGTCAAGACGATCGTCTCCAACGCCTTCGAGCTGGAGAAGGCCGTCGTCGAGGCCGACCTCGTCATCGGCGCCGTACTGATCCCGGGTGCGAAGGCCCCGAAGCTGGTCACCAACGAGCTCGTCGCCAAGATGAAGCCCGGAAGTGTCCTTGTCGACATTGCCATCGACCAGGGCGGCTGCTTCGAGGACTCCCGTCCGACCACCCACGCCGAGCCGACCTTCCAGGTCCACAACTCGGTCTTCTACTGCGTCGCCAACATGCCGGGCGCGGTGCCGAACACCTCCACCTACGCGCTGACCAACGCCACGCTGCCCTACATCGTGCAGCTCGCGAACCTCGGCTGGGTCGAGGCGCTGCGCCGTGACCCCGCCCTCGCGCTGGGCCTCAACACCCATGACGGCCAGGTCGTTTACGGCCCGGTCGCCGAGGCCCACGGCCTGCAGTCGGTCGAGCTCGCCTCGCTGCTCGGCTGATCGGACGGCTCGTCGGCGGATTCCGTCAACGACTGACGTCAATCTCACGTATCCGGCCGGACCTTGCCCGCAAGGTCCGGCCGGACGCGTCTGCGGGCGAGCCGGCGATCCCGTTCAACTCGCCTCGAACGTAACCCTTTAACCGTTTCGCGCACCCGTGAAACTTCGCAGTGACGGCCCGTACGCCCTTGACAGAGTGGTGTTCGGTTGCCGACACATCGTGCCGGGTCCGGTGGATTGTGTTGCTGCGGAGCGGTGACACGCCATAGAGTCGCCAACCGTCGGCATGGTGCCACGCTGACCTATCGATAAGTGTCCTGGTCACGTCCGAGGAGGTAAGACGACTTGTGAATGAGTCGACATTTGCTCCTGGGGGTGGTCAAGCAGGGGGGCCTTCGCGCAGCCAGGGTTCTGCCGGGCTCGAGGCTGTCGGCTCCGTCGCAGTACGCACCTTCGCAAACCACCAGCACATGACGACGCCCCAAAAGAGCATGGACGGCCTAGACGTGAACTCCACGACCGGCGACCTGAGCGGCCGTGAGCCCACCGGTTTCGCCGACTACGACGAGATGCCCGACGGACATTTCTACGACCCCGACGCCGAGTACGAGCCCGACCCCGAGTACGCGGCCACCCTCGCGCCCGACGCTGCGAGACAGCGCCGCGAGCGGATCGGCCCGACCGGACGGCCGCTGCCGTACTTCCCGATCCCGGGTCCGCTGACCGACCACGGTCCGGCGAAGATCATCGCGATGTGCAACCAGAAGGGCGGCGTCGGCAAGACCACGTCGACCATCAACCTGGGTGCCGCGCTCGCCGAGTACGGACGCAGGGTGCTGCTCGTCGACTTCGACCCGCAGGGAGCCCTCTCGGTCGGCCTCGGCGTGAACCCGATGGAACTCGACCTGACGGTCTACAACCTGCTCATGGAGCGGGGCATGTCGGCCGACGAGGTGCTGCTGAAGACGGCGGTCCCCAACATGGACCTGCTGCCCAGCAACATCGACCTGTCCGCCGCCGAAGTGCAGTTGGTCAGCGAGGTCGCGCGCGAGTCCACCCTCCAGCGCGCCCTGAAGCCGCTGATGAACGACTACGACTACATCGTGATCGACTGCCAGCCCTCGCTGGGCCTGCTGACCGTGAACGCCCTGACGGCCGCTCACAAGGTCATCGTGCCGCTGGAATGCGAGTTCTTCGCGCTGCGCGGCGTCGCCCTCCTCACGGAGACCATCGAGAAGGTCCAGGAGCGGCTCAACCCCGAGCTGGAGCTCGACGGCATCCTCGCCACCATGTACGACTCCCGCACGGTGCACAGCCGCGAGGTGCTCGCGCGCGTGGTCGAGGCCTTCGACGACCACGTCTACCACACCGTCATCGGCCGTACGGTGCGCTTCCCCGAGACCACGGTCGCCGGCGAGCCCATCACCACGTACGCCTCCAACTCCGTCGGCGCCGCCGCCTATCGCCAGCTCGCCAGGGAGGTGCTCGCCCGGTGTCACGCCGAGTGAGTCTGCCCGGAGCCGACGAACTGTTCCGCACGACCGGGGGGATGGCCCTGCAGGCCTCCTCGCCACGGCAGCGGGGCGCGGACGACGTACCGTCCGCCGGCACGGAGCACACGACGGCACAGGACACGGCCACGGCCGAGGGGCACAGCCGGGAGGCTGAGCAGCCCACCATCGGCGCACCGCGCCGCCCGCAGGAAGGTTCCGGCCCGGCGCCCGCCGCGGCCGCCTCCGCGGCCCCGGCCGGCGGCGCCGCCGCAC
>NZ_WTFF01000134.1 GCF_019400985.1 Streptomyces bambusae
GGGTGGCGGTCGCAGCCTGCCCGCGCGCGGCGGCGATCCGGGCGCGCAGGCCGTCGAGGTCCGCCGACTCGGCGCGCGGTCGGGCCGGCTGTGCCCGGTGCGCCTCCAGTTCGGCGAGGGTGCCGCGGGCGGTACGCCAGTCGCCGAGGTCCAGCCGGATGCGGGCGGTGTCCAGCAGGGCGGTACGCAGCAGCGCCGTGGCGCCCAGGTCCCGCGCGACGGCGGCGGCCCGCTCCAGGCTCAGGAGTGCCTCCTCCGGGCGGCCGGTCAGGTCGGCGACGGCCGCGGTGAAGATCGGCAGGAAGGCGTCGGCCTCGGCGTAGCCGAGCCGCTTCGCGAGGTGCTCCGCCTCCGCGAGGCAGGCCAGGGCCCCGTCCCGGTCGTCGTCGAGGGCCAGCAGCACCGCCAGTGGGCAGTTGAGCGTCAGCCGGACGGCCCGGCGGCCGGCCCCCTGGTCGGCGAGGAGCTCACGGCAGCGGGCCACCGCGTCCGCGACCGGTTGGGGGCCGCGCCAGAGCGAGACCCCCGTCGCGCCGAGGGCCGCGGCCCGCTCCGGCTCGGCGTCGGCGCGTACCGCGTGGTCCAGCGCACGGGCGAGCAGACGCTCCGCCGCCCGGTGCCGGCCTTGTTCCTGGGCGCGCTGGGCGAGCCGCAGGCAGGCCCAGGCCTGGCCGAGGTCGTCGCCGGCCGCCGCGAAGACCGGCAAAGTGGCGTCGGCGGCCTCGCCCGGTGACTCGTCCGGTCCCGGTGACTCGTCCGGTCCTGGTGACTCGTTCGGTCCCGCGGACCGGCCGGCCGAGGCCAGGGCGAGGCGGGCGTGCGCGGTCTCCACCGCGTCGCCGCCGCCGGCCCGGGCCTCGGCCAGCACCTCTTCGAGCAGCGCTCTGCCTTCCGTGCCGCGCCCCAGGTCCAGCAGCGTCTGGCCGAGCCGGCGGCGGGTCGCCGTACTTCCCGGCTCGCCCGCCGCGTACCGGGCCGTGGCCCTGGACAGCACGTCGGCCGCCCACACGGGGTCGGCGTGGGCCAGCGCCAGCCGCCCGGCCTCGGCGAGTGCGTCGGCGGCGCCCCGGCGCAGCCCGTCGGTGTGCGCGTCCTGGGCGCCCAGCTCGACCCGGTAGCGGTACGCCTGTTCCAGATGGCCCCCGACCGCCGCGCTGCCCCGCTGACGGACCGAGTCCAGTCGGGCCGCCCGTTCGTGCCGGTCGGCCCGGTCCTGCTTGGACTGGCCGGCGTAGACGACCTCCTGGATCAGCCCTCCGGCGAAGCGGAACGCCCCGCCCTCCGGCCTGATCAGGCGGTGCCGGACCAGCCGGTGCAGCAGGGGTCGAAGCTCGCACCCGGTCCACTCCGGCGCGGGATCTCCGGCGAGCGCCGTCAGTTCGTCGGCGGTGAAGTCGCCGCCCAGGACGGAGGCCAGGCCCAGGGCCCGGTGCTCGGGCGGGTCGAGCGCGTCGATCCGGGCGCCGATCAGGGCCTGGAGCGGGAGCGGGACGCTGTCCGCACCGACGGGGTCACCCGCGACCAGCAACTGCTCCAGGTGCAGCGGGTTTCCGCCCACCCGTGCCAGGACCCCAGGGCCGAGCGGCTCGTCGTGCGCCGTGCCCCCGGTCAGCTCGGCCGCGAGGAGCTGTGCCTCGGCGTCGGAGAGCCCGCCGAGCGGTACGGCGTCCAGGGCGAGCTCGGGTCGTACGTCGAACAGTGGGGGGCGGGTGAGCAGAACGATCAGGACGGCGGCGTCGGTGAGGGCACGCAGCAGCCGGTCGAGGCTGTCGAAGAGCGGCTGCGCGGCCCAGTGACAGTCGTCGATCACCAGCACCACGGGCTCCGCTGCGGAGAGGCCTGCGAGGACCTTGGCGAGTGCGGCGCAGGTGTCCGCCGACGACGGATTGGGCGTCCCGTCCAGGAGCAGGCCCTGGTGGAGCAGGTCCAGTTCGGGCGAGGGTACGGCCGTGCCGCCGGCCGCCCTCAGCAGGTCGGCCACGGCGTCGGCGAGCGGTCCGAGGCTGGGCTGTTCGCCACGGGCCCGACAGCGCCCGACGCCGTGCCGTGGGCCGCCGGCCGTGGCGGTGGCGGTGGCGGTGGCCGTGGCCCTGTGGAGCCACTCCCGTACGAGTCTGGTCTTGCCCTGGCCCGCCTCCCCGCCGACCACCAGGCGAGCGGCCCTGCGGGTCCGGGCCACCCGCTCCAACGCCTCGTCCATCAGGGCGAGTTCGCGGGTCCGGCCGATGAAGGCGAGGTCGAAGCGGCGCAGCGCCTCCGGGCCCTCCTCCTCGTCCAGGCCGAGTAGGCGGTGCGCAGCCACCTTGTCGCTCTTGCCCTTGAGCAGCAGCGGGCCGGTCTCCGTCGTCCGGACGCCCGGCCCGGCGGCCGCCAGGGTGTCCGGTCCCATGAGGATCTCCCCGGCGGCGGCGTTCTGCTCCAGGCGCGCGGCGACGTTGACCACCTCGCCGGAGACCATCGCCTGCCGCAGGGTTGCCGAACCCGTCACCGCCGTACCGGTGTTGAGACCGATGCGCATCTCCAGCCGCACGCCGACGCCCTGCTCCAGCCGGACGTTGAGCCCGGCGAGCGCCTCCTGCATGGCCACGGCGGCGGCGACCGCCCGGCGGGCGTCGTCCTCCCGCACGGTGGGCACGCCGAAGACGGCCATCACGGCGTCCCCGATGAACTTCTCCACGGTGCCGCCCTGCTCCTCGATCCGCAGCCTCATCAGGTCGAACCAGCGGAGCGTCACCGAGCGCAGGGTCTCCGCGTCCAGTGCTCCGGAGAGCGCTGTGGAGCCCACCAGGTCGCAGAAGAGGACGGTCACCACCTTGCGGCCGGTCGGCTTGGCCGTGACCGGGCCGGGGGCGCACGGGCTGCCGCAGAAGGGGCAGAACCGGGCGCCGGGCGGCAGTGCGCTCCGGCACGAGGTGCACGGCATGGATTCCTCCGGTGGACAGGGGACGGCGGGGCGGCGGGGCGGGCGGCCGGCCGGGGTCAGAAGAGGGCGCCGCCCGCCACGTCGGCATGGGCCTGCACCTCGGGAGCCGCGGCGTCGAGCCGCCCCCTGATGTCGACGAGCAGGGCCAGTTCCTCCGGGGCCAGTGCGCGCAGGACCTCGTACTGCTCCTCGCTGAGGGCGTCGAGGTCGAACCCCGCGGCGGTCAGCGCCTCCAGGGTGGGCTCGGACGGGGTGTCGCCGGACGAGGTGTCGTCGTACGGCGTGGTGTGCTCGGTCACGGGTGTCCTCCGGGGTCGGCGGCGAGGGAGAGGAAGAGCCGGGTGAGCAGGTTCGCCGTGTGCAGCGCGCTGACGGAGACGGCGGTCTGCCGGTCCGGGGGCGGTGCGAGTTCGTCGAGCACCCGGTGAAGGTCGTCGAGGTGGCCGCCGTCGAGCTCGGCGTGTTCCCTGAGGGTGCGGAACGCGCCGTCGGGGAGCCCGGTGGCCTCGGCGAGGCGGTCGGCGAGCCGGGGTCCGGGGGCGTTGCCCTCCAGGACCGCGATGTATCCGAGCAGCGTGACGGGGTGCTCGTGCTCGATCCGGTAGTACTGCGCCCCGGCGAGTTCGACGACGACGGGGTGCGGCACGGCGGCCGGCCCGGCGCCGGCGGCGGCGAGGTCCATGAGCAGCCAGGTGTCGTGGTCGCGTTCTTCCTCGGCGTGGCGGGTGTAGTACGCCGCGAGGTGCCGCGCGGCCGGGTCGTCCAGCTCGGCGCACCGCTCGGCGGCCCGCTCCAGCAGCGGCACCGAGGCCCGTACGAGCGGATGCATGGCGGCCAGGTAGCGCAGGTACCGCTGCCGCAGTCCGTCCGGCCGCCACAGGGCGGCGGTCGCGGCCCTCAGGACGGTGGTGGTGGGCATGAGCTTGGTCCTGAGCGCGAGGGATGCGGTGGCGGTCATCGGCGGCTCTCCTCCGCTGCGGGAAGCGACTCGACCAGGTGCGCGTAGCGGGCGCAGCCCATGCGGCTCACCAGGGCGGCGGGGCCGGCGGCGAGCTGCTGCTCCGTGCTGAGCCGGTCGAGGATCTCGCCGACCCGGCCGCCGGCGTCGCGGGCCGCGCCCGCGAGGACGTCGGGGCGGTCGGCGAGTACGTGGCAGCTGCGGCAGTAGCCGGCCGGGGCGGGCGAGGTCCCGTAGCGGGCGTGCAGCCGCTGGGGGCCGACGGCGCGCAGCATCCGCAGCACCGGGGAGCCGAGGGAGCGTTCGCGGACGGCCGGCCAGTCGTCGTCGGCGATGTGTCCGAGCCGCAGGTGCGGGGGAACGGGGCGGCGGTCGACCGTCCACTGGTTGCAGCAGGCGGCCACGGTCCCGTCGTAGGCGACCACCGGCCAGGCCGCGAGGGTGCAGGGCGTCGCCCGGGAGCCGTCCGGTCCGGGCGGTGTCGCCCGGACGAGGCCCGCGGCGCGGCCGAGCGGCCGGACCTCGTTGACGAGCAGGGGCACCCGGCCGGCGAAGACGCGGCGGATGTCCGCGACGGCGTCCGCCAGGTACGGGTCTTCGGGCCCGGTGCCGGTGAGGTGGACGCTGACCGGGATCCCGGCGTCGAGCACGGCCCGCAGGGCGCGCAGCACCTGCGCGCGGGGGACCTCGCGCTCGTGGTGGACGTCCAGGCTCGCCGAGAAGTGGTCGAGGGCCGTGATCGCCCGCATGATCCGGTCCGGGATGCGTCCGTCGCGGGCGAAGAACATTCCGCTGAGCAGTGCCGTGCGGGAGCCCGCGGCGCGGGCGAGACCGGCCAGGCGGGCGGCCAGTTCCGGCAGCAGCAGCGGTTCGCCGCCGGTCAGCATGACCACCTCGGGGCGGTCCTGCCCGCCGAACGAACCGATGAAGCGCAGCAGGTGTTCCGGATCGGGTTGCTCGGCGGCCGCCATGGAGGAGTTGGTGGAGCAGTGTGCGCAGCTCATGGGGCAGCGGCGGGTGAGCGCCACCAGCAGGCCGCCGCAGGGCACCGGCCGCAGGCCGATGAGCTCCGCGAGCTCCACGTCTCGTCCTCCGTAGCTCGTACCGCGCGCTCGGGTCGCGCGCGGGCATGGCCCGGATCGTGCCCGCGCGCGGCTGGCTTCCGGTTCACGAACGCCTGGTGATCGGTTCATCCGCAGGTCAGCGCGGTCGGACGGCGGGGCGGGGCGGGGTGTGCGGCGAGGTTTGCGGGCCGTACCCCGTACGTGTGCTCGGCATATACCGGCGTCGAACCGGTGGCCAGGCGTTCCCGTACCCGGGGTCCGTAATTTTCTTCTCAGCCGGCGGAACGACGCCGACGAGACAAAGGAGAAGAACATGAGCGAGAACATCACCCCCGAGGTCGAGAACGAGGACATCGAGGTCGTCGCCCACCGCGAGGACGAAGAGGCCGAGGCCGGCTCCTGCATCATCAACCACTCCCACGAGATGTGACGACTCCTCATCTCGTCTGAGGACCGCGCGGGCCACCCGGCTCTCGGCAGCTTCTGCCCGGAGCCGGGGGCCCGCGGCCACCTGGCATCCGCCACACCGTAGGGAGCGGCACACCATGAACATCCTTCTCTGTCCGCTCAGTGACGGCGGCTACCTCTACCCGGCGATCGCGGCCGGCCGGGAACTCCGGCGCCGGGGCCATCACGTCAGTGTGCTGGGCCGGTCCACCGCAGCGCCCGTCGCCGCCGATGCCGGACTGCCGTTCGCGGCGGCCGAGGACTTCGGCGGCCACCGGGCGTTCTCCGCCACGTGGTGGGGGCCGCACGGCGCGGCGCAGTACCGGGCGACCGTACGCGCGGCCCGGGAGACCGGGGCCGACCTGCTGGTCACCTCCGTACTCTGCAACGGCGCCCTGCTCGCCGCCGAGACACTGGACATCCCGGTCGTGGTGGTCGGGCTCGCGGCGCACCTGTGGGACTACCGGGCCGGCGGCGACGACGAGCCGCACCTGGGCCGGACCCGGCAGAGCCGGACCGAGGGCTGCCTCGGGATCTACACCGACCTCCGGGCGGAGGCCGGTCTGGCGGGGCGTGCCTCCCGGTGGGGGGACGAACCGCTGCTGGGCGACGCGCTGCTGCTGCGCGGGGATCCGGAGCTGGAGTATCCGGGTGCGCAACTGCCCGAGCGGGTCCGGCACGTGGGACCGCTGTCCTGGGAACCGACGCCCGACCCGGCGGAGGCCGAGGCGATCGGGGATCACCTGTCGCGCTCCGACAAGCCCGTCGTCTACGTCCATCTCGGCCGCTTCTTCGAGGGCAGGACCCTGTGGCCGCGGCTCAACGAGGCCTTCACCGGCGGCCGGTTCCAGGCCGTGGTCGAACAGGGCCGCTCGACCGACCCGCAGCCCGCCCCGGATGCCGACATCCTGCTGGTCCGCAAGCGCTGGATGGGACCGCTCGTCGACCGCGCCGACCTCGTACTGAGCAGCGGCACCTCCGCGCCCGTGCTGGCCGCGCTCCTTCGCGGCCGGCCCCTCGCGCTGTCCCCCAACGGCTCCGAGCAGCCGCTGCTCACCGGCGCCTGCCTGCGGGCCGGAGTGGCCGTGCACTTCCCGAACGACCCGTCCGTGGCGGCTTCGGCGCTGCTGGAGTCCGCGTGGCGGGACGACGGTCTGCGGGCCCGCGCCCACGTACTCGGCAGCCGGCTGGCCGCGATCGACAGCGCGGCACGCGCGGCCGACGTCGTCGAGCGGGTGGCCGGGGCGTCCGCCGCTCCCTCGGCCGGGGCCACCCCCGCCTTTCCGTCCGAGGCGTCCACCGCCCCCTCGGCCGAGGCGCCCGTTTCCGCAAAGGAGAACGATGAGTACGCGATCAGCAGGCCTCGATGAGGCCGTGACCAGCCTGTCGGCGGGCGCGCGGCGGTGGACAGAGCGGCACGCGGCCTACCTCGACTCCCCGGCCGCGCACGCCGAACTGCCGGTGGTCCCGCGCGCGAAGGCGCTCCTGCAGCTCGCGATGCTCCGCCGCTACTGGGAGAAGTGCGCCCCCGCGGACCCGGCCCTGGCCGAGGTGACCCGGGTGGTCGAACAGGTCTGGCGGCGCCCCGACTTCACCTCGCTCCTCACCCTCGACGGCCGGCGCGCACGACAGTTCCAGCTCATCTACGCGGCGCTGGCACCGGCCGGGTCCGCCACCGGCACGCCCCGCGCCCTGCTGGCCGGGCTGGCGGCCGACAACCACCTGACGCCGGGCCGGAAGCCGCCGTTCCTGCATCTGGAAGCCAGGTTCTACGCCGATCTCGCGGGCGTCGAGCACGAGTTCGCCTCGTACGAGGAGCTGTACGAGGCGAGTCCGCTCCCGCGCGCCGCCACGCTGCCCGTGGCCGATCTGGACGGCTGCCAGGTCGCGCACACCCTCTTCTACCTCAGCGACTTCGGCCTGCGCGATCTCCCGCTTCCCGCGGAGGAACGGGGGCGGGCGCTGCGCGTGGTGGAACGACTGACCGACCATTGCGTGGCACTCGGCGACTGGGACGTCGTGGCGAAGCTGCTGCTCGCCCAGTACTGCCTGGGCGCGGATCCGACGCGTACCCCCTCCGGCGCGGCCGGCCTGCGGATGCTCGCCGCGGCCCAGGCCCCTGACGGCGCCATCCCCGGACGCTCTGCCGCCGGGCGGGTCCCGGCGGACGCCACGCCCGTGGAGTACTTCCGGAAGTCCTACAAAGTGACCCTCGTCGTGGCCCTGATGACGCTTGTCGTCACCAGCGGCCGGACCTACGAGCCTGCCCTGACTGCGGCAACGGCCAAGCGGGAGACCCTGTGAGCATCGACCAAGCGGTGAATATCGGCCTGCCCGTGAACATCAGCCCCGCCGCGAGCTCGGGACCGGCGGTGCCGGCCACCGGGACCGCCGAACCCCTGCCCCACGGCGCCCGCCTCCTGAAGGGCGAGCGGAACTGGTGGTTCCTGGGCCCGGGCGGGGTGGCCCGGCTCCGCGACCGGCACGTCACCGCCGACGGGGCCCTGCACGCCGATGCGGAACGGCGGCTGCACGAGAGCGGCATGTTCACCCCCGGCACGATCCGCTCCTACGCACTGACCGTCCTCACCAGCACCCACTGCAACCTGGGCTGCGGGTACTGCTTCCAGAACACCGCCCAGGACCAGTCGGGCGGCAGCCGGCCGCCCCGGATCGCCCAGACCCGCCTCACCTCGGAGACCATCACCGAGATCCTGGGCTTCACCGAGCGGCAGATGGCCGCCGCCGGCCTGGACAAGCTGAGGATCCTGCTCTTCGGCGGGGAGCCCCTGCTCAACCCGCGCGGCTGCCTCGAACTCCTGGAGCGGGCGGCGGAGATCGCGCCGACCTCGGCCTGGATGATCTCCAACGCCACGCTGCTCACCCCGTCCCTGGCCCGCCGGCTCTCCGACCTGGGGCTGACCTCCGTCCAGGTCACCTTCGACGGCGACCGCGCCGACCACGACCGGATCCGGATCGGCCGGGCGGACGGCGGCGCCACCTTCGACAAGATCGTCGGCAATATCGCCAAGGCCTCCGAGGCCGCCCCGCTCCAGTGGACGCTGCGCGTGAACGTCTCCCAGGAGACCTTCCACGGCGTGGACGCCCTGGTCGACCGGCTGGCCGGCGCGCTCGACCCCGCCCGGTGCACGCTGTACTTCGCCCGGATCGGCGACGTGGGCGTCGGCTACAACAACAGTCTGCTGCACACGGGCGAGCTCCCGGCCGCCTTCGCCCGGTGGCAGCGCCGGGCGCTCGACCTCGGCTTCAACGTGAGCCGCCCCGGCGCCGACAAGTCCTGCGCCACCTGCGGTCACACCGACGGCCGGTACGGCGCGGTGGTGAGCGCGGACGGCACCCTGGCCAGCTGCTGGGAGACCGCGGGCAAGCCCGACTGGGAGGTCGGCACGGTCGCCGACGGCTACCGTCCGGGCGAGGAGACCCGCGACCGCTGGATCGCCTGCCAGGACCTCTACCGCTACGACGAGGACGTGCGGACGCTCGCGAGGTTCCGCGACTCCGTCGACACGGCCCTGCTCGACCACCTGCAAGAGACGGGGCGCCTGTAGTCATGTCCGCATCCCTGGACCGGCTCTCCGCCGGCGCGCTCGGCTGGCTGGGCGGGAACCTGGACCACTTCGACCCGTTCTCGGCGGGCGCCCCGTCGGCGCCCCTCGGAAGGGCGAAGGCGGCGCTGGAACTGGCGCTGCTCTGCCACTGCGCGGCCCGCCTGCCCGACCCCCCGGAGGCGCTGGGCGAGGCGGGGGCCCTGGTCCGCAAGCTCTGGCAGGGCCCGGACCTTCCACGGCTGTTCGCCGACATCCCGAAGTACGGGTCCACGTACGGGTTGACCTACGCCGCCCTGGCCCCCGACGCGATCGACGACACCCAGGTCCGGGCAACACTCGCAGGACTCGACGCCGAGTTCCTCTCGCCGCAGGGGAAATCTGCCTTCCAGCGCATCGAGATCCGCCACTACGCGGACAAGGCCGGCGTCCGCCACACCATCGAACCGTACGCCGAACTCCTGCCGGACAGCCCGCTCGTCGCGCTCCGCGCCGCCGAGCCGGGTGACCCGGCGTCGCAGGGCGGGGCGCCGCTCACCGATCCGCAGGCGTACGCCGTGACGCACACCGCCTTCTACCTCGGCGACTTCGGCCGGACCGCCCCCGGGCTGGACGGGAGCGCCCTGGCGCACGCCCGGGACCTGGTCGACCGGTTGCTGGTCCACTGCGTCGAACACGACCGGTGGGACCTGGCCGCGGAGCTGGTCCTCACCCAGTACGTCCTGGGGAGCGAGCCGCTGGACACGCCGTCGGGAGCCGCGGCCGTGGAATGCCTGGTGCGGGCCCAGCGGCCCGACGGGGCGATCCCCGGGCGGTCGGCGGCGCTCCGGGCGGACCCGGCGGCCCCGGGCGGGGAGTTCTTCCGCATGGCATACCACACGACCCTGGTCACCGCCCTCATGGCGCTGGTCGTCTCGTCGCCGAGGCCCTCATGAGGCCGCGGCTGACCCTGATCAACCGCGACTACACCCGGCTCTGGTTCGGCCAGGCCGTCTCGTCCGTCGGGGACGCCGTCTTCAGCACGACGCTGGTGCTGTGGGTGGCCACCGTGCTGGCCAAGGACGAGTCGTGGGCGCCGCTGGCGGTCAGCGGCATCGTGCTGGCGTCGAGCGCCGCCGTGCTGGTCCTCGGTCCGCTCGCCGGCGTGTTCGTCGACCGCTGGGACAAGCGCGCCACGATGCTGCGCTCCGAGGTGCTCCGCGGCGGGCTGGTGGCCGTACTGACGGCCCTCACCTTCCTGCCGGCCGGCGCCCTCCCGACCGGTGTCTGGCTCGCCCTCATCTACGCGACCGTGCTCCTGCTCCACGCGGCCGGCCAGTTCTTCTCCCCGGCGCGCTTCGCGGTCCTGGCGGACCTGGTGACCGGGGATGCCGACCGCGCCCGGGCCGCCGGCATCGGGCAGGCGACCGGTGAGACGGCCTGGATCATCGGGCCGCCCCTCGCCGCACCGCTGCTGTTCACCGCCGGGCTGCAGTGGGCCCTGCTCTTCAACGGCCTGTCGTACGCGGTGTCCTACGTCGCCATCCGCTCCATCGGCGTACCCGGGCCCGGCACGGGCTCCGCCGGACCGGGCGGCGCGCGGCAGCGCGCCGGGCGACAAGGGGCCGGACTGCGACGGGAGTTCACGGACGGACTGCGGTTCTTCGCGGGCAGCAGGTTCCTGGTGACGCTGCTCCTGCTCTCCGTCATCGGCCAGTTCGGCGTCGGGGCACTGGGCACCCTCAACGTCTTCTTCGCCACCGACAACCTCCACGCGGACGCCCACCTCTACGGATACCTCGGCATGGCCATGGGTGTGGGTGGCATCACGGGAGCGCTGGCCGCGGGCCGGGCCGTGCAGTGGCTCGGGGCGCGACGGACCACCTGGATCGCCCTGCTGGTGAGCGGTGTGCTGCTGGTCGCCTACTCCCGGCAGACCGGCTTCCCGGGCGGTGTCGCCCTGCTGTTCGTGTTCACCGTTCCGCTCACCATGCTCAACACCGCGATGTCACCCCTGCTGCTCGCGGCGGCGCCCGCGGACTACCGGGGCCGGGTGATGGCCGTGTTCTACCCGGTGACGAGGCTGGCGTCGATGCTCTCCGCGGCCCTGTCCGGCTGGCTCGCCGGATCCGTGCTGCGGGACGCCGGGGGCTCGCTCGGCGGGGTCCGGTTCGGCCCCGTCGACACGGTCATCGCCGCCTCGGGGCTGATCGTCCTCCTGGCCGGCTTCTTCGCGATGGCCGCCCTGCCCGGGGCGGAAGGCGCCGAGGAGGTGCCCGGGAAGGGCCCCGAGAAGGCCACCGGAAGTTCCGGCGAGGACATGGCCGTGCCACCCGGTGGCCACCCGCCCGCGCCGCACCACGTTTCCCGACCGAAGACCCGTCCGTCCGCGCATGGACCGCGCGGCGGACTCCCTACACGAACGAGGACGGACATGCCTGAGACCGAGAAGACGAACCTCGAGTCGGACCAGCGGGAGGACGTCGAGGTCGTCGCCCATCACGACGAAGAGGAACCTGCCGGCTGCTGCCTCGTCAACCACTCCAGCGAACTCTGACCCACCGACGGATGAGAGAGCAGCACATGACCCTGCCGCTCCGCCGCTACCCGCACGCGGAGCGGCAGGACGTCTTCGAGGAACTGCACGGTCTGCACGTACCCGACCCGTACCGCCATCTGGAGGACGCCGAGTCCCCGGCGACGCTCCGCTGGGGCGCGGAGCAGGACGCGCTCTACGAGGCGGAACGGACGTCCTGGGCGGACCTGGAGCGCTGGCAGGAGGAGGTGGCGGCGTTCGACGCCGTGGACCGCGCCCGGGCGCCCGAGGTCCGCGGCGGCAGGGTCTTCCGGCTTCGGCAGGACCCCGGTCAGGAGCACCCCGTCCTCACGGTGGCCGAGGCCGGGGCGGCGGACACGACGGAGCGGGTGCTGCTGGACCCCAGCGCCCTCGACCCGTCCGGCCGCACCGTGCTCGACGCCTGGGAGCCCTCCGTGGAGGGCGATCTGCTGGCCTTCCAGGTGTCCCGGAACGGCACGGAGGACTCGCTGCTCCGGGTGCTCGACGTGGCCACCGGGAAGGTCGTCGACGGTCCGGTGGACCGGGTGCGGAGGTCGTCGATCGGCTGGCTGCCCGGCGGTGAGGCGTTCTACTACGTCAGGAACCTCGACCCCCGGCTGCACCCCGGCGAGGGGCGCTACCACCGCCGGGTGTGCCTGCACCGGGTCGGCACGGACCCCGGGACGGACGCCGTGGTCTTCGGTGAGGGGCGGGACAGGACCCAGTTCTACAGCGTCTCCGTGACCGCCGACGGCCGCTGGCTCGGCGTCACGGCCACGCTCGGCACCGGCCGCGGCACCGATCTCTACCTGGCCGACCTGTCGGCGGGGCCGCTGGAGCGCCCGGAGCTGCGGCCCGTCCAGGAGGGCATGGACGCCGCCACCCGGCTGTACGCGGTGCCCGGCACCGGTCCGCGGGACCTGGTGTGGCTGCGCACCGATCGCGATGCCGCGCGCGGACGCGTGGTCGCGTGCCGGCCGGCCGAACTGCACCTGGGCCCGGGCGCCTGGCGCGAGGTGGTCCCCGAACGACCCGACGCGGTGCTGACCCACCTCGTCGTGCTGTCGGGTCCGGAGCTCAAGCACCCGCTCGGCCTGGCCGCCTGGACCCGGGACACGGTGGCCGAGGTGACCGTGCACGACCTCGTCGAGGGCCGGCAGATCGGTACGGTCCCGCTGCCCGGCATCGGCGCGGTCGGCGACTTCTCGGCCGGGTCGCCCGGCGGCCACGAGGCCTACTTCGCGTACACCGACTTCGTCACACCGCCGCGGGTGCTCCGCTTCGACGCCCGGACGGGTCGTGCGACGCGCTGGGAGCGCGACGCCGCGGACGCCGCGGAGGCCCCGGGCGTCGGCGGCGCGGTCACCCGCCAGGTGGCCTTCCCCTCGCGGGACGGCACGACGGTGCGCATGTTCGTGATCTCCCCCGCCGGCCGTCCGGACGTGCCGCGCCCCGCGCTGCTCACCGGCTACGGCGGCTTCGGCAAGACGATGTCGCCCCGGTACCGCGCCCAGGTCCTCGCCTGGGTCAGGGCCGGCGGAGTGTTCGCCTGGGCGGGTCTGCGCGGCGGCGGCGAGGAGGGCGAGGCCTGGCACCTGGCGGGCAGCGGGCGGAACAAGCAGAACACCTTCGACGACTTCGCCGCGGCCGGCGACCGTCTGATCGCGGAGGGCTGGACCGAGCCGGGCCGCCTCGCGATCATGGGCGGCTCGAACGGCGGGCTGCTGGTGGGCGCCGCCCTCACCCAGCAGCCGGGGAAGTACGCCGCCGTGGTGTGCACGGCCCCCCTGCTGGACATGGTCCGCTACGAACTGTCCGGCCTCGGGCCCAGCTGGACGCCCGAGTACGGCAGCGCGCAGGACCCCGCCCTGCTGCCGACGCTGTTCGGCTACTCCCCCTATCACCGGGTCACGCCCGGGACCGCCTACCCGGCGGTGCTGCTGGTCGCCGCGGACGGCGACACCCGGACCGATCCGCTGCACGCCCGCAAGATGTGCGCTGCGCTCCAGCACGCCTCTTCCGGCGCCGGTCCGGTGCTGCTGCGGCTGGAGCGCGGCGTCGGCCACGGCGACCGGTCCGCGTCCCGCGCGGTGGCCCTGCAGGCCGAGTGCCTCGCCTTCCTGGCGCAACAGGTGGGGCTCCCGGCCCCGGAACGTCCCGGTCCGGCGACCCCGTGACACGCCGGCTCCGGCCGCCCGGCGGGGGCGGCCGGAGCCGGCCCGGGAACAGCGGTCCCTGGTGCCGTAGCCGAACGGTCGAGACGGCGGCAGCCGATCGGCACCGCTCAGCCCGAGGTCGGCACGGGGGTCCCGAGACCCGAGCCGCGGGCGTACAGCCGTATCAGGTGCGGCAGTTCGTACTGCGCCGCGTGCGCGGTGACCTCGCCGCAGGGCGACGTCACCATTCCGGCGTCGATGAGCGACTCCACCACCCGTACGGCGTGCCGCTCGTCGCAACCGAGGGCCTCGGCCGCCTCGGTCAGGCCGAAGGGACCCTCCCCGGTGCCCGCGGCCAGCCGTCCCGCGACCCGGCCCCACTCCTCCGGCAGCGCCTCCCATCCGTGCGCCAGCCACCGCCGGACGGACACGTCCCCGGAGGTCAGTTCGTCCAGCGCCCCTGCGGGGTCGGTGAGCCGGTCCGCGAACTCCCGCAGCGGCACGTGGCGGAGCACCGCGAGCCGCATCCCGCTCACCCGGACCGCCAGCGGCGACCCGCCGCAGGCGCGCACGATGCGCAGTGCGGCCTCCCGGTCGGCCCGCACCCGGCCCTGGCCGACGAGACCCGCGAGCAGTTGCACCGACTCGGCGGTGCCGAGCGGCGGGACGGAGACCCGGTGCACGGGCGCCAGACCGCCCAGCTGACCGCGCGCGGTGAGCAGCACCCTGCCCCGCCCACCGCAGGGGAGCAGTGGTCGTACGGCGCGTTCGTCGGGCACGTCGTCCAGGATCACCAGCACGCGGTGCTCCGCCAGCCACTCCCGCCACGCCTCGGGCCCGGACAGCTCGGCCCGGCCGATCCGTTCACCGAGCTCCGCGAGCACCGTCGACAGCGAGCGGGTACGACCGTCCGCGTCACGCAGGGATACGCAGAGCCGCCCGTCGGCGAACCGGTCGCCGAGCAGGTGGGCGGCCCGCACCGCGAGGGTGGTCTTGCCGGCCCCGGCGGGGCCGGACAGCAGCACGATGTGGCCGGCGCTGTCGTCCTCCAGGAGGTCGGTGAGGTGGCGCAGTTCCTCGCCGTGTCCGGTGAAGTCGACGAGGTCGGGCGGCAGAGCGGCCGGCGGCCGCGCAGCCGGCGGCCGGGCGGCCGCGCCCGCCCCCGCCCGGTCGTCGCCCGCAAGGATCGTCCGG
This sequence comes from Streptomyces bambusae, assembly GCF_019400985.1. Taxonomy (GTDB): domain Bacteria; phylum Actinomycetota; class Actinomycetes; order Streptomycetales; family Streptomycetaceae; genus Streptomyces; species Streptomyces bambusae_A. The sequence goes on from NZ_WTFF01000134.1 coordinate 14,845, forward strand.
TAACGGGCCGCCATGGCGCCACCCGGCTCCAGGCCCAGTTCCCGGGCGAGGAGCTGCCGGTAGTCGTCGTACGCCGCGAGCGCCTCGGCCTGTCGGCCGGACCCGCTCAGCGCGCACATCCAGGCGGACCGGAGCCGTTCCCGGAGCGGGTGCCGCTCCACCAGGTCACGCAGCCCCTCGACCACCGCCGGCGCACCGCCCAGCTCCAGCTCCGCCTCCGCCCAGCTCTCGTAGGCCGTCAGATGGCGCAGCTCCAGCCGCTCGGCCTCCTCGGCCAGCCGGGGCGACTGCCGCAGATCGTCGCCCAGCGGCGGCCCCTGCCACAGGTCGAGGGCCTGGCGCAGCAGTCGGGCCGCCGGGCGGGGTCCCTGCCCCTCGGCGGCCCGTACCAGGGAACGGAACCGCAGGAGGTCGAGCTCGTCCTCCGCGACGCGCAGCACATATCCGCCACCCGTGTGGGTGAGCCGCGGCCGGTCCTCCCGGTCGTCGTCCGCGAGCAGCGCGCGCAGGGCGCTCACGTACACCTGGAGGTTCTTGCGGGCGGTGCGCGGGGGGTCCTCCTGCCAGACCGCGTCGGTCAACGCGTCGACGGACACCGGGCTGTTGGCGGAGCCGAGCAGGGTCGCCAGCACGACCCGCTGCTTCAACGGGCCGAGGGGCAGCACCCGGTCGTCCCGGTGGACCGTGAGCGGGCCGAGGACGGAGAACCTGAGCGTGCCGGATGGCGCTGCGGGCTGCGCGAACGAACGCGGCATCGAGCGAACCTCCATGGGGTGCGAGGAGTTGGTCGGTCCCCTCGATGATCGGCGGCCCCGTACCCGTCACACATCGGTGCCGGGCCCGCAGAGTCGCGCCGCCCGTGACCGTGTCATGGGGGACCGGACCCCCATACAGGGGAACGAGCCCCCACATTGACGGGAGGGTCCCCCATCCCGCTGCCGACGACGCCGTGGCTAGGGCGTCGCCGCGCACTCCGCCGACAGGGCGCACAGTGCCGAGCGGTCCGCGGCGCCGGTCTTGATCATCAGGCTCGCCATGTGCTTCTCCACCGTCCGGGGCGAGATGCACAGGCTCTGGGCGATCTGCTGGTTGCCGGGCCGCTCCGCGAGCAGCACGAACACCTCGTACTCGCGCGGCGTGACGCCCGCGGTGCGCAGGCCCGCCGGGATCCGCTCCCGGCCGCCGCGGCGCTGCGGGACGCTGATCCCCGCCTGCCGCAGGACGGCCCGGCAGGCCCCGGCCACCGGCGTCACGCCCGCCTCGTGGAAGTACTCCTCGGCGGTCCGCAGCCAGGCGACCGGCTCGCCCCAGGAATCGGCGAGCGCCGCCTCGGCGGTCAGCCGCAGGGCGAGGTGCCACGCCTGCGGGAACACCGTCGCCGCACGGCCTGCCTGCTCCACGGCCCGCCGCGCACCCTCCGCGTCGCCGTCCCGGCCGCGCAGCACCGCGTCCGCCATGCCGAGGAACATCCGGTTCCAGGCCAGCTGCCCGCCCGGCGAGGCCAGCGCCTCCCGGTACGCCTCCCGGCCGGCGTCCTCGCCGTCGAGGATCCGCAGCAGGGGGCCGAGTCCGTACCGGCCGCTGAGGTAGAAGAAGCTCGGGTGCTCCTGCTCCCACGCCAGCGCCGCGGCGAGCTCGGCCTTCGCCCGTTCCCGGTCCTCCCCCATCAGCGCACCCACGGCCTGGCACAGTCCGCGCTGCAGGGGCACGAGCATGGACTCCTCGCCGCCCGCCCGGCGGAACCGGAGCATGGCTCGTTCCTGCTCCCGGGCCCGCCCCTGGTGGGCGGCGAGCGTGGCGTCGACGAGGAGCAGGTAGCGGTGCGTCGACAGGTTCTGGAGCCGGGCGCTGGCCTCCACCGACCGCTCGACGATCTCCCGGGCCCGGTCCCAGCGCCCGCCCAGCACGCTCTGCATGGCGAGGAACCCGTCGACGGCCTGGAGCAGGGCCAGCGAACCGAGTTCGTGGGCCGCCGTGTGGGCGGTCTCCAGCCGGGTCGCCTCACCGGTCCGCATGAACGCGTTGGTGCCGAGCCGCACCAGTGCCTCGGCCCGGTACACCGCGAGCCGGTGCTGCTCGGCGACAGCCAGCATCCGTTCCAGGCAGGCGTCGGCCTCGTCGAACCCGCGCTCGCGGGACAGCATGGCCAGCAGCTGCCACGCCTGGCAGGCCACCACGGGCCGGCCGCGCTGCTCCGCGGTGAGCGCGGCGGACCGGGCGGAACGTACCGCCTCTTCCAGTCGCTCGCGGCCGTCCTCGCCGCCCCGGCCCACCGGGCCGGGACCCTCGCCCCGGTCGTCCTGCTCCGGCAGCAGCGCGAGATGGCCCTCGACCACCGCGAGCGCCGCTTCCTGCTCCGGGCGCGGGGTGCCCCCGAGAAGGGCGCGGGCCGCCCGGACCCGGCGGCGCGCCTCCTCCTGCTGCTCCGCCATGGTTGCGACCCACGCGACCTGCGTGTGCGCCTGGGCCCGTTCCTCGGCGGCACGCGACCCGGCGGGCGCCGGCGGAAGATCGTCGAGCAGCGCGGCCGCCTCGTCGAGCCGCCCGGACTCGGCCTGGGCAATGGCCAGTTGTACGGTGACCTCGTCCCGCTCCTCGTCGGCCGCGAGTCCCCGGGCCCGCTCCAGCAGCACGGCGGCCGAGCCGGACGCCCCGGCGTCCAGCATCTGCCGGCCGACCTGGGCGAACTGCCGGGACGCCGCCACCTTGTCGCCCGCCGCCAGTCGCAGGGTGGCCAACAACTGGCGCTGGTCACCGGAAAGTTCGGCCGTCGACTCCTCGATGGCCGAGGCCGCGCGCCGGGCCAGCGCGGCCTGCTCGGCGGGCGGCAGCGAGGCCCTGAGCGCGTCCGCCGTCAGGGCGTGCCGGAAGGTGTAGTGGTCGTGGGCGGCCCCGTCCGGGGCGATGATCCCCACCTCGGAGGCCGACCGGAGGTGGGCGAACAGCGCCCGGTCGTCGAGTCCGGTCACCGCCCTGAGAGCCCCGACGGAGAACCGGCCGCCGAGCGTCGCCGCGACGAGCAGCAGTTCGCGCACCGGTTCGTCGAGCCGGTCCAGCCGGCGCGCCCAGCTGCGGACCGCGCCCGTCGGTACCGTCGCCTCGCCGTGCTCCGCGAGCTGCCACCCGCCGTCTGCCCTGCTCAGCCGCCCCGTGTCCAGCAGGTCGGCCAGCAGCACCTCCACCAGGTACGGGTTCCCGCCCGCCCACTGCGAGAGGTGCCGGTGCGCGGCCGGGGGCACCTCACCCGGTCCGACGTCCAGGCACGCGGCCGCCATGTCCCGTACGGCGGCCTCGTCGAGCGGCCCCAGCTCCCGCAACGCGGCGGTGTTGCGCAGCTCGGCGGCGAGCGCGAGGTCCAGCGCCGGGCCGGGGTCGGGCCGGAGCGTGCCGACCAGGAGGACCGGCAGCTCCGCCACGTTGTCGACGACGTACTCGACGACCGCGATCGTCTCGGTGTCGGAGTCGTGCAGGTCCTCCAGCAGGATCACGCAGCCGCGCTCGCGGCCGAGCACCGCCAGCAACCTGAGCAGCGCCTCGGCCAGTTCGACCAGCGAGATCGCGTATCCGGGCGCCACCGTCCCGGCCCGCCACTCGGGCACGAGGCCGGCCAAGGCGGGCCGGTAGGGCTGGAGTTCCGGGTCGTCCGGAGCGCCCGCCGCCCGGAACCGCGAGGACAGCGCCTCGACCAGCGGCCGGAAGGGCACGACGAGCCCGGTGGAGGTGGCGCGGCCGCGCAGCACCGGCATGTCCCGGTCGTACGCGCGCAGGGCGGACTCGCCGGCCAGCCGGGACTTGCCGATCCCCGCCTCGCCGACGAGGAACACCGCCCGTCCGGCACCCTTCCTGACGCTCTCCAGGGCCTCGTCCAGCAGCCGGATCTCGGCGTCCCGCCCCACGATGACCGACGACGTCGCTCGCATGGGCGCAGGCTACTTGATCTTGTTCGGGCACGGCAAAGGGCCGGGGAACCCCCCCGGCCTCCGCCCGATCTGTCAAGTGCCGTCCCGGACACGTCGCCGGGCGACGTGTCCGTCCTCCCCCTCAGAACCAGTGGGAACCGGTGGTCCAGCCCGTGAGGGCGCAGGCGTCGGAGTCCGTGGTCCTGAGCAGCTGGCTGCGCAGCCCCAGCAGCCCGCCCGCCCCGAGCATCACCTCGCCCACCGGGTGGTCGTGGGCCGCGGTCTCCGCGCCGACGCCGCCGTCGACGTACGTCACCGAGTCGTTGATCTGCATGGTCCTCATCCGTCCTTCGTATCCGCAGGAGTGGTGGTCGTGCTGAGCTGTGTGATGGTGCGTGGTGCGACAGGTCCGGTCGTGCGGTCGGGGTGCTCCGTTGGGCGCACCCGGACGGCGGCCGCAGGCGATGCCGGGTGGGCGGTCCGGCGGCGGGCACCGGGGCCCGTCCTCCGGATCGGCCCTCAGGCCGTCTGCAGGAGGAGCAGGGACGGCACGCGCTCCGGGAACCCCGCCCGGAGGAGTCCATGCCCGATCCCCGCCAGCCCGGTCAGCAGGCCGGGGTGCGCGACCCCGTCCGGGGCACCGCTGCGGGCACCGGTCTCCTCGACGGACGCGAGGAGTGCTCCGGCCCGACGGATCCAGTGCGGGCGTACCTCCGGGACGGCGCTGTGGCCCAGGAGTTCGCACAGTCCGGCCTCGCCGTGGCACAGGCTGTCGTCGGCGGCCTGCCTGTCCCGGCCCAGCCCTTCGACGGTCCGGCGGGACCAGGCCGCGAGGTGCGGGTCGGCCAGGGCGCCCGGCGCGTCCAGCACCGCGAGCGCGATGCCTGCGCGCCCCCGGCACCAGGACACGCAAAAACCATGCCACGGGGCGGGCCACGGCGCACGCCCCCTCCTTGTGCG
>NZ_WTFF01000135.1 GCF_019400985.1 Streptomyces bambusae
GTCGCCACCGCTGCCGCCGCGGCCCTCGTCGCCACCGCCACCCCGGCCGCGACCGCCGCGACCGCCGCCACCACTGCCGTCACCGGCGCCGAGGCGACCCCGCGCGTCAGCGTCCTGACGTACAACGTCTTCCTGATGAGCAAGAACCTCTACCCCAACTGGGGCCAGGACCACCGCGCCCGGGAGATACCGAAGACCTCCTTCTTCCAGGGCCACGACGTCGTGGTCCTCCAGGAGGCCTTCGACAACTCCTCCTCCGACGCGCTCAAGGCGAACACCGCCGGCCAGTACCCGTACCAGACCCCGGTGGTGGGCCGCAGCAGGACCGGCTGGGACGCCACCGGCGGCTCGTACTCCTCGACCACCCCCGAGGACGGCGGCGTGACCATCCTCAGCAAGTGGCCGATCGTCCGCCAGGAGCAGTGGATCTACAAGGACGCCTGCGGCGCCGACTGGTGGTCCAACAAGGGCTTCGCGTACGTGGTGCTGAACGTGAACGGCGCCAAGGTCCACGTGCTCGGCACCCACGCCCAGTCCACCGACCCCGGCTGCGGCGCGGGCGAGGCGGCGGAGATGCGGGCCCGCCAGTTCCGCACGATCGACGCGTTCCTCGACGCCAAGAACATCCCGGCGAACGAGCAGGTCATCGTGACCGGTGACATGAACGTGGACTCGCGCACCCCCGAGTACGCCTCGATGCTCTCCAACGCCGGCCTGGTCGGCGCCGACAGCCGCACCGGCCACGCGTACTCCTTCGACACGGCGGAGAACTCGATCGCGAAGTACCGCTACCCGACGGACCCGCGCGAGGACCTCGACTACGTCCTCCACCGCGCCGGCCACGCCCGCCCGGCGGACTGGAACAACAACGTGGTCAAGGAGCAGAGCGCGCCCTGGACGGTCTCCAGCTGGGGCACGGACTACACGTACACCAACCTCTCCGACCACTACCCGGTCACCGGCTCCTGACGCCCTGAGCGTCAGCCTCGTCGCACAGCGCCCCCTCTCCGGCCTGACGGGCCGTCGGAGGGGGCGCTTTCGTGCGTTCCGGATCACACAGGATCGGCCCTGCCCCATACCCTGTCAGTGTCGAGCTGCTGGGAGAGAGGCAAGGCCGTATGTCTACCGACGCTACCCCGGACCCGTACTCCGATCCGCTGGTGTTCGGCCAGCGGATGCAGATCCTCCGCACGCGCCGCGGCCTGACCCGCGACCAACTCGGCGGCCTCGTCGCCCGGTCCGGGTCGTGGGTCAAAGCAGTCGAGACCGGCCGGCTGAAGACGCCGGGCCTGCCGATCATCCTGCGGGTCGCCGAGGTGCTGCGCGTCCGGGACCTGTCCGAACTCACGGGGGACCAGTCGATGCACACTGCCCTGTTCGCCGGCCCCGGGCACCCGCGGTTCGCCGCCGTGCGCGAGGCTCTCAACACGCCCCAGTTCGGCGTGGACCGCGAGGCGCCGGCCGCCGCGCATCTCTCCGCGCGCCTCGCCCGCGCCTGGTCCGCCCGGCATTCGGCGGCACATCACCGCGAGGTGATCGGCGCGCTACTGCCCGACCTGATCCGTGACGCGCAGGCCGCCGTGCGGCAGGCCGGGACGGTTGCCGACCGCAAGGCCGCGCAGGCGAGGCAGGCCGAGGTGTACTTCCTCGCGCAGTTCTTCTGCGCCTACCAGCCGGACGCCCCGCTGGTGTGGCGGGTCGCAGAGCGCGGGATGATGGCCGCCCAGGACTCCGAGGACCCGCACGCCATCGGCCTGGCCGCGTGGCTGACCACGCAGGCCCACCGCGACAGCGCCCATCTGGACGCTGCGGACGCGGTCGCCCTGGAGACCCTCCGCTTCCTGAATCCGCTCCTGCCCGACGCCGGCGCGGACGTCCGGGCCGTGGCCGGGGCACTGACCGTCGAGGCCGGGCTGACGGCGGCCCGCCGCAGGGAGACCGGGACGGCGTGGCGCTACTGGGACGCGGCCCGCCGGCTGGCCGAGGGACTGCCCGAGGGCTATTTCCACCCGGTGACGTCGTTCTCACGCGCGGTGATCGGCGCGCACGCGGTCACCGTGGCGGTGGAGCTGCACGCCGGCCGGGAGTCCGCGCGGCAGGCGGCCCGCGCGGAGGCCGAGGCGATTCCCTCCCGGCCGCGCCGCGCCCGGCACCGCATCGAGCAGGCCCGCGGCTATCACCTGGACGGACAGCCTGACGTGGCTCTGGCGACGCTGGCGCAGGCGCACGAGGCTGCTCCGGAAACCGTGCAGTACAACGGCTACGCGAAGCGCATCGTGCTGGAGGAGGCCGAGGCCAAGAGCCCGGAGCGGCGTCGGCGCGCGTCCGAACTGGCCCAGCAGATCGGTCTGCTGACTGCCTGAAAGCATAGGGGCACATTCTGTGCCCCTGCCGTCGCCGGACGGCCCCTACCGTCGTCTCACCACCCGCTGACGACGGTAGGGAGCACCAGCATGGACGCCCGCGAGAACGGCACGGCCTTCCACCACATTGCCCATCGGCTGCTCGGCCGGCGGGTCGTGGACACGCGCTCTCTGCGGGAGGGCGAGCTGAGGGCCGTGGTCGAGGACGGCCGCGACCTCGTCGCGTACATCCGCGGCAGCGACCACCGCGAGTTCGAGGCTCCGCTCGACTTCGTCAGGCCCGCCGAGTGAGCGGGTGGCGGAGCCTGGCCCGGATGCAGGACGAGGCCACCGACCTGCGCACCATCAGCCTCGGCCTGGAGGTCCGGCCGTCGGCCGCCCATCCGGGCGGCCGCTGCCCGGGCCTGAGGCTGCGGTGCCGGATCTGCCACGGGCCTACGCGCCTGCGGCCCGTCCTCGGCTCCCTGACGATGTACTGCGCACGCTGCTGCGCCGGATGGGGCGTCGAACACGACCCCGAGCGCTGCTGGGGGCAGCTGTGAGGAACGCGGTCAGAGATCGGCCTCCGTACCGATGACGGCCGGGCCGCAGCGCTCGGGCAGATGCGCCACGACCAGTGCGTACGCCTCCTCCGCCGTGGCGGTCTCGCCCAGTCGGCCCTCGCCGTGGCGGGTGATCTGGTATCCGCCGCCCGCCACGGGATGGACCGCAGGAACCGCCCGGTCCGGCGGGTATCCCGTCCACCGGCTGAGCAGGAGTATTCCGTGACTGAGCGAGGGATACAGCTCCCGCAGCCGAGGCTGGGCGTAGGCGGCTTCCACCATCGCAGGCCGGATCGCGTCCGGGCCGTACCCGAGCACGGCCCGCCACTGCTCGGCGACCACCTCGGCGGCGTGGGCGGGTGTCTTGTCGGCCATGGCCTCGCTCATCTCTCCTGCGTCTCCGGCAGGGTGGTCACCAGGAGGGCGAACGCCTCCTCCAGGGTGTCGACCACCGCGATGGTGGTGGGGGCGGTCACAGGGCCCCGGACGCGGTAGCGGCCGTCCGGGGTTGCGCGGACCTCGCCGCCGACGCGGCGGCCCGCGTAGCCGGTCCCCTGGTTGAAGAACATGACCCCGTGGCTGACCCCGGGGCACAGCTCCCGCAGCCGCGGCTGGGCGTACGCGGCGCGGACCACGGCCGGGTCCACCAGGTCCTCGGCGTCTTCGAGGAAGTAGCGCCACGTTTCGGCGATGACCTCGGCGTCGCCCTCGTCGTGCGCGCCGGGCTTCCCGGCGCCGTTCTCGCTCGTCATCCGACGTCCTTACTTCTTGTTCTTCGGCAGCTTTGACAGGTCCGGCTGGATCTCCGGGATGTCGGGCTTGGGGACATCCACCTTCGTAAAGCCTCCCTTGCCGTCCTGGGTGTACCAGTCGATGGACTCCCAGGACCGCCCGGGACGCTCGTCCTCGGGGTCCCCCCACGCGGCGGCCCCGTCGTAGCTTCGTACGGCGGCGGCGACCAGGCTCATCTCCCACGCGGTGCCCGCGGAGCCCGCGGGTGGGTAGTTGTCCGGGTGGAGCATGTTGTACGGCGCTCCGTGCCGTGCGGCCGCCTGGAAGGCCTCCGTGATGCCCTCGGGCGTGTTCCAGTTGGCCCGGTCGCCGTTGTGGTTGGGCATGCCGTCGAGGGTGACCGACAGGCGGCTCCGGTCACTGACAGCGGCGGACACGTTGGTCATCCACGCGGGTGGCTCGCCCTTGGAGTAGTCGTTCCCGTTGTACGTGTGCGCCCCGGGGTGCTGTTCCCGATTCGGGTCGTGCCTCTCGTCGCTCGGGTCGTTGCGCAGCCATCGGGCCAGCGAGTTCGACGGACCGTTCGGCGGGGGCTGGTTCGGGCCGAGCACCACGTGGTGCTCGTGCTCCTTCGCCTTGCGGACCGGGCACATCTGCAGGCCCAGCGGGTCGATCCACGTGGTGGGGTTGTCCACGTACGTGACCGGGTTCGGGGCCGGGGTCAGGCCCAGGGGGTCCGCGGAGGCGTAGCGGCCCGTGGTGGGGTCGTAGTGGCGGTGGCGGTTGTAGTGGAGGCCGGATTCGGGGTCGAAGTACTGGCCGGGGAAGCGCAGCGGGGTGTAGGCGCTCGCGTCGCGGTTCCAGGTGGTCGTGCCCCACAGCGTGGCGCGGGTCTGCCAGGCCACCTCGCCGTGTTCGTCGACCAGTTCCCGCGGGGTGCCGACGAGGTCGGTGACGATCGCGAAGAAGCGGCGGTCGACCTCCGCGTCGTCCAGGAGCCGGCGTTCCACCTGGGTGAGCGGTGCGACCCCGTCGTGGTCCCAGGTCAGCACGACGGCGTCGCGGCTGCCGGGGGTGCGGGAGACCTGCTCGACCAGGACGTCGCCGTCCCAGGTGAACAGCACTTCCTCGACGACGGCGTCGGGGGCGCTCTCGTCCGCCGTCGCCAGCCGCTGCTTGGCGATCCGGCGGCCCAGCGCGTCGTAGACGTAGCGCCAGCGCGTCCCGTCGGGGGTGGTGACCGCGGTGAGGCGGTCCTCGGCGTCCCAGGTGTAGTACCAGGTCTCGGGCTTGCGCGACAGCCTCGTCCGCTGCCGCAGCACGACCCGGCCCTGGTCGTCGTGCTCGTAGCGGACGCGGCCCGCGCGGGTGAGGCGGGTGCCCCGGTAGGTGCGGGTGCCGGTGGCCGTGTCGTCGCCGGGCCAGTGCGCGTCGGCCTGGTTGCCGGTGTCGTCGTAGGCGTAGCGCTCGGTCCAGTTCTCGCCGCGTACGCCGGTCACCCGGCCGTCGGCGGAAAGCTCCATGGTGCGCGGGCCGGCCAGCAGGTCCTCGACGGCGGTGAGGTGGCCGTCGGGGCGGTACGTGTACGCGCGGTGCTGGACCTGCCGGCCCTGCGCGCCGCGGACGGACTGGGCGGTCAGCCGGCCCAGGTCGTCGTAGACGTGGTCGATGGTGAGGTGTTCGCCGATGCGTCGGGTCGTCTCGCGGCCGGAGGCGTCGAACGCGAAGCCGACCTGGTGCCCGCAGGAGTCCAGGAGCGCGCCGCCGTCGCCGGGGAAGGTCCACCGGCTCACCGCGCCGCTGGGGGTGGTCCGGTGGGTGCGGCGGCCGGCCACGTCGTAGGCGTGGGTGAGTTCCCGGCCGTTGACGGACTCGCTCAGGACGCGGCCCGAGCCGTCCCGTACGTACGCCACGTCCGCGCCGGGTCCGCTCGCGCCGACCAGGTGTCCGGCGGCGTCGTAGCGGAAGCGGGTGACCTCGCCGTCGACGTCCTTGGCCAGGACGCGGCCCGCGATGTCGCGTTCGTAGCGGATGGTCTGGCCGACCCCGTTGGTGCGGGCGGCGAGCTGTCCCACGGCGTCGTAGGCGTAGCCCAGGGTGCGGCCGTCGAAGTCCGTCTCGGAGATCTTGCGGCCGGCCGCGTCGTAGGTGTAACTCCAGGTCAGGTCCTGGGCGTTGGTGACCTCGGCCAGGCGTAGTTCGGTGTCGTAGCCGAAGGTCAGGCGGGCGCCGTCCGGGGTGGTGCGGGACGAGACCAGGTCGAAGTGCGTGTAGGTGAAGCGGGTCTCGCCGCCGGTGGCGTCGGTGTGGGAGAGGCAGTTGCCCTCGCCGTCGTAGGTCCAGCTCTCCTGCGAGCCGTCGGGGGCCGTGCGGCGGGCGAGCTTGCCCTCCACGGTCCACTCCATGTGCGTGGTGGCGCCGGCCGGGTCGGTGACCGATGTCTGGCGGCCGAAGGCGTCGCGCGTGATCCGGGTGAGGCCGCCGAGACGGCCGCGGATCGTGATCGGCAGGCCGGCGGCGTCGTGCCGGATGCGTTCCAGCGGTCCGAGGTCGTCGTCCACGGCTATGAGGTGGCCGGAGCCGTCGTACGAGGACCGGACCGTGGTGCCGTTGGGGCGGGTGAAGAGGGTGGGGTTGCCGCGGTCGTCGTACTCCTGGCGGGAGGTCGCCCCTTCGGGGGTGGTGACCGCGACGAGCTGGTGCAGCTCGTTGTAGGCGGCCGTGGCGGTGGTGCCGTCGGGGTGGTCGATCCGGACGAGGTCGCCCCGGTCGTCGTAGGTCCAGGTGGTGGTCCGGCCGAGCGGGTCGGTGCGGGCCAGGAGCCGGTCGTAGCGGTCCCACAGCTGGCGGACGGTGTGGCCGAGGGCGTCGGTCTCGGCGACGACCTGGAGCTGGTCGTTCCAGTGGAAGGTCTTGGTGGCGCCGGTGGAGTCGGTGTAGCGGGTGATGCCGGCCGCGGTGTCGTAGTCGAAGGTCGAGGAGAGGAACCCGTCGGGGCCGATCGTGCGGACCACCCGGCCGGCGGCGTCGTAGACGTAGCGGAACGTGGAGTCGTTCCGGTCGGTCCAGGAGGTGATGCGGCCCGCGGCGTCGTAGGTGAACCGCTGTGGCACGCCGGAGGAGTTGGTGACGGCCGCCAGGTTGCCGGCCTCGTCGTAGCCGTAGGAGAGCACGGTCACGGGGCCTTCGGGGGCCCGTACGGACAGGGTGGCGAGCCGGTCGGCGTCCGTGGTGAGCTGGACGGTGTACCCGCCGCTGTGGGTGACGGAGGTCGGGGCTCCGTCGGGGGTGCGGGAGAAGGATATGTGGTTGTTGTTGCGGTCCTCGATGCCGGTGAGCCAGTACGCCGTCGAGACGCGGTACGGGCTGCCGGTGAAGGTGCGGGTCAGGCCGCTGCGGGGGTCGGTGACCGCGTACGTGGTCTCGTCCTCGTACCGGCCCTCGTACGTCAGGGCCAGCCGCGGCCCTTCGAGCGGCAGGACGGGGTCCCCGTCGGGCGCCGGGAGGCGGGGGTAGACCAGGAGCGAGCCGTCCTCGCGGGCCCAGACGGCGCCGGGGCCGGCGGGGTCGAGCTCGATGCGCTCGTCGAGGGTGGAGGCCCAACTGCGGCCGAACCACTGGCCGTAGCGGTACGCGGCCAGGTGGGTGCGGCGCAGGATGAGGGGCAGGGCTCCGGGGAGGGTGAGGTCCGTCTGCGGCAGGGTCATCTCGCCGGTGACGACGTCCACCGGGTCGTTCTCGCAGCGGGTCTTGTCCTCGGGGATGCTGTTGCGGCGGGCGTCGTCCTTGGCGCCGTGCAGCGGATCGGGCTTGCCGCGGGTGCCGTTGTCCGGCTTGCGGTGGTCGGCGCCGCCCCTGCCGCCTCCGCCGTCCTTGCCGTCGCCGTTCTTGGCGCGGGCCTTGGCGAGGCGGGCGGCGAGGTCGTCGTCGTTGTTCTTGTGGTCGGTGGAGATCTGCTTGACGGCCTTGGGCAGGGTCTTGCCCATGTGGTCGCCGACCTGCTTGGTCGCCTTCACCAGGGCGCCTATCGCCTTGTCGGCGACCGGGTCTATGGCCTGGGCTATGGAGTCGCGGCCACGGGTGCGGCCGTGGGCGGTCTTGGCCTTGGTCAGCTTCGAGGTGGTCTTGCCGTGGATGTTGGTGCTGACGCCGGTGAGCTTGCCGTGGGCGCGGTCGTGCTCGTCGTGGTCGATGAACAGGTCCGACAGGCCGGAGCCGCCGCCCCCGCCGCTGCCGCCGCCCGCGGAGGCGAGGTGGAGGGACTCCTTGCCGGACTGGACCCCGTCCTTGAAGCCGTCCTTGCCCGCCTGCTTGGTCTGGTCGAGGTCCACACCGTCCTGCAGCCCGATCGCCATGGAGCCGAGCTGGACGACGAGGTCGGCGGCCATGCCTTCGAGCGCGGCGACGGCCGGCTCGGTCATCGCGGCGACGACGTGCGCGACCGCCTCCTCCGCCGCGTCGGTCAGCAGCTTCAGCAGCTGCTTCTTCGTGAAGGCGATCGCGGCCGTGCCCAGCAGGGCGGACAGTCCGCCGGTGACCGGGATCAGGGCCATCGCGAGCCCTGTCTGGCCCGCCAGGACGCCGAGCTCGATCAGGGCCTTGCCCTTCATCACCTCGATCGCCGTGGCGGCCCCGTCCAGGGCCTTGGCGATGGTCCGCGCCGCGGACACGATGTCCTTGAGGTGCTTGCCCTTGACCTTGGCCCAGTGCTCGTTCAGGGCCTTGATCGACTCGCCCTCGCCGGAGGACAGCAGCCGCTCGAAGTGATTGTTGGCGAGCTGCCCGTCGTCCTCCAGATCATCGGCGAACTCCCGCAGGGCGTCCGCCATGTCCCGATAGGCGTCCTCATCGACATTCGGCCAGTTCACCCCCACCAGATCCAGCAGAGTGTCAGCCCAGTCAGGCACCGTGACAGCCACGTGACCCATCCCCCATGGTCAGAACTGATCAAATTACGCCAACAGTCCTACCATGCAAGATCACTGACAGGTAATCCGATATGGGCGTCACGGGTGCCCGTCGTAGAGGGCGTCGAGCTGCTCGGCGTACTTCGTGCGGACGATGCGGCGGCGGAGTTTCAGGGTCGGAGTCAGTTCGCCGGACTCGGGGGACCACTCCTCCGTCAGCAGGCGGTAGCGCTTGACCTGCTCGGTGCGGTTGAGGCGGGCGTTGGCCGCATCGACCGCGCGGGCGATCTCCTCGCGGACCGCCGGGTGTTCGGCGAGGGCGGCGAGCGAAGGCGCCTCGATGCCGCGGGACGCGGCCCAGGCGGGGGCCAGTTCGGGGTCGAGGACCAGGAGGGCGACCAGGTAGGAGCGGCCGTCGCCGTGGGCCAGGGCCTGGCCGATGAGGGGGTGTTCCTTGAGTGTGTTCTCCACCAGGGCGGGGGCGACGTTCTTGCCGTTCGAGGTGATGATCAGCTCCTTCTTGCGGTCGGTGAGCCACAGGAAGCCGTCCTCGTCGATCCGGCCGATGTCACCGGTCGGGAACCAGCCGTCGGCGTCGCGGGCGTTCTCCAGCGAGCCGTCCGGCCGGAGGTAGCCGTCGAAGACGGTGGCGCCGCGTGCCAGGATCTCCCCGTCCTCGGCGATCCGCAGTTCCAGGCCCTCGATGGGGCGGCCCACCGAGCCCAGCCGGAAGGCGTCGGGGCTGTTGACCGTGCAGACGCCGGAGGTCTCGGTCAGGCCCCAGGCGTCCATGATCGTGATGCCGAAGCCGGCCCAGAAGCGTACGACGTCCAGGGGCATCGGCGCGGTGGCGCTGGCCGTCCATACGAGGCGGTCCAGGCCGGCCAGGGACAGCAGGGGGCCGAGGACCTGCTCCTCGGCCCGTGTGTGGGAGGCCGCCAGTGCGGGCGGGACCTCCTCGCCGCGTTCCCGGTGGGCGGCCAGGGTGCGGGCGAGGCCGGTCGCGGCCTCGACGGCCCCACGCTGCTCCTGCGGCAGGCGGGCCAGGGCGGCCCGCAGGGAGGCGGCGAGCTTCTCCCAGACCCGGGGCACACCGAAGAACTGCACCGGGTGCAGCTCGCGGACCGCGCCGGCCACCGCCGCGGGGTCGGCGCACAGCCGGACGTGCGCGGCGCGCAGCAGCGGCAGGTAGATGCCGAGGAGCCGCTCGGCTATGTGCGCGAACGGCAGATAGCAGATGTGCTCGGCGTGCTCGGGCAGCTCCACGCGCCGGTCCAGGTGCACGGCCTGGAGCATGATGTTGCGGTGGGTGAGCCGGACGCCCTTGGGGTCGCCCGTGGTGCCCGAGGTGTAGACGACGGTCAGCGGGTCCTCGGGGCGGGCCTCGCGCCAGGACTTCTCGAAGGCCTCGGCGCTGTGCAGCCGGGCGCCGCTCGCGAACAGCGAGCCGTACGTGCGGTGCGGGCCGGCCTCGGCGGCGTCGGCCACGACCAGGGCGTCGAGCGCGGCGGTGGGGTCGTCGAGCAGCGGCTCCCAGCGGGGCAGCTCGCGGGCCCCCTCGACCACGGCGAACCGGGCCCGGCTGTGCCGGGCGATGTGGGCGATCTGCTGCGGCGCGGAGGTGGCGTAGACGGTGACCGGCACGGCGCCGAGGTGGACGAGGGCGAGGTCGGTCAGCCAGTGCTCGGGGCGGTTGCCCATCATGATCAGGACGTGTTCGCCGCGCTCCACTCCGAGGGCGGCGTAGCCGGCGGCCAGGACGGCGACCTTGCGGCGTACGTCGGCCCAGCTGAGGGTCGTCCAGCCGGCGGCGTCCGGGCCGGCGCGCCAGGACAGCGCGGGCAGGTCCCCGTACTCGGCGGCATTGCGGGCGAGCAGGGCGGGGAGGGTGGTCTCGTCGGGTCGTCCGGGCAGTCGCAGGTTCGTGGGCATGGGCAGCTCCTGGCCGTTTCACATCGTTGGTGCGACAGCAATACTGTTGAACCTGAAGCGGAGGATCAGAGAGCGAGGCACAGCCGATGACCACCCAGGCGCAGGAGCCCACGCTCACCGTCGACGAACTCGCCGCGCGAGCTGGTGTCACCGTCCGCACCGTACGGTTCTACAGCACGCGCGGGCTGTTGCCACCACCTGTGATCGGACCTCGTCGGGTGGGCCACTACGGGCCGGAGCACCTCTCGCGGCTGGCGCTGATCGAGGAACTCCAGCACCAGGGCATGACCCTGTCGGCCATCGAACGCTACCTGGACGCGCTGCCGGACGACCTGAGCGCGCACGACCTGGCGATCCACCGCGCGCTGGTGTCGGCCTGGGCCCCGGACTCGGCGGAGCAGGTTTCCCGCGCGGAACTCCAGCGTCGGGCGGGGCGGGCCCTGTCGGACCCCGACGTGCGGCGGCTGACCGCGATGAACGTGGTGGCGCCGGTGGGCGGGGGCTTCCGGGTGGACCTGGGGCTGCTGCGGCTGGGCGTGGCGCTGCTCGACGTACCGATCTCGTACGAGACGATCCTGGCCGCCCGTACGGTGCTCGTCGAGCACACCCGGTCGGCGGCGCACGAGATCACCCGGCTGTTCCGGGACGAGGTCTGGGGGCCCTTCACGGAAGGGGAGGACGACCCGGAGCGGGTCGAGGCGATGAAGTCGCTGTCGGCGCACATGCAACCGATGGTGGTGCAGGCGCTGGTGACGGCCTTTCAGAGATCTTTGAAGGAAGAACTGCGGGCGGCGTTCGTCCCGGAGCCGGCCGAGGAGCCGACCGAGGAGTCTGCCGAGGATTCGGCCGGCTCCGGGTGAACACCGCCCGCGCGGGCGTCAGTCGGTGAAGGTCTCGCCGCGCTCGGCCTTCTCCACCAGGAGGGCCGGCGGGGTGAACCGCTCGCCGTACTGCGCCGCGAGCTCACGCGCCCGGGCCACGAAGCCGGGCAGGCCGCCGTCGTAGCCGTTGATGTACTGGAGCACGCCGCCGGTCCAGGCCGGGAAGCCGATGCCCATGACGGAGCCGATGTTGGCGTCGGCGACGGAGGTCAGCACGCCCTCCTCCAGGCAGCGGACGGAGTCCAGCGCCTCCGAGAACAGCATCCGCTCCTTCATGTCCGCGAAGGGAATCTCGGCGCCCGGCTTGGCGAAGTGCTCGCGCAGCCCCGGCCAGATGCCCGCCCGCTTGCCGTCGACGTAGTCGTAGAAGCCGGCGCCACCGCTGCGGCCGGGCCGCTCGAACTCGTCCACCATCCGGTCGATGACCTGGACCGCCGGGTGCGCGAGCCACTCGCCGCCCGCGGCCTCGACGGCCTTGCGGGTCTCGTTGCGGATCTTGCGGGGCAGGGTGAGGGTCAGCTCGTCCATCAGGGACAGGACCTTGGCCGGGTAGCCGGCCTGGGCGGCGGCCTGCTCGATCGAGGCGGGCTCGATGCCCTCGCCGACCATCGCGACGCCCTCGTTGATGAACTGGCCGATGACGCGCGAGGTGAAGAAGCCGCGCGAGTCGTTGACCACGATCGGGGTCTTGTTGATCTGCCGGACCAGGTCGAAGGCCCGGGCGATGGCCTCGTCCCCGGTGGCCTCGCCCTTGATGATCTCCACGAGCGGCATCTTGTCGACGGGCGAGAAGAAGTGCAGGCCGATGAAGTCGACGGGACGGGTGACGCCCTCGGCGAGCGAGGTGATCGGCAGGGTCGAGGTGTTGGAGCACAGCAGCGCGTCCGGCGCCACGACGTCCTGGATCTCCTGGAAGACGCGGTGCTTGAGGGCGGTGTCCTCGAAGACGGCCTCGATGACGGCGTCGCAGCCGGCCAGGTCGGCGACCTCGGAGGTCGGGGTGATCCGGGCGAGCAGCTCGGCCCGCTTGGCCTCGGTGGTGCGGCCACGCGAGAGCGCCTTGTCGAGCAGCTTCTCGGAGTACGCCTTGCCCTTGGCGGCGGCCTCGGGCGTGACGTCCTTGAGGACGACCTCGATGCCGGCCTTGGCGCAGGCGTAGGCGATGCCCGCGCCCATCATGCCGGCGCCGAGCACGGCGACCTTGGTGACCTTGCGCTGCGGTACGCCCTGGGGGCGGCTACGGCCGGCGTTGACGGCCTGCAGGTCGAAGAAGAACGCCTGGATCATGTTCTTCGCGGTCTGGCCGGTGAGCAGCTCGATGAAGTAGCGGGTCTCGATGACCAGCGCGGTCTCGAAGTCCACCTGGGAGCCCTCGACGGCGGCGGCCAGGATGTTGCGCGGGGCCGGGTACGGGGCGCCGTTCAGCTGCTTCTTGAGGTTGGCGGGGAAGGCGGGCAGGTTGGCGGCGAACTTCGGGTTCGACGGCGTGCCGCCCGGGATCCGGTAGCCGGGGACGTCCCAGGGCTGCTTCGACTCGGGGTTGGCGTCGATGAAGGCCCGGGCCTTGGCGAGCATCTCCTCGGGCGTGGCGGCCAGTTCGTGGACCAGGCCGTTCTCCAGGGCCCGCTGCGGGCTGTACTGGGTGCCCTGGAGGAGCACCTTGAGCAGGGCGTCGGCGATGCCCATCAGCCGCACCGTACGGGTGACACCGCCGCCGCCGGGCAGCAGGCCCAGGGTGACCTCGGGCAGGCCGATCTTGGAGCCGGGGGCGTCGAGGGCGACACGGTGGTGGCAGGCGAGGGCGATCTCGTAACCGCCGCCGAGGGCCATGCCGTTGATGGCGGCCACGACGGGCACGCCGAGGGTCTCGATCCGGCGCAGCGAGGACTTCATCGCCGTGGTGGCCTCGAAGGCGAGGTGGGCGTCCTCGGGACGCAGCCGGATCATGTCCTTGAGGTCGCCGCCCGCGAAGAAGCTCTTCTTCGCGGAGGTGAAGATGATGCCGCGGATGGAGTCCTTCTCGGCCTCGGCGCGGTCGGCCACGCGCGCGATGGAGTCCATGAAGGCCTGGTTCATCGTGTTGGCGGACTGGTCGGGGTCGTCGAGGACGAGGGTGACGACGCCGGTCTCGTCCTGTTCCCAGCGGATCGTGGTGGACTCGCTCATGGTCACTGCTTTCGGTCAGTCCGTACGGAGGAAGCTGGAGAGGAAGCTGAAGGGGACAGGACGGTTCAGAGGCGTTCGACGATGGTGGCGATGCCCATGCCGCCGCCGACGCAGAGGGTGACGAGGCCGTAGCGCTTGTCCTGGCGCTCCAGTTCGTCGATGACGGTGCCGAGGATCATCGCGCCGGTGGCGCCGAGCGGGTGGCCGAGCGCGATCGCGCCGCCGTTGACGTTGACCTTGTCGAGGGTGGTGCCCATGTCCTTGACGAAGCGCAGTACGACGCCCGCGAAGGCCTCGTTGATCTCGATCAGGTCGATGTCGTCGATGGTCAGGCCGGCCTTGGCGAGGGCCTTGCGGGTGGCCGGGGCGGGGCCGGTGAGCATGATGGTCGGCTCGGAGCCCGAGACGGCCGCGGAGACGATCCGGGCCCGCGGCGTGAGACCGTTGCGCGCGCCGGCCTCGCGGGAGCCGATCGCCACCAGCGAGGCGCCGTCCACGATGCCGGAGGAGTTGCCGGCGTGGTGGACGTGGTCGATCTTCTCGACCCAGTGGTACTTCTGCAGGGCGACGGCGTCGAAGCCGCCGAGCTCGCCGATGTCCGCGAAGGACGGCTTGAGCTTGGCCAGCGAGTCGGCGGTGGTGCCCGGGCGCATGTGCTCGTCGTGGTCCAGGACCACCAGGCCGGTGCGGTCGGTGACCGGGACCACGGACTTGGCGAACCGGCCCTCCTTCCAGGCGGTGGCGGCCCGCTCCTGCGAGAGGGCGGCGTACTCGTCCACGTCCCGCCGGGAGAAGCCCTCGATGGTCGCGATCAGGTCGGCGCCGATGCCCTGCGGGACGAAGTTGACCGTGAAGTTGGTCATCGGGTCGGCGAACCAGGCGCCGCCGTCGGAGGCCATCGGGACCCGGGACATCGACTCCACACCGCCGGCGAGGACCAGGTCCTCCCAGCCGGAGCGGATCTTGGCCGCCGCCAGGTTGACCGCCTCCAGGCCGGAGGCACAGAAGCGGTTCTCCTGGAGGCCGGCCACGGTGTCGGGCAGGCCCGCGGCGATCGCCGCGATCCGGGCGATGTCGGAGCCCTGGTCGCCGACGGGGCCGACGACGCCGAGGACGATGTCGTCGACGGTCGCCGGGTCCAGGCCGGGGTTGCGCTCGCGCAGGGCCTGGATCAGGCCGACGACCAGGTCGATGGGCTTGGTGCCGTGCAGGGCGCCATTGGCCTTCCCGCGCCCGCGCGGGGTGCGGATCGCGTCGTACACGTACGCTTCGGTGCTCACGGTGTTGCCTTTCGGAATGTCTGACGCGGGATGAGGGCGTGGGACGGAGGGGGCGTGGGACGAGGGTGTAAGGGCTGCGACCTGTTTTTCGGCCGGCCGAGGGGCGGGGCCGGCGCTCAGCCGAGCAGGGCGCGGCCGATGATCTCCTTCATGATCTCGGTCGTCCCGCCGTAGATGGTCTGGATACGGCCGTCCGTGAAGGCGCGGGCGACCCGGTACTCGGTCATGTAGCCGTAGCCGCCGTGCAGCTGGAGACAGCGGTCGGCCACGCGCTTCTGCAGTTCGGTCGCCCACCACTTGGCCATCGAGGCGTGCACGGCGTCGAGCTCGCCGTTCGCGTGGTCGGTGATGCAGCGGTCGAGGAAGCTGCGGGTGACGGCGCACTCCGTGGCCATCTCCGCCACCTCGAAGCGGATGTGCTGGAGCTTGGCCAGCGGCCGCCCGAAGGCCTCGCGCTCCTTGACGTACTCGGTGGTGATCTCCAGCAGGTGCTCGGCCGCCGTGACGGCGGCCATCGCGATGGCCAGCCGCTCCTGCGGGAGGTTCGTCATGAGGTGGACGAACGCGCCGTTGAGCTCGCCGAGCAGGTTCTCCTTGGGGACCCGGACGTCGTTGAAGAACAGCTCGGCCGTGTCCTGGGCCTTCTGGCCGATCTTGTCGAGGTTGCGGCCCCGCTCGAAGCCTTCCATCCCGCGCTCCACGACCAGCAGCGACAGCCCGTGCGCCCCGCCCTCCGGGGTGGTCTTGGCGACCACGACCACCAGGTCGGCGAGGATGCCGTTGGAGATGAAGGTCTTGGAGCCGTTCAGCAGCCAGTGGTCGCCGCGGTCCTCGGCCGTGGTGCGGATGCCCTGGAGGTCGGATCCGGCACCCGGTTCCGTCATGGCCACGGCCGAGATCAGCTCGCCCGAGCAGAAGCCGGGCAGCCAGCGGCGCTTCTGCTCCTCGGTGCCCAGCGAGGTCAGGTACGGGCCGATGATGTCGTTGTGCAGCCCGATCGCCAGGCCGGGCGCGCCCGCGCGGGTGAACTCCTCGGCGAGCACGGCCGCGTAGCGGAAGTCCGGGTTGCCGCCGCCTCCGTACTCCTCCGGCACCGCGTGCCCGAGCAGGCCCTGGCGGCCGGCGGCGCGCCAGGCGTCGCGGGAGACGATGCCGTCCTTCTCCCACTGGTCGTAGTGCGGCAGCACCTCCTTGTCCAGGAAGGTGCGCACGGTCCGGCGGAACGCCTCGTGGTCCTCGGTGTAGATCTGGCGCTTCATCGCTCCCCCTCTGGTCAGAGCCAGTTCTTGACGGTCTCGATCAGCCGGGCCGGCTCGGGGCCGACGGGCGTGACGTTGAGCATAGTGACGCCCGCCTCGCGGAAGGCCTCGATGCGCTCGCGGACGTATCCTTCCGGTCCGCACAGCGTCATGAGCTCGCAGAACTCGTCCGGTACGGCGGCCGCGGCGTCCCGCTTGCGCCCGGAGAGGTAGAGCTCCTGGATCCGCTTGGCCTCCGCCTCGTAGCCGTAGGCGACGGCGAGGTCGTTGTAGAAGTTCTTGCCGACCGCGCCCATCCCGCCGACGTACAGGGCGATCTGCGGCCGGGCCAGGTCGCGCGCGGCGGCCGCGTCCTCGCCGACGGCGAGCAGCCCGCCCGCCACGACCTGGAGCGGGCCGAGCTCCGCGGGCCGGGCGGCCGTGCCCTTGGCGAGGGCGTCGCCCCACACCTGCCGGGCCTTCTCCGGGATGAAGAGGGTGGGCAGCCAGCCCTCGGCGATCTCGGCGGTCAGCGCCACGTTGGCCGGGCCGAGCGAGGCGACGTAGACGGGGATGCGGTCGCGGACCGGCCGGGTGAGCATCTTCAGCGGCTTGCCGTGCCGGCCGCCCTTCTCGGGCGGCAGCGGCATGTCGGTGATGCCGTGGTGGTCGATGGTCTCGCGGCGCCAGATGCGCCGGCACAGCTCGACGGTCTCCCGGGTACGGCCGAGCGGGCGGTCGTACGGCTTGCCGTGCCAGCCCTCGATCACCTGCGGGCCGGAGGCGCCGAGGCCGAGCATGGCCCGGCCGCCGGACAGCGCGTCGAGGCCGGCGGCGGTCTGGGCGATGAGGGCGGGGGTGCGGGAGTAGACGTTGACGATGGCCGAGCCGATCTTCATCCGCTCGGTACGGGCGGCCAGGTAGCCCATGATCGTCGGTGAGTCGAAGCCCCACGCCTCGGCGACCCACAGCGCGTCGAGGCCGGCGGACTCCAGCGCCGCGGCCTGGTCGGCGGCGCGGCGGGGGTCACCGGCATAGTCGAGCAGCATGGACAGTTCCATCAGAGGCCTTTCCCGGTGGCGTCGGACGGGGTCGGACCGGAGGTGGTCGGGCCGGGGGTGATCGGGCCGGGGGTGATCGGGTCGGGGGTGATCGGGTCGGGGGTGGCCGGACCGGAGACCGCCCGGTCGGCCGCCCCGATGAGCTCCGGCACGTCCCAGTCTTGCGCGATCTCGCGCGTGTGGGCGCCGGGCAGGGCCGGGCCGCCAACGGCTGTCGCGGGGGTGGCGGAGAAACGGGGCGCGGGGGCGGGCTGGACGATTCCGGCGGCCTCGGTGAAGGTGCCGCGGGCGGCCAGGTGCGGGTGGCCGGGCGCCTCGCGCAGCGAGAGTACGGGGGCCACGCAGGCGTCGGTGCCCTCGAAGACCTCGGTCCACTCGGCGCGGGTACGGGTCCGGAAGCGGGCGGCGACGCTCTCGCGCAGCTCGCCCCAGCGGGCCATGTCCTTGCGGGCGGGCGCCTCGTCCGTGATGCCGAGCAGAGCGATGAACGTGTCGTAGAACTGCTGCTCCAGCGCGCCGACCGCCATGTACCCGCCGTCGGCGGTCTCGTAGCAGCCGTAGAAGGGGCAGCCGCCGTCGAGGAGGTTGGCCCCGCGCCGGTCCTGCCAGCCGCCGGCCGCCATCATGCCGTGGATCATGGCGGTGAGGTGGGCCGTGCCGTCCACGATGGCCGCGTCGACGACCTGGCCGGTGCCCGTGGCCCGGGCGTGCTGGAGGGCGGCGAGGACCCCGATGACCAGGTAGAGGGAGCCGCCCGCGTAGTCGCCGACGAGGTTGGCGGGCACCGCCGGCGGCTCGCCCGGGCTGCCGATCATGCCGAGTGCACCGGTGACGGCGATGTAGGCGATGTCGTGGCCCGCGGTGTGCGCGAGCGGGCCCTCCTGACCCCAGCCGGTCATCCGCCCGTACACCAGCCGGGGGTTGCGGGCCCGGCACTCCTCCGGGCCGACGCCGAGCCGCTCGGCGACCCCGGGCCGGAAGCCCTCGACCAGGATGTCGGCCCGCTCCACCAGGTCCAGGACGCGGGCGGGGCCCTCGGGGGACTTGAGGTCGAGGACGACGGAGCGCTTGTTGCGGTTGGTGATGTCGTAGGCGGGGTTCACGGCGAGCCCGCCGCCGCCCGGCCGGTCCACCCGGACCACGTCCGCGCCCAGATCGGCCAGGAGCATGGCGGCGAACGGGCCCGGCCCGATGCCCGCCAGCTCGACGACCCGCACTCCCGCGAGCGGGCCGCTGCCCGGCCCGCCGCTTGTCCTTGCCACTGCCATCGAGCGAGCCCCCAGCGCCAGGCGTACGACACACGTATGACACAACTGATGTAACACCAGCGATGCTAGGAACGCGTTCCACTCAGCACAAGCCCTCGGAGCCACCCGATTGAGCAAGCGCTTAGGTCACCTGGCCCCAGGCCCCGCAGTCGGGGGACCTACCCGACCCGCTCGTCCAGCAGCTTCACGTGCCGCTTCAGCGCCACCGTCCGATAGCTCTCCTCCACCCACTCGCACAGCATCTCCGCACTCGGCGCCCCCTTCTCCCCCAGCGGTACGGTCACCCAGCCCGAGCGGCCCAGCCCGTACCCGGTGGGCTCGGCACCCGGAGAGGCGAGGGCGTGGCCGTGCAGGGCCTCGTCCACCAGCTTGACCGACAGGCCGGGCGGGGTGGGGCCGTCCGCCGTACCGAGGAAGACGAAGATCTTCTTGTTGATCTTCACCACCCCGCTCTCGGGACCCCAGGGGTGCTCCTCCACCGCCTCAGGAAGCCCGAGGGCGAACTCCCGGACCTGCTCCCACTTGCGAACCGCAGCCTTCACCGACGCCTCCTCTTACCGCAGGTCACACCTGCTCGCACAAGCAGCCGATCCTCACGCTAGCCTCAGCCACCGACATCAGCTGGGAGGAGCGGTGATGACCGGACAGGTTCGGCAGGTTCCAGAGGCCCACGCGGAGCAGGCGCCCGCGGAACGCCCGTACGACATCGTGCTCTTCGGAGCCACCGGCTTCGTGGGGGCGCTGACCGCCGAATACCTCGCCGTCCACGCGCCCGCCGGGACCCGCTGGGCCCTGGCCGGCCGCGATCAGCAGAAGCTGGAGCGGCTGCGCGACCGGCTCGCCGCCCTCGACCCGGAGTGCGCGAAGCTCCCACTGCTGCGGGCGGACGCCGGTGATCCGCAGGCCGTGCGCGACCTGGCCGCCGCCACCCGGGTGCTGGCCACCACCGTCGGCCCGTACATCCTCTACGGCGGCGAACTCGTCGCCGCCTGCGCCGAGGCCGGCACCGACTACCTGGACCTCACCGGCGAACCGGAGTTCGTGGACCGCGTCTACGTCGACCACGACGCGCGGGCCCGGGAGACCGGCGCGCGCCTCGTGCACGCCTGCGGATTCGACTCGATCCCGGCGGACCTCGGCGCGTACTTCACCGTCCGGCAGCTGCCCGAAGGCGTACCGCTCACCGTGGACGGCTTCATGCGCGGCGGCGGCCTGTTCTCCGGCGGCACCCTCGCCTCCGCGCTCACCGCGCTCGGCCGCGCCCCCCAGGCCATGGC
>NZ_WTFF01000136.1 GCF_019400985.1 Streptomyces bambusae
CCCCCGTGGTTCTCGTCTGCGCCCTGGTGTGCGCCCTGCTGGGCGCCGCCGTGGGGGCGCGGCCCGAGGGGGTGGTCTTCGTCGGGCTGGCGCCCGTACTCGTCCTGCTCGCCCTGGTCGACCTCGCCGTGCACCGGCTGCCCGACCCGCTGACGCTGCCGCTGGCGGGCGCGGTCGCCGCGCTGCTCGGCGTGGCCGCCCTGCTGCCCGGCGCCGGCGGCGGCTGGCGCAGTGCGCTGTTGGGCGGGGCGGCCCTGGGCGGCGGCTATCTGGTGCTGTTCCTGATCCACCCGGCGGGCATGGGCTTCGGCGACGTCAAGCTCGCGCTCGCCCTCGGGGTCGCTCTTGGGTGGTACGGGTGGGGGGTATGGGCGGCCGGGGCGTTCCTCGGCTTCGTATACGGCGCCGGCTACGGCCTCGGCCTTGTGCTGCGGGGCCGGGCGGGCCTTCGGGCGGCTTTCCCGTTCGGTCCGTTCATGGCCGCCGGAGCGTTCACCGGAGTGCTCATGGGCGGATTCGGAGCGTAATCGTGTCGCGCCGATGCACGCAGGACGCTTTACGAAGGGTTATGGTGGAACCCCCCCCTCGGGCCGGTCCGTATCCCCCCCACGGACCGGCCCGTTTTTTCTTTTCCGTCGTCTTCGGCAAACCCGCAGGTCAGCCGCGTTGGGCCCAGATGTTCGTGCCCGGGGTGGAGACGGCGAAGGAATCGATCTCCTTCAGCTCCTCCTCGCTGAGGGGCGCGCCGGCCAGTGCCGCGATGTTCTCCTCCAGCTGCGGCACGCTCGACGCACCGATCAGCGCCGACGTCATCCGCTCGTCGCGCAGCACCCAGCTCAGCGCCAGCTGCGCCAGCGACTGGCCGCGCCGGGCCGCGATGTCGTTCAGGCCCTGCAGGCGGCGCAGCACGTCGTCCGAGAGCAGGCCCGGGTCGAGCGACTTGCCCTGGGAGGCCCGCGAGCCCTCCGGGATGCCCTGGAGGTACTTGCCGGTGAGCAGGCCCTGGGCCAGCGGCGCGAAGGAGATGCAGCCCATGCCGGCCTCCTCCAGGGTGTCCAGCAGCCCGTCCTCCTCCGTCCAGCGGTTGATCATGGAGTACGAGGGCTGGTGGATCAGCGCGCGCACGCCCATGTCGCGCAGGACGGCCACGGCCTGGGCGGTCTGCTCCGCGGTGTAGGAGGAGACGCCGACGTAGAGCGCCTTGCCCTGCTGGACGGCGGACGCCAGGGCGCCCATCGTCTCCTCCAGCGGGGTCTCCGGGTCGAAGCGGTGCGAGTAGAAGATGTCGACGTAGTCCAGCCCCATCCGCTTCAGCGAGGCGTCGAGGGAGCTGAGGAGGTACTTGCGGCTGCCCCACTCGCCGTACGGGCCGGGGTGCATCAGGTAGCCGGCCTTGGTCGAGACGATCAGCTCGTCCCGGTACGCCGCGAAGTCCTGGGCGAAGATCTTGCCGAAGTTCAGCTCGGCCGAGCCGGGCGGCGGGCCGTAGTTGTTGGCCAGGTCGAAGTGGGTCACGCCGAGGTCGAAGGCGCGGCGCAGGATCGCCCGCTGGGACTCCAGGGACCGGTCGTCGCCGAAGTTGTGCCAGAGGCCGAGGGAAATGGCGGGAAGCTTGAGGCCGCTGCGGCCCGTGCGGCGGTACTCCATGGAGTCGTAGCGGGGGCCGGCTGCCCGATAGGGATTGGTATCAGTCACGTTGTCCTCCCTATCACGGACCTGTGACAGACCGAGTTGGGCCATGCCTCCCGGTGCGCAGTAATGTGGCGCACTCGGGGGACCGCACGCACGGGGGCATTGCACGGAGGGGCAGAAGATCGTGAAGCTGCGCGACCTGGTGTACAAGCTCTATGCGCGCCGGGTGGAGGGCCGCCTCGACCATGCCGCGGTGCCCAAGCACATCGGCGTCATCCTGGACGGCAACCGGCGTTGGGCGAAGGCGTCCGGCGGCACCACCGAGCAGGGCCATCAGGCCGGGGCGGACAAGATCTCCGAGCTGCTGGGCTGGTGCAACGAGACGGACGTCGAGGTCGTCACGCTGTGGATGCTCTCCACCGACAACCTGGACCGCCCGGAGCAGGAGCTCCGCCCGCTGCTCAACATCATCGAGAACACCGTCCGGGGCCTGGCCGAGGACGGCCGCTGGCGCGTCCACCACGTCGGCAACCTCGACATCCTGCCCGCGCAGACGCAGGCGGTGCTCAAGGAGGCCGAGCAGGCCACCCTCGACATCAAGGGGATACTCGTCAACGTCGCCGTCGGCTACGGCGGCCGCCAGGAGATCGCGGACGCGGTGCGCTCGCTGCTCCTGGAGCACCACGAGAAGGGCACCTCGATCGAGGAGCTCGCCGAGATCCTGGACATCGACCACATCTCGGAGCACCTCTACACCCGCGGCCAGCCCGACCCGGACCTGGTCATCCGCACCAGCGGCGAGCAGCGGCTGTCCGGGTTCATGCTCTGGCAGAGCGCCCACTCCGAGTACTACTTCTGCGAGGTCTTCTGGCCGGCCTTCCGGAAGGTGGACTTCCTGCGGGCCCTGCGCGACTACGCGGCCCGGCACCGGCGCTACGGGACCTGAGCCGCGCCACGGACCTGACCGGCGCCACGGCACCTGACCGGCGCTACGGACCTGACCGGGGCGTCCGGCCCGGCCGGTTCTGACGGTTCCTCGGAAGAGCCGTCACGCCTCACACGCATCAGGCGCAAGGCCTTCACCTGGGATTCACCGAGCGTCCGTCATATGCCATGGCATGGCGGGGGGCATTCGAGGGAATATCCGTAGCAGGTCGACGCCCGATCCACGGGTGTCGAGTCTCAGCGGACGGCATGGGGCCGTCCGCCCGGGAGGCCCTTTGCACCAGGACGCACGTGCCGATCGCACGGACGGAGTGGAGGGCCGGAATTCGGCCCTGGCATGGGTGCCGATGACCGGTCCGGTCTTCATGGCCCGACCTCTTCCGAGGGGGTACGTCCTTCCGTGGTGACCAGCACTAAGAGCCGCCTGAACGACAGGCGGACCTACGTCCTCGACACCAGCGTCCTGCTGGCAGATCCCCACGCGGTCTCCCGTTTCGAGGAGCACGAGGTCGTGCTCCCGATCGTGGTGATCACGGAGCTGGAGGCCAAGCGCCACCATCCCGAACTCGGCTACTTCGCCCGGCAGGCGCTGCGCCTGCTGGACGACGTACGGGTGCGGTACGGCCGGCTCGACGCCCCCATCCCGATGGGCGACCTCGGCGGGTCCCTGCGTGTCGAGCTCAACCACTCCGACCCGGGCGTGCTGCCCGCCGGCTTCAGGCTCGGGGACAACGACTCGCGCATCCTCGCGGTCGCCCGCAACCTGCAGGCCGAGGGCTACGACGTCACGGTGGTCTCGAAGGACCTCCCGCTGCGCATCAAGGCCTCGTCCGTGGGCCTGCTCGCCGAGGAGTACCGCGCGGAGCTCGCCATCACCGATGCCGGCTGGACCGGCATGAGCGAGCTCCCGGTCTCCGGGGAGCAGGTGGACCTCCTCTACTCCGAGGAGCGGCTGTACGTGCCGGAGGCCGCCGAACTGCCCGTGCACACCGGACTGATCCTGCAGTCCGAGCGGGGCAAGGCCCTCGGCCGGGTCACGGCCGACGGCAACGTCAAGCTGGTGCGCGGCGACCGCGAGGCCTTCGGGCTGCACGGCCGCAGCGCCGAGCAGCGCATCGCGCTGGACCTGCTGCTCGACCCCGAGGTCGGGATCGTCTCCATGGGCGGCCGGGCCGGCACGGGCAAGTCCGCCCTGGCCCTGTGCGCGGGCCTGGAGGCGGTGCTGGAGCGCCGCCAGCACCAGAAGGTGATGGTCTTCCGGCCGCTGTACGCCGTGGGCGGGCAGGAGCTCGGCTACCTGCCGGGCACCGAGGCCGAGAAGATGAGCCCGTGGGCGCAGGCCGTCTTCGACACGCTCTCGTCGGTGGCGGGGCGGGAGGTCATCGAGGAGGTGCTGGGCCGCGGCATGCTGGAGGTGCTGCCGCTCACCCACATCCGCGGCCGCTCGCTGCACGACGCGTTCGTGATCGTGGACGAGGCGCAGTCGCTGGAGCGGAACGTCCTACTGACCGTTCTGTCCCGGATCGGGGCGAACAGCCGGGTTGTCCTCACCCATGACGTGGCACAACGGGACAATCTGCGCGTCGGCCGGTACGACGGAGTGGTCGCGGTGGTCGAGAAGTTGAAGGGCCATCCGCTCTTCGCCCACGTGACGCTGACCCGGTCCGAGCGCTCGCCCATCGCGGCCCTGGTCACGGAGATGCTCGAAACCCTCTGAAAGCCCCGTAAGGGACAGCCGAGTTGGCGCCGCCCGGCAAAGGCCGAAGAGCCTAGCCGGGCGGCGTCGTGCTGCACAGGGGTTTTCAACAACCAACCCCGACATGCCTGGTGTGACCTTTCCCACGCAGCGGGGAATTGCCTTGCGGTGGCGGGGTCCGGCAAGCTCTGTTTTCCGTCAGGCCCCGCATACGGCACCGCTGTACCTCCTGTAGGTACGGCGCACAGCAGCACCACAACTCCACAAACGACCGCCGTATGCCGCCCGGAAGTACCACGCGGCGCTCCCCGTCAGGGGAGTTGCCCGAACGGGCCCGCGCCTCCAGTGACCGTAGTACGGGGGAGGCCAGTGCCAGGGGCACTCTTGCGGCCGCTGAGGTCACCGTTGCGGACGCTGCTGGAAGGACACCGTGTGAGCCGGATCTCGGTCCGGGGATTCGCCGTGGCGTCGGCCACCGCGGTCACCACCGTCGGCGCTGTCGTGGGCGTCGCCACTGGCGACACCCAGAACTCGAACGACCTCGAGACGACCGCGTCCGGGGCGACGCTCCTCACTGACATCCCGGTCGGTGAGCAGGCCGGCGTGCAGAACGCGTCCCTGACGCAGCAGGCCGACGCCATCGCCTTCAGCGCGGACGCCGACGCCAAGCGCTCGGCGGAGGAAGCCGCCCGCATCCAGGCCGCCAAGGACGCCAAGGCGAAGAAGTCGGCCGCCGAGGCGAAGGCCAAGGAGGAGCGCGAGGCGAAGGAGCAGGTCGCGAGCCGCTCCACCACCCGCGACGCCTCCAGCTTCACCCCGCAGAGCTCCTACACGGTCGCCCAGGTCAAGGACATCGCGCGGCAGATCGTGCCGGCGAGCCAGTTCCAGTGCTTCTCCAACATCGTCGACCAGGAGTCGACCTGGAACTACAAGGCCGTCAACCCGTCCTCGGGTGCCTACGGTCTGGTCCAGGCGCTGCCCGGCTCGAAGATGTCCTCGGTCGCCTCCGACTGGCGCACCAACCCGGCCACCCAGATCCAGTGGGGCCTGAACTACATGAACGAGCGCTACAAGAGCCCCTGTGGCGCGTGGACGTTCCACCAGGCCAACGGCTGGTACTGACCCCGGCCCCAGCCCGACCCCGCAGAGCCCCGTACCGTCCTTCGGTGCGGGGCTCCTCGCGTGTACGGTCGACGGGATTGCGCGCGCAGGACGGGCGGTGGGGGTCCCCCGGACGCAGCCCGGGGGGAGAAAGGGAACGAGATGGCGACCAGAACAGGCTGGCTGGGGCGCATCGGCAACAGGCTGAACGCCCTGGAGGCGCGCCTCGCCGCGCGCCGGGCCGAGGTCGAGGCCGAGACCTCCGGCGTGCCCGGGCGACCGCCCGGTGCGGGCGCCGCCGCTCCCGCCGCCGGCGAGGCGCGGCCCGGGGCCGGCCACGGCGGGGCCCCCGAGCACGGCCACGCCCCCGTCCACGCGGGGCACGAACCCGGGCACCCGTACGTGCCGGTGCGCCCCGACCCGGTGAGCGTCGTGCCGTGGGGCATGCGGGTGGCCGCCGAGGTCAGCTGGCGGCTGCTGCTGCTCGCCGGAATGCTGTGGGTGCTGATGAAGGTGATCAGCGAGGTGCGCCTGGTCGTCCTCGCCTTCGCCGCGGCCATGCTCGTCACGGCCCTGCTCCAGCCCTTCGTCGTGCGGCTGCGCCGGCTCGGCCTGCCGCGGGGGCTGGCCACCGCCGTCACCGCGATCCTCGGCTTCGTGATCATCGGCCTGGCCGGCTGGTTCGTGGTCTGGCAGGTCATGGAGAACCTCGACGACCTGTCCAACCGGGTCAAGGACGGCATCAACGAGCTGAAGCAGTGGGCGCTGGACAGCCCGTTCCACGTGACCCAGCAGCAGATCAACGAGATCGCCAAGAACCTGACCGACACCATCGGCACCAACACCGAGCAGATCACCTCGGCCGGCCTGCAGGGCGTCACCGTGATGGTCGAGGTGCTGACCGGCATCCTGCTCGCGATGTTCTCCACGCTCTTCCTGCTCTACGACGGCAAGCAGATCTGGCGCTGGGTGCTGGGCCTGGTCCCGGCGGACGCGCGGCCGGGCCTGGCCGGGGCCGGCCCGCGGGCCTGGCGCACGCTGACGGCGTACGTGCGGGGCACCCTGATCGTGGCGCTGATCGACGCCGTCTTCATCGGCCTGGGCCTGTACTTCCTCAAGGTGCCGATGGCGGTGCCGCTCGCCGTCTTCATCTTCCTGTTCGCCTTCATCCCGCTGGTCGGCGCGGTGATCTCCGGCGCCCTGGCGGTGGTCGTGGCGCTGGTGACCCAGGGCGTGTTCACGGCGCTGATGGTGCTGATCGTGGTCCTGGCCGTGCAGCAGATCGAGGGGCACGTCCTGCAGCCGTTCATCCTGGGCCGGGCGGTACGGGTGCACCCGCTGGCGGTGGTGCTCTCGGTCGCGGCCGGCGGCATGATCGCCGGCATCGGCGGCGCGGTGGTCGCGGTCCCGCTGGTCGCGGTCACCAACACGGTGGTCGGCTACCTGCGGGCGTACTCCCGCGAGAGCGCCCTGCGCATCGGCCCGGGGCCGCACGGGGCGACGGCGCTGCCGCAGGCGCCGGTCGAGTACGGGGAGGGACGCGCGGGTGATCACGGAGCCTGAGCTCGACGGGTCGTCCGACCCCGAGGACCGGCCGTTACCGGGGGAGGCGGTTTCCTCCGGCCCGGCGGGCGGCTCGGCCTCGGCTTCGGCCTCGGCCGCTGCGCGGCGTGGCCGGCGGCCCTGGCTGTGGGCCCTCGGGGGTGCGCTGACCGCCTCGGCGGTGTGGGCGGCCGGGCTGTGGTGGTTGGGCGAGGCGGGGCCGGGGGCCGCGCCGCGCTACCGCTGGGCGGAGTACCTGTGCGACGACTTCAAGGCGCCGGCGCTCAGCCGGTTCACCGGACTCGCACTGGAGAAGCGGAAGCTGGAAGCCAACCTCCCGCACCGGGTCCGCCCGTGGACGGGCTGCCAGCTGAGGGCCGAGGCCGACGGCCGGACGTACGTCGCCATGGCCGAGGTCACCCTGTACCACGAGCGCGACCCCGCACCGGAGTTCGACCAGGAGCCGCAGATCGTCGACCCCTGGTACGCGTCGGACGGCCGCACCGTGGAGTCGGTGCCGGGCCTGGGGGAGCGGGCGCTGCTGAGCTACGACGGCCCCTTCGGCGACCGCACGCTGCGGGTGCTGGACGGGCGGGCGGTGTTCAGCCTGAAGTTCACCGCGCAGCGGGACTTCCGGCAGGAGCAGGGCGAGGACATGGTCCTGGAGGCCGACCCCAGGATCGACTTCACGGCGGCGCAGGCGGCGATGGTGGAGGACCTGCGCACGCTGATGCGCACGCTGCGCAAGTGACGCCCCGGCCCGCACCGCGAGGCAATTGACGCCCCGGCCCGCGCCGCGAGGCATGCGACGCGAGGCATGCGACGCGAGGCATGCGAAAGGCCCCCCGGGGTGCTGGGGGGCCTTCTGCGAGTGGTACCCGGGTCGCGGGCCGCTACTCGGCGGTCAGCGCCGCCTCCGCGTCCAGGGTCACGGCGATCGCCTGGATCACCGAGGCGATCTTGAAGGCCTCCTGGACCGTCTCGCGCCCCACGCCGGCCTTGCGCAGGACCTGCTCGTGCGAGTCCAGGCACTGGCCGCAGCCGTTGACCGCGGAGACCGCGAGCGACCACAGCTCGAAGTCGAGCTTCTCGACGCCGGGGTTGCCGATGACGTTCATCCGCAGGCCCGCGCGCAGCGTGCCGTACTCCGGGTCGGAGAGCAGGTGGCGGGTGCGGTAGAAGACGTTGTTCATCGCCATGATCGCCGCGGCCGACTTGGCGGCCGTGTACGCCTCGGGCGAGAGGTTGGCCTTGGCCTCCGGCTCCAGCTCGCGCAGGACCTTCGGCGAGCGGGCGGCGATCGCGCAGGACAGGACCGTGCCCCACAGCTGCTGCTGCGTCAGGGTGTCCTGGTTGCCGACGACCGAGCCCAGGTTCAGCTTCAGGTCCTTGGCGAAGTCCGGTATCGCGGCCTTCAGCTCAGCGAGGGCCATGCTCACTCACCGGCCAGGAGCTTGCCGGCGTCCAGGGTGTCCTCGCCCTTGGTCCAGTTGCAGGGGCACAGCTCGTCGGTCTGCAGGGCGTCGAGGACCCGCAGGACCTCCTTGGGGTTACGGCCGACGGAGCCGGCGGTCACCATCGAGAACTGGATCTCGTTGTTCGGGTCGACGATGAACACGGCGCGCTGCGCGTAGCCGTCCTCGCCCTGCACGCCGCAGGCCTGCATGAGCTCGTGCTTGGCGTCGGCCAGCATCGGGAAGGGCAGGTCGCGCAGGTCGGCGTGGTCCTTGCGCCAGGCGTGGTGGACGAACTCGGAGTCACCGGAGACGCCGAGGATCTGCGCGTCGCGGTCGGCGAACTCGTCGTTCAGCTTGCCGAACGCGGCGATCTCGGTCGGGCAGACGAAGGTGAAGTCCTTCGGCCAGAAGAACACCACGCGCCACTTGCCCTCGTAGGACTTGTGGTCGATCTGGGCGAACTCCTTGCCGGCCTCGAGCGAGACGCAGGCGGTCAGGTCGTAGGCGGGGAACTTGTCACCGACAGTGAGCACGTGCTCTCCTTGCGGAATGGAAAATGACCCTTTTGGGGTTTTCCCAGAGGGTTGGACGTATCTCACATGCTGACACAGCTGCATTGATTGCAGAAATAGCTAGTCTTGAGGCGGGTGATCGGAGGTACCTATCAGTGGCGGTCGGTAACAGGGGAGCGAAGCAGCCGACGCTGGCGCAGCTGCGCGCGTTCGCGGCCGTCGCGGAGTACCTGCACTTCCGGGACGCCGCCGCGGCGATCGGCATGAGCCAGCCGGCCCTGTCCGGCGCGGTCTCCGCGCTGGAGGAGGCCCTCGGCGTGCAACTGCTGGAGCGCACCACCCGCAAGGTGCTGCTCTCCCCGGCCGGCGAGCGGATCGCCGCCCGCGCGCGGGCGGTCCTCGACGCGGTCGGCTCCCTCATGGAGGAGGCCGAGGCCGTACGGGCGCCCTTCACCGGGGTGCTGCGCCTCGGGGTCATCCCGACCGTGGCCCCCTACCTGCTGCCGACCGTGCTCGGCCTCTTCCACCGCCGCTACCCCCGCCTGGACCTCCAGGTGCACGAGGAGCAGACCGCCTCGCTGCTGGAGGGACTGGCGGCCGGCCGGCTGGACCTGCTGCTGCTCGCCGTCCCCCTCGGCGTCCCCGGAGTCACCGAACTGCCGCTGTTCGACGAGGACTTCGTGCTGCTCGCGCCGCGCGGCCATGCGCTGGCCGGGCGCCGGGACATCCCCCGCGAGGAGCTGCGGGGCCTGCAACTGCTGCTGCTCGACGAGGGGCACTGCCTGCGCGACCAGGCCCTGGACATCTGCCGGGAGGCCGGCCGCGCCGAGGGCCCCGACGTCACCACCACCGCGGCCGGGCTGTCCACGCTCGTACAACTGGTCGCCGGGGGACTGGGCGTCACGCTGTTGCCGCGTACGGCGCTGCGCCTGGAGACGGCCCGCAACGAGTACCTGTCCACCGGCTACTTCGCCGAGCCGGCCCCGATGCGGCGGATCGCGCTGGCCATGCGGACCGGCACGGCGCGCCAGGACGAGTTCGCCGCCCTGGCCGCCGCCCTGCGCGAGGCCGTACGGCCGCTGCCGGTGTGGCCCGCGGAGTAGCCGCCCCCGCGGGCCGCACCGGCAGCCGGCCGCGGCCCGCGCGCACGGGCGCGGCAGGCGCCCGTCACGCCCTCACTCTGTGCGCAGGCCGTCCGGGCGCATCAGCCGCAGCAGCGGCGGCAGGCTGAGCAGGGTGACCAGGGCGACCACGCCCGCGCCCGCCCCGGTCATCATCGCGACCTCCGCCCAGGCGATCCGGACCTCCTGCACGGCCATCCGCATCAGTACGGCACCCAGCCCGATCCCGAACAGGGCGGCCAGGGCCATGCCCACGCCGATCGGCAGGGCCGTCTGCCACAGCACCGACAGGCTCAGGGTGGAGCGCCTGGTGCCGAAGGCGACCAGCGACGACAGCAGCTTGCGGCGCTCGCGCAGCTGCTCCACCTGGGAGACCAGCAGGCTGGTGCCGATCAGGATCAGCACGCCGGTGGCGCCGAAGAACAGCCCCGTGCGGATCGTCGAGTAGCTGCGGCTCTGCCGGGTGGTGTGCAGCGTGCTGGCCACGGACAGCGGCGAGGCCTTGAAGGCGGCGGTCCGCGCCCGCTCCAGACCCTCCTGCGCCGGGCCGTCGGTCATGACGAAGATCTGCTGCGCGCCGTAGCCGCCGGTGTCGCCCGGTGCCACCGACGGGGTCAGCAGGAGTCCGGAGCGCTGGACCCCGACGGGGTCCGGGCGGCTGGGCACCGTGCGCAGGGTGGCCGGGACGGTGAACTCGACCGGTTTGACGTCCTGTTCGTAACCCCGCACGTTCCCCGCGTACAGCTTGTCGCCCGGCTCGGCCCGGCCCCCGTACGACCCGCCGAGCGTGCTGCCCCCGGTGGCCCAGAACGCGTCGCCGTCCTTGCAGGAGTCCAGCTGGGCGACCTCGCGCAGGGCCGCGCAGGTGCCGACGGTGACGTCGACCAGCCCCTGCTCCGCGACGGGCTCGTGGGCGGCGGACACCGAGCGCAGCGGGATCGCGTCGGTGATGCCCGGGTACCCGGCGACCTGCCGGGCCAGCTGCTCGGGGTCCCCCTGAACGTTCGACCCGAGGATGATCGAGACGGTGGCGCGGGTGGGGTCCTCGCCGGTCCGCACGGTGTACTCGCCCTCCACGCCGGCGAACATCATCTGCAGGGCGATGGCGCCGGCGACGGCGACCGCGATCCCGTTGACCAGGCGGGCCGCGCCGGCGATGTTGACCTGGAGCCGGCGCACCGCCAGCTGCCAGGAGACCGGGCCGCCGCGCAGCCGGCCGACGAGCCGCTCCAGCAGCCACGGCAGCAGCACGGTGATACCGACCAGCAGCAGGACCACGCCGGCGCTGACCTGGTAGCGGTTGAACTCCCCGCCGTCGTCGCCGCGGCCCGTCAGCGGGGTGAGCAGGCCCAGGCCGGCCAGCGGCACCAGCAGCCGCCACCACAGTCGGCGCCGGCTCGGCCGGGTCGTCCGTACGACGCCCAGCGGTTCGATGACCACCCCGCGCAGCGCGAACAGCGTGACGGCGACGGCGGCAGCCGGCACGGCCACCGCCACGAGCGCGGCCAGCCAGGGCGCGGGGTCGAGGTCGGCCGGGAAGACGCTGCGCTGCTGGATGTCGAAGCCGCCCACCAGCTCGCGGCCCAGCAGGAAGAAGCCCGCGCCCAGCACCAGGCCGGCCGCCGAACCGGCCAGTGCCTCGCCGGCGGCGATCCGGCGCACCATCCGGCTGTCGGCGCCGACCAGGCGCAGGGCGGCGAGCCGGCGGTCGCGGCGTTCGCCGCCGAAGCGCACGGCGGCGGCGACGAAGACCGCGACCGGCAGCAGCAGGGTGACGAAGGTGAGGACGACGAGGAGCAGCAGCAGCGGGCTGAGCCGCTCGGTCTGCCGCTCGTAGGCGAAGGCGGTGATGCGCTCGACCCGGTTGAGGTTCGCGTCCAGCCCCGACTGCCCGGCGTAGAAGAGGAGTTCGGAGGGGCCGGTCAGGCCGGCGTCGCCGACGGTCTCGGTGATCCGCCCGTCGAGGCGCTCGCGCAGCAGGGCGCCGTCCGGGGACTGCAGCAGCTTCTTCAGGGCGGGGGAGACGGCCAGTTCGCCGGGGCCGGGAATCCTCGACAGGCCCGGCGGCACCGGGGCCTTCGGCCCCTCGGCCTGCACCAGGGTGCCCTCGATGTCCTTGCCGCGGTAGGTCTGGTTGGAGCGGGCGACGAGCAGGGTGTCGGGCCCGGGGTGCTCGGCGGTGGGCGAGCCCACGGTGCTGCGGGCGTCACCGCGGTCGGTACGGGCGGCCAGCGCGCTCGGCAGCGCCGTGGTGATCAGCAGCAGGGCGACGCCGAGGCCGACGCCGACCCCGGTGAGCAGGGTGCGGATCCACCCCTCGCGGCCGCCGGCGCAGGCGAACCGGGCGCCCATGGCGAGGTCACGGGACCAGGCCCGGAGCAGGCTCATATGGCGCGCTCCATGTCGCGGGAGCGGCCGTCGCGGACGACGATCTCGCGGTCGGACCAGGCGGCCACGCGGGTCTCGTGGGTGACCAGGACGACCGCCGCGTTGGTGGCCCGGGCGGCCTCGGTGAGCAACTGCATCACCAGTTCGCCGTTGAGCGAGTCCAGCGCGCCGGTCGGCTCGTCGGCGAAGAGCACCCGGGGTGAGGTGACCAGCGAGCGGGCGACGGCCACCCGCTGGCCCTGGCCGCCGGAGACCTCGCCGGGCCGCTTGTCGGCCACGTCCTCGACCTGGAGGCGTTCCATCCAGGACAGCGCCGTCCGCTCGGCCGCCTTGCGCCGGGTCCCCGCCAGCCGCAGCGGCAGGGCGACGTTCTCGACGCAGGTGAGCTCGGGCACGAGCTGGCCGAACTGGAAGACGAAGCCGAACTCGGAGCGGCGCAGGGCGCTGCGCTCGGCGTCGCTCATCGAGGTCAGCTCCCGGCCGGCGTACGTGATGACGCCCGAGTCGGGGGTCACGATGCCGGCCAGGCAGTGCAGCAGGGTGGACTTGCCGGACCCGGAGGGGCCCATCACGGCGACGACCTCGCCGGGGTGGATGGAGAACTCGGCGCCGTCCAGGGCCTTGGTGGGCCCGTACGTCTTGGTCAGGCCGACGGCGGTGAGCAGGGAACCGGCAGGGGTCATCGGCGGACTTCCTTGGCGAGCTGGTCGAGTCGGGCCGCGGCGAGCTCCAGCCAGCGCAGGTCCGCCTCCAGGTGGAACAGGGCGTGGTCGCAGACGAGCTGGTCGGCGAGGTCGCCCTTGCGCTTGCGGGTGGTCAGGATGCGCATCAGGCGCAGGTGTTCGGCCCGCTGCGTGTCCAGCAGGTCGGCGGCGCTGCGGCCGGTGAGCAGCGCGATGACGACCTTGGTGTAGAGGGTGGACTGGAGGTAGGGCTCCGGCTTCTCCGGCTGGGCCAGCCAGCTCTCGACGTCGGTGACGCCGGCGGTGGTGATGGCGTAGCGCTTGCGTTCGGGGCCGCCGCCGGACTCGATGCCGTCGACCTCGACGAGGCCGTTGCGCAGCAGTCGGGACATGGTCGAGTAGACCTGTCCGTAGGCGAGGGGGCGGTCGTGGCCGAACTTCTCGTCGAAGGCGCGCTTGAGGTCGTAGCCATGGCGCGGGCCGGCCTCCAGGAGGCCGAGCAGGGTGTGACCGATGGACATGACGAGGACTCTACACCGTGTGTATACCTCGTGTGTATAGATGGCGCGTGCGGCTCGTGCGGCTCGTGCGTGTCGGCGTGTTCTGCTCGCGCGGGCGCCCCGCCCCTCCCGCCGGGGCGGGAGGGGCGGGGCCTGAAGCCCGTCCCGGTCAGGCCGGGCCCTGCGCCTCGTCCTGGTCCGGCCGGGTGCGCGGGCGGCCGCGGCGGGGGATGGGGGAGGCGCCGCCCGGCAGGCGGCCGGCCTCCAGCAGGGCGCGCCGCAGCAGGAACTCGATCTGGGCGTTCGCGCTGCGCAGTTCGTCCCCCGCCCAGCGGGCGAGCGCGTCGTAGACCTGGGGGTCCAGCCGCAGCAGCACCTGCTTGCGGGCCTGGCGCCCGCCGCGCGCCGCGGACTCGGCCGGGCTCACTGGTAGAGGGTGCCCGTGTTGACGACCGGCTGGGCGGCCCGGTCGCCGCACAGGACCACCATCAGGTTGGAGACCATGGCGGCCTTGCGCTCCGGGTCCATGTCCACGATCTCCTCCTCGGCCAGACGGTTCAGGGCCAGCTCGACCATGCCCACCGCGCCCTCGACGATCTGCCGGCGGGCCGCCACGACCGCGCCGGCCTGCTGGCGCTGGAGCATCGCCGAGGCGATCTCCGGAGCGTACGCGAGATGCGTGAAGCGGGACTCGACGATCCGTACGCCGGCCGCCTCGACCCGGGCCTGCAGCTCGGCGTCCAGCTTCTCGGTGATCTCCTCGGCGTTGCCGCGCAGCGACAGGCCCTCGTCGTCGTGGGCGTCGTACGGGTACTCGATCGCGATGTGCCGGACCGCCGCCTCGGCCTGCGTCTCCACGAACTCCGCGAAGTCGTCGACCTCGAAGACCGCCCGCGCGGTGTCCTCGACCTTCCACACCACGACCGCGGCCAGCTCGATCGGGTTGCCGTAGGCGTCGTTGACCTTCAGCACCGCCGTCTCGTGGTTGCGGACCCGGGTGGAGATCTTCTCGCGCGTGGTGAGCGGGTTGACCCAGCGCAGTCCGTCGGCGCGGATCGTGCCGCGGTAGCGGCCGAAGAGCTGGACGACCCGGGCCTCGCCGGGCGCGACCGTGTTGAGTCCGCCCATGGCGATGACGGAGGCCACCGCCAGCAGGATGCCCAGGGCGATCAGTGCCGCCTTCGCCGCGCCGGTCCCGGCCGCGGCGCCCGCGACGATGAGGGCGGCGCCGGCCGCGACGCCCAACAGCCCGCTCAGCAGCGCCAGTCCACCGCCCACGCTGCGCGCCGGGAACTCCCGTACCGGCTGCTGCGCCGTCGCTCGGATGCTCGTGTCGTTCGTCATGGTCCGCCCCGTTCCATGGTGGTTCACTCGGTCACAGCTTCTAGCAAAGTGATATCACTTTTTGCGTCCACCGCAACCCTCGGGCACTCACGCGCGTCGGTTCCTTCGGTGTGGGTGCTGATTCTCACGTCCGAAATGACCGGTATTGGCCTTGAATGGCCAACCTTTGTCACAACCTGCGGTGTTAGTTTTCGGAGCTGACGTCGGGGGGAAATCGAGCGGAGCGGGAGCGATGGGCCGAGCAGAAGCGCGACGAGCGCAGCAGCAGCGCGGTACGCGGCGTACGACGCGTGGCCGCGCGGCGAACGGCGCCGGAGCGGACGGCGGCAGCGGCAGGACGGACGGCGGCAGCGGCAGGGCCAAGAAGGCCGGCAAGGCCGGCATACGCCGGTTCTTCACCTGGAAGAAGATCCTCGGCACGTTCGCCTGCCTGACGCTGCTGGGCATCGCCGGCCTGGTCGGGCTGTACTTCTACGTGGACAAGCCCGACCCGAATGCGGAGGCGACGCTCCAGAGCAACGTCTACAAGTTCTCTGACGGCTCGGTCATCACCCGGACCGGCAAGGTCAACCGCGAGATCCTGCCGATCGACAAGATTCCCAAGCACACCCAGGAAGCGTTCATCGCGGCCGAGAACAAGTCCTTCCGCGAGGACAGCGGCGTCGACGTCAAGGGCCTGGGCCGCGCCGTGCTCCAGGCGGTCACCGGCGGGCGCAAGTCCGGTGGTTCGACCATCACCCAGCAGTACGTCAAGAACTACTACCTGAACCAGGACCAGACGGTCACCCGCAAGCTCAAGGAGCTGGTGATCTCACTCAAGGTCGACCAGGAGATGGAGAAGCCCGAGATCCTCGCGGGCTACATGAACACCAGCTACTTCGGCCGCAACGCGTACGGGGTCCAGGCCGCCGCCCAGGCCTACTACGGGGTCAACGCCGACCAGCTGACGATCGAACAGAGCGCCTACCTCGCCGCCCTCCTCCAGGCCCCCAGCCAGTACGACTGGGCCGTGGCCAGCGACACCTCCAAGACGCTCGTCACGGACCGCTTCAACTACGTCCTGAACAACATGGTCGAGATGGGCGAGCTCGATGCGGGCAAGCGCGCGGGCATGAAGTTCCAGGAGCCCATCAAGCCCAAGGCCGCCCCCGGCATGGAGGGCCAGAAGGGCTACCTGATCGAGGCCGCCAACGCCGAGATGCGGCGCCAGGGCGTCTCCGCCGAGCAGATCCAGGCCGGCGGCTGGACCATCCAGCTGACCATCGACCCCAAGAAGCAGGCCGCGCTGGAGAAGGCCGTCCAGGACGAGCTGGAGGCCAAGCTCGACCGCAAGGACACCAAGCGCCGCCCGGTCGACCAGAACGTCCAGGCGGGCGCCACCTCGGTGGACCCCAAGACCGGCCACATCGTCGCGATGTACGGCGGCACCGGCCAGCAGGACCACTGGGCGAGCAACGCCCTGCGCACGGACTTCCAGCCGGGCTCGACCTTCAAGCCGGTCGTGCTGGCCTCCGCGCTGCAGCTCAAGTCCCGTACCCAGGACGGCAAGCCGATCACGCCCAACGCCCTCTACGACGGCACCAGCGGCCGCCCGGTGGTCGGCAGCTCGGTCCCCTTCAGCCCGCAGAACCAGGACCAGCAGGACTACAAGACCGGCGACAGCCCGCTGATCACGGTCCAGAAGGCGACCAACTCCTCGGTCAACTCCGTCTACGCGCAGATGATCGTGGACGTGAAGCCGCAGAACGTGAAGAAGACCGCGCTCGCCCTCGGCATGAAGGACCGCAAGGGCTGGCCGGAGGACAAGCCGGCCATGTCGCTCGGCACCATGAGCGCCAACACCGTGGAGATGGCCGGGGTCTACGCCACCTTCGACAACCACGGCAAGCTGGTCACGCCGACCATCATCAAGTCGGCCAAGCACGCCTACCGCGAGTACAAGCCGGTCCAGGCCATCGGCTCCCAGGCGATCGACAGCGCCACCGCCGACACCGTCACCAAGGTGCTCACCGGCGTCGTCAACGACGGCTCCGGCAGCGCGGTCAAGTCCAGCGCCTACCAGGCGGCGGCCAAGACCGGTACCACCGAGTCCAACGTGGCCGCCTGGTTCACCGCGTACACCCCGGAACTGGTCACCGTCGTCGCGATGTTCGGCGAGGAGCCGGGCACGGGCAAGCAGGTCACCCTGACCGGTACCGCCGGCGGCGGCCGCGCGGGTGGCTCCAGCTTCCCGGCCGAGATCTGGAAGGCGTACACGCTCGCCGCGCTGAAGGGCGTGAAGACCGCCGAGTTCGACCTGGAGGACGCGGACATGGGCGAGCCGGTCCTGCCGCCGAGTCCGAAGACCTCGCCCTCGGCCACCGTCAGCCGCAGCCCGGACCCGAGCACCAGCAGCAGCACGAAGCCGTCGACCTCGACCAGCCCGAACCCGAGCCAGAGCTCGACCCGGCCCGACCCGACGGGGAGCTCCGGCAGGCCGGACCCGACCAGGTCCAGCACCCCGCCGCTCCCGCCGCCGTCGGGCACGATCATCCCGCCCAGGCAGTAGCGGGGGCCCGGGCCCGGACCACTGGCCCCGGACCCCGACCCCCGGATACGACACCGCCGCCCGGCAGCGCTCATGCTGCCGGGCGGCGGTGTTCTGCTTCGGCTGGTCCGGCGGTGTTCTGCTTCTGCCGGTCCGGCTCGGCGCCGGTCAGCCGCGCTCGCGGGGGCCCGGCAGCGGGATCTCGAACCAGACGACCTTGCCGCTGCTCAGCCGGGTCGCGCCCCACCGCCTGGCCATCCGGTTGACCAGGAACAGCCCGCGGCCGCCCTCGTCGGTCTCGCGGGCCCGGCGCTGCCGGGGCAGCTGCGGGGAGTCGTCGCCGACCTCGCAGCGCAGCACGTCCGTGCGCAGCAGCCGCAGCGTGACGGGCCGTTCGGCGTACCGCACGGCATTGGTCACCACCTCGCTGACCAGCAGCTCCACCGAGTCCTCCAGCTCCTCCAGGCCCCAGCGGGACAGGGCGCGGCGGGCGAACCGGCGGGCCCGGCCCGGCGCGGTCTCCTCGGGGTCCAGGAACCAGTACGCGACGTCGCTGGGCGCGATCCCGTCGAAGCGGGCCGCGAGCAGCGCGATGTCGTCGTCCCGGTCGCCGGGGCCCAGCATGTCCAGGACGTCGTCGCAGAGCGCCTCCAGCGGCGGCGGGTGGTCCAGGCCGGTCAGCTGGGCGGTGGCGGCCAGCCGCTCGCGCAGCTGCTCGATACCGGTCCACACGTCGCGCAGCCGGGACTCCACCAGGCCGTCGGTGTAGAGCAGCAGCGTGGCCCCGGCGGGGGCGTCCAGCTCCACGGCCTCGAAGTCGACCCCGCCCACGCCGATCGGGGCGCCCGGCGGCACCCGCAGCACCTCGGCCCGGCCGCCCAGGTGCAGCAGCACGGGCGGCGGGTGGCCGGCGTTGGCGATGGTGATCCGGTGCGAGACCGGGTCGTAGACGGCGTACAGGCAGGTGGCCATCCGGTCCGAGCCGAGGCGCTGGGCCTGCTCGTCCAGGTGGTGCAGCACCTCCGCGGGCGGCAGGTCCAGCTGGGCCAGGGTCTGCGCGGTCGTCCGCAGCTGGCCCATGATCGCGGCGGAGGTCATGGAGTGGTCCATGACGTCGCCGACGACGAGCGCGACCCGGCTGCCGGGCAGCGGTATCGCGTCGTACCAGTCGCCGCCCACCCGGGCGGTCTCGGCGGCCGGCAGGTAGCGGGAGGCCAGCCGCACGCCGGTGGGCTGCGGCAGGCTGTCGGGCAGCATGGTCCGCTGGAGCTCGTCGGCGATGTACGCCTCGCGGCCGTAGAGCACGGCCTTGTCGATGCCGAGCGCGGTGTGGGTGGCCAGCTGGGCGGCGACCAGGAGGTCGTTCTGCTCGAAGTCGGGCCGTTCGGGCGTACGCAGGAACACGGCCGCGCCGATGACCCGGCGGCGGCCGCGCAGCGGGGCCAGGATGGCCCGCCGGCCGCCCGGCACGGGGTGCTCGTCGCCCAGCAGTTCGGGCAGCGCGGCCCGGGCGGCGGCCGAGGACCCGAACACGGGCCGGACCCCGCGCAGCACCTCGTCCAGCGCCCCGCCGTGGTGGATCTCGCACAGCTCGGCGGCCGGCAGGTCGCCCTGGGGGCCCACCAGGGGCAGCTGGCTGAAGTCGAGCTCCCCGGCGCCCCCCGCGGCGCCGACGAGATCGAGGCCGGCTCCGAGGGTGTGCTCGCCCAGATCGTCGATCGGCCGCAGCCGGTCGGTGCGGCGCAGCCTTAAGACGACCGGGCCGACGGGCCGCTCGTCGCCGACCGGCAGCGGATCGCGCAGGTAGACGAGGATCGCGTCGGAGAACGTCGGCACCGTGGCCCGGCACAGGCCCAGCACGATCTCGTCGAGGTCGATGCCGCGGGCGATCCGCCGGGTCGCGGCGCCCACGAAGCGCAGCCGGTCGCCCTCACGGCGGGCGACGCCGACCTCGCCGGGCGCGGCCCCGGACCCGGACCCCGGGGAGCCCGGCTGCGTCCCGGCGTCCGGGCC
>NZ_WTFF01000137.1 GCF_019400985.1 Streptomyces bambusae
GAGCGAGGGCGCGTGCCGCACGACGCCGGGCAGGGCTGCCGACTGCGCGATGCCGGACAGGGGCGCAGGCCGCGCGACGCTTGGCAGGGTCGCGTGCGACGCGACGCCGGACAGGTCGCGGTCGAGTTCGCCGGGACGGTCCCGCTGATCCTGCTGCTGGTGGCCGCGGTGTGGGAGTGCGTGCTGATCGGCTACGCGTTCTCGCTCGCGGGCAACGCGGCGGACGAGGCTGCCCGGGCGGGCGCGGTCAAGGGGGACGCCGCGTGCGCTGCGGCCGCGGTGGAGCACATCAGCGGCGCGTGGTCGCCGCAGGCCCGTTGCACGGGCGCCTCGAACGGCGTCTACCGGGCCTCGGTGGACCTGAAGCTGCCGGTCCTCTACCCCGGCCTGCTGAACCTCGGCCTCACCATCACCGGCGACGCCGGCTCCCCGATGGAACGGGAGGACGACTGACATGCCCGGCAAACCCCTCCTCGCAACGGAACATCCCCCGACCCAGGGACACAAGCCACGGCCGCCACACCCGGCCCCGCCCGTGGCCGAGTCCACCCCGGGAACGCCCGCGTACCCCGCGGGG
Source organism: Streptomyces bambusae (assembly GCF_019400985.1). Taxonomy (GTDB): domain Bacteria; phylum Actinomycetota; class Actinomycetes; order Streptomycetales; family Streptomycetaceae; genus Streptomyces; species Streptomyces bambusae_A. The sequence goes on from NZ_WTFF01000137.1 coordinate 578, forward strand.
GTGCGGGGCGAGGCCTTGCGTACGGGCGTCGGCCCGGGCGCGTACGCCGCGGGGGTGCGGGGCGAGGCCTTGGCCACGGGCGTCGGCCCGGACACGTACCCCGCAGGGGCGCGGGGCGAGGCCTTGCGTACGGGCGTCGGCCCGGGCGCGTACGCCGCAGGGGTGTGCGGCGAGGCCTTGGGAACGGGCGTTGGCCCGGGCGCGTACGCCGCGGGGGTGTGCGGCGAGGCCTTGCGTACGGGCGTTGGCCCGGGCGCGTACGCCGCAGGGGTGCGGGGCAAGGCCTTGGCCACGGGCGTTGGCCCGGGCCCGTACGCCGCAGGGGTGTGCGGCGAGGCCTTGGGAACGGGCGTCGGCCCGGGCGCGTACGTCGCGGCGGCGCGGGGCGAGGCTGCCACGGGAAGGTCTGCGGGGCCGGGCACGTACCCCGCAGGGGCGTGGAGCGAGGCCCCGGGCCAGGGCGCTGACCCGGGTACGTACCCCGCGGCGGCGCGGAGCGAAGCCCCGGGCGCGTACCCCGCAGGGCCGCGGGGGCGCAGCACCCGGAGCGGGGTCCGGGGCTTGCCCCGGTTCGGGAAGGGGCGGGTAGGGGAACAGCCCCGCAGGGCCACCGGCCCCCGCCCGAGCCTCGGCCTCCGCCCCCGCCCCGGCATCCGCCCCCGCGACGCGGGCCAAGTCGCCCTCGAATACATCGGCTTCGTCCCCATCCTCCTCTTCGTCGCCCTCTGCGCAATCCAACTCGGCGTCGTCGCCTACGCCGAGGAACAGGCCGACACCGCCGCCCGCACCGCCGCCCGCATCCAGGCCCGCGAGGGCAAGGGCGGCGCCGCGGCCGGCCGGGCCGCGCTCAGCGACTGGCTCGCCGAGCGGGCGAGGATCGACGTGCCGCGGCAGGGCGACGCCGTCACCGCCACCGTCGAGGTGACGGTTCCCTCCGTCATACCGGGCCTCGGCTCCCACACCGCCAGGCGGTCCGCGACCATGCCGTACGACGCCCCGGAGGGGACCCGATGAGCCTGCGTTCCAGGGTCGGCACCCCCGACGACCGCCACAGCCCCCGCGAGGACGGCCGCCTGGTCTCCTCCTACCGGGCCAAGCTGCTGGAGGAGATCGACCTTGCCGAGATGTCCGCGCTCGCGCCCGCCGAGCGCCGCGCGCGGCTGGAGCGCGTACTCGGCCACATCATCAGCCGCGAGGGCCCGGTGCTGTCCACCGCCGAGCGCGCCCAGCTGATCCGCCGCGTCGTCGACGAGGCCCTCGGCCTCGGCGTCCTCGAACCCCTCCTCGAAGACGCCTCCATCTCCGAGATCATGGTCAACGGCCCCGACCACATCTACGTCGAGCGCGGCGGCCGCGTCGAGCAGCTCCCGCTGCGCTTCGCCTCCCACGAGCAGCTCATGCAGACCATCGAGCGGATCGTCTCCACCGTCAACCGCCGCGTGGACGAGGCGAATCCGATGGTCGACGCCCGCCTGCCCAGCGGCGAGCGGGTCAACGTCATCATCCCGCCGCTGTCCCTGACCGGCGCCACCCTCACCATCCGCCGCTTCCCGCGCGCCTTCACCCTGCACGAGATGATCGCCCTCGGCTCCCTGGACGAGCAGATGCTGCTCCTGCTCTCCGGCCTCGTCCAGGCCAGGATGAACGTGATCGTCTCCGGCGCCACCGGCACCGGCAAGACCACCCTCCTCAACGCCCTCTCCGGCCTCATCCCGGAGGGCGAGCGGATCATCACCATCGAGGACTCCGCCGAACTCCAGCTCCAGCAGGCGCACGTCATCCGCCTCGAATCCCGCCCCGCGAACGTCGAGGGCAAGGGCCGGATCACCATCCGCGACCTCGTCCGCAACAGCCTGCGCATGCGCCCCGACCGCATCATCGTCGGCGAGGTCCGCGGCGGCGAGACCCTCGACATGCTCCAGGCGATGTCCACCGGCCACGACGGCTCCCTGGCCACCGTCCACGCCAACAGCGCCGAGGACGCCCTGATGCGCCTGCAGACGCTGGCCTCCATGTCGGAGGTCGAGGTCCCCTTCGCGGCCCTCCAGGACCAGATCAACTCCGCCGTGAACGTCGTCGTCCAGCTCACCCGCTTCGGCGACGGCACGCGCCGCGTCACCGAGATCGCCATCCTCGACTCGCACGGCCGCGAGCCGTTCCGGATCACCACCGTGTGCCGGTTCCTCGCCCAGCCGATGGGCCCGGACGCACGGGTCCACGGCCACTTCGAGTACTACCCGCTCCCGCGCCGGATCGCCGACCGCCTCTACATGAACAACCAGCCGATCCCCCAGGCCTTCGGGGTCGCCGCGTCGGACGACCAGCTCGCCACCCGGACCGCACGGACTGCCCTGTGAACCCACTCGTCCTCCTCGCCCTCGGCGCCACCCTGCTGGCCGGCCTGCTGGCCGTCCTGGGCGTCCACACGTACGCACGGGGCCGCGCCCAGCACGCCGCACTCGTCGCACGCCTCTCCGCCTCCGGGGAGCCGGAGCCCGCCGGCCGGCGGCGCCGGTTCCGGGGCGTGGACCGGCGGCTGCGCCGCACCCGGCTGGGGCGCCGGATCGAGGCCAAACTGGCCGCCACCGGACTGGACCTGACCCCGGGCGAGTTCTTCGTGTACGTGCTCGGCGCGGTCGCCGCCGTATGGCTGCTCGCGGCCTCCCTCCTGGCCCCGTTCTTCGGGCCGGTGGCCGGGCTGATCGGCCTGTGGGCGGCCGACGCCTTCCTCAACTGGCAGCGGGCCCGCCGCACCGAGCGCTTCATCAACCAGCTGCCCGAACTCGCCCGGATCCTGGCCAACGCCACCCAGGCCGGCCTGGCCCTGCGTACGGCCATCGGGCTCGCCGCCGAGGAGCTGGAGGCGCCGGCCGGGGAGGAGCTGTCCCGGGTCGCCGACCGCCTCGCCGTCGGCCACTCGATCGACGAGGCCCTCGGCGAACTCGCCGACCGGCTGCCCTCGCGCGAACTCGTCGTCCTCGTCTCCACCCTGGTCCTGTCCGCCCGCGCGGGCGGCGCGATCGTGGGCTCCCTGCGCAACCTCACCGTCACCCTGGAGCAGCGCAAGGAGACCCGCCGGGAGATCCGCACCCAGCTCTCGCAGGTGACGGTGACGGCGTACCTGGTGCCGGCCATCGGGCTGGGCTCGCTGCTGCTGGTGGACACGATGATGCCGGGCGCCCTGGACCGGATGACGGGCGCCTTCGTGGGCCAGATCGCCGTCCTGGTCTCCCTGGGCCTGTTCACCCTGGGCTTCATCCTCATCCGCCGCCTGTCGAAGATCGACGTCTGAGGGGGCCCGCCATGACCGCGCTGCTGCTGGCCCTCGCCCTGGCCCTGTCCGTCCTCGGAATCTTCCAGGGCGTACGGCTGTACCGGGCCGACACCAAGCTCCCCACCGACCTCGCCCTCGCCCTGGAGGTCGGCGCGACCCGCACCACGGCCGTCGGCTCCGCCGTGGACCGGCTGGGCATCCGCTGGGCGCCGCTGGTGCTGCGGCTGATGGGACCCAAGCGGGTCGCGGCCAAGCGCCGCCGCATCGACATGGCGGGCAACCCGGCCGGTCTGACCATCGACCGCTACGCGGCCCGGCGCGCGGTGTACGGGGCGCTGGGCGCACTCGGCGCGTTCGCCATGCTCCTGAACGGCAAACTGGTGCCGGCCCTCCTCATGGTGGCGTTCGGGCTGTTCTGGATCGAGGTCGGCCTGTGGTCGGCAACCCGGGTCCGCCGCGACGACATCGAGCGCACGCTGCCGGACTTCCTCGACGTCCTCGCCGTGGTCGTGAGCGCCGGACTGGGCTTCCGGCAGGCCCTGGAACGGGTCGCGGGCAAGTACGAGGGCCCCTGGGCGGACGAGGTCCGCATCACCCTCCAGCAGATGGACATGGGCGTCAGCCGCCGCCAGGCGTTCGACGAGCTGCGGCGGCGCAACGACAGCGAACAGGTGGCCCAGTTCGTCACCGCACTCCAGCAGGGCGAGGAACTCGGCTCCCCGATCGTGGACACCCTGATCGCCATCGCCGAGGACATGCGCCGCACGGACGCCCAGCAGGCCCGCCGCCGCGCCGCACGCGCCGTACCGAAGGCCACCTTCGCCGTGACCATGTTCATGCTCCCCGGCACCCTGATCCTCCTGGTCTGCGGTTTCGTGTACGGGGCGAACGTCGACTTCGGCGCGATCCTCGGGAACGGGTGAGGCGGATGCCGCTGACGCTTCGTGTCCTGATCGCGGACGACGACCCGGTGATCCGGGCGGGCTTGCGGGCCCTGCTCACGGCCGAGGACGGCCTCGTGGTCGCGGCGGAGGCCCGGGACGGCCGCGAGGCCCTGCGACTGGCCCGCTCCCACCGCCCCGACGTGGTCCTGCTGGACGTGCGCATGCCGGGCGTCGACGGCATCTCGGCCCTGCCGCACCTGGTCCAGCTGGCGCAGGTCCTGATGCTGACGCACAGCCGCGAGCCGGAGGTGGTCCGCGAGTCCCTGCTCCTGGGCGCGGGCGGCTACCTCGTACACGGCGAATTCACGCCGGACCAGCTGACCGCGGCGGTCCGCGACGTCCACGAGGGCCGCGCCAACCTCACGACCTCGGCGGCGAGCGCCCTCCTGGCCGAAGTCCGCGCGCACTCTTCGCAGCCGCAACGCTATGTGCCACAATCGCAGGGCCACTCCACGGTCAACCAGCCTTTGTACGGCCTGAGTTCACGTGAGGCGGAGGTCATGGATCTCATCGCGTCCGGGATGAGCAACCAGCAGATCGCGGCGACGTGCTTCATCAGCGAAAAGACGGTGAAGAACCACATCAACCGCATCTTCGCGAAGCTCCACAGCACGACGCGCAGCGAGGCGATAGCCCGCTGGCTGGGAACGGCCCGTCCAGGGATGACGGGCCATGGCTGACCCCCGCACGCATTGGGCCCCCAATTGGGCCCACGGACCCTGGGGCCCCACCCCAGGATCCCCATACCGTCCGCAAATCGACAGCGGCACCGGCCCGGGAGGGGACCCCCATGTCACACAACACGCTGGCGAGACTCCGCAACCGCTACGCGAGCCGCGCCCGCGGGGACCGCGGCCAGACCGCGTTCGAATACCTGGGGATCATCCTGGTGGTCGTGGTGATCATCGGGGCGATCGTGGGGACGGGGATCGGCGAAGCCATCACCGACAAGATCAAGACGGCGGTTACGAATATCAAAGCTGGCAAGTGAGCCTGGTTGGGGGGTCGGACGATCAGGGGCAGGCCTTTCCCGTCTACGTCGTGGTCGTAGCGGGCCTGCTCTTTGCTGCGCTGGCGTTCTTCGTGGTCGGTCAAGCCTCTGTCACGCGTAGCGACGCTCAGGGCGCGGCCGATGCCGCAGCCCTGGCGGCGGCACGCGAGGCCAGGGACAACCTGGTGCCCGGCTTGGATCTGGGTGGCCTCAAGTCGGAAGACTGGTCGAAGGTCCTCGAAGGCAAGTTCTTCGATCCCGCAGGGGCGTGCGGCAAGGCGGAAGACTTCGCTGCCCGGAACGCCGCCAAGGCGACGTGCACGCGTCAGTTCCTCCGCTTCACCGTCGCCGTGGAGACCACGAACACCGTCGGCAACTCGGTGATCCCGGGTACCGACGCGATGCACGGTACTGCCAATGCCACTGCCGAGATCGAGCCTCGGTGCCGGCTGGGGCCAATGGCCACTGCCTCCCCGCCGCTTCCTCCTCCGGTCGAGGGCCCGACGCCTCCGCCGACGCCGCCCGGTCCGGTCAAAATCACGTGCACGGGCGGTGACGACATCATCTTCGATCCACTGAAACCGAAGCCCTGGAATCAGTTGGCCAGGGTCCTCTTCAGCGTACGACTGGTCGACTGACAGCGAACGAGAGACAAGGAAGCGGCGTACATGAGCATTCGGCGCACGGTGAAGGTTCGCGGGGGAGCGGCCGCAGCGATTGTGGCAGTCTTGGCCCTCACATTGGCCGGGTGTGGCGGCGATGACGACAAGACGAAGTCGACTGAGTCGCAGAAGAATGGATCGCAGTCCCACGGGGCCTCCGCGCCCAGTGGGGGGCAGGCTCCCGCGCCGACCGCCATCCTGGCCACGGTCAACGGAGAGAGCGGCATGGTTCTCACCATCAGCGGGGCGCAGCGTGATGCGGGTGGATTTCTCACAGTCAGTGGTCAGTTGAAGAACACGGGCGGTGAGGCGTACGTGAAGACCACCCCATGGCGTGGCAACGAGCTTACGGACAGCGGAACATCCGTTGCTGGTGTCACCCTGGTCGACAAGGTTGGCAAGAAGCGCTACTACGTCCTGAGAGATACGGACGGCCGCTGCCTGTGCACCACGGGCCTGGCTACTATCGAGGCTGGCAAGACCGTGCCCTTCTTTGCTCAGTTCCCCGCCCCGCCGGCCACCACCGCAGAACTCGAGTTCAGTCTGCCGACCTTCGCCACGGCCACCATCAAGATCTCCGGGTGACCCCATGACCACACCCCATCGCACGGCCGCCGCCATAGCCGTCTCCGCCCTGGTCATCGCCGGGGCGCACCTGCTCGGCGCGAGTAGCGCCCACGCCGATGGCGTGAAGCCCTCCGCGCCGCCCGGGACGGAACCCTCCGCCTCCGCGCCCGTGCCCATCGACTCCAACTCGCCCGGCCTGAAGATCCCCCAGGGCGGCACCCTCGCCCCGCCCAAGGTGCTCGACATCGCCGAGGTCGTCGAGGACCTCGGCGGTGAGCAGCGGCGGCAGGAGACCAACCAGAGCGTGATGATGGCCCTCCAGGCCGAGGTGCTGTTCACCGAGAACAGCGCCGTGCTCAGCGCGCAGGCCGCCGCCCGGATCCAGGCCATCGGGCAGGAGATCAACCAGCAGAAGGCGACCCGCGTCCGGGTGTTCGGGTTCACCGACGACCAGGGCAGCTACGAGCACGGCAAGGAGCTGTCCAAGCAGCGGGCCGACTCCGTGCAGGCGGAGCTGGCCAAGACGGTGACGAGCCCGAACGTCACCTTCGACGTCCGCGGCTACAGCGAGGACTACCCGATCGCCGACAACGGCACCGAGGAGGGGCGCAAGAAGAACCGCCGCGTCGAGATCACCTTCCCGCGCGGCGCGGCTGGCTGACCGCGCGCACCCGCCGGACAGAACAGCTAGCGCGCACCCGCCGGCCGGACCGCCCGCCCGGCCGCCGCCGTCGCCAGTGCGGCCAGGGCCCGGGCCCGGTGTGCCGGGGCCGGGCCCGGGGTGAGGGAGGCGACCGCGGTCGCGCCCTCGACCAGGATCAGCAGGTCCTCCGCCAGCTCCGCCGACCCGGCCAGCTCGGCCAACAGTGAGCGCAGCTCGGCCTTGTGCCGCTGGACCACGGCCGGCGCGCCGGCGCCGAGTTCGCCGGCGGCGTTCAGGAACGCGCAGCCGCGGAAGCCGGGTTCGGCGAACCACTCCGCCAGCCAGTCGAAGACCGCCGCCACCGGGTCCGGCGCCCCGGTCGCCGCGTCCCGCAGGGACGCCAGCCAGCGCCGGTCGCGCCGTTCCAGGTACCCGGCGACCAGCGCGTCCTTCGCCGGGAAGAGCCGGTACAGCCGCTTGAGCGGCACCCCCGAGCGCTCGCGGATCCGGTCCATGCCGACCGCCTGGATGCCCTCGGCGTAGAACAGCTCCTCCGCGGCGTCCAGCAGTCGGGTGCGGGCCTCTTCGTCGTCCATAGGGCGAGGGTAGGGCATTCCCCCTTGATCGGAGAACGGGCGTTCTCTAGGGTGGGGGTGCCGCTGGAGAACGACCGTTCTCCGCCTTCTTCGTTCTCCGGCACCTGTCCGCTCCACCCACCGCAGGAGAGGTACGTCATGACCGACGCCGTACGACCCGACGCCGTACGACCGCCCGTGCCGCCCTTCACCGAGGAGACCGCCCGGGCCAAGGTGCAGGCCGCCGAGGACGCCTGGAACACCCGTGACCCCGAGCGGGTCGCGCTCGCCTACACCGAGGACTCGGTCTGGCGAAACCGCGACCGCTTTCTCACCGGCCGGGCCGAGATCCGCGCCTTCCTCGCCGAGAAGTGGGACAAGGAGCTGGACTACCGGCTGCGCAAGGAGCTCTGGGCGTACACGGGCAACCGGATCTCGGTGCGGTTCGAGTACGAGTGGCACGACGCCGGCGGCCAGTGGTGGCGCAGCCACGGCAACGAGCAGTGGGAGTTCGCCGACGACGGCCTGATGCGCCGCCGTGAGGCCAGCATCAACGACGTCCCGATCCGGGAGGACGAGCGGCGGATCCTCCCGTAGTCCGGCCCGGCCCGCGCCCTACTCCGCGTGGTGCGCCTGCTTGATGATGTCGATTGCGACCTCCAGCGCGGCCTGCCGCGTCTGCTCCGGGTCGTCGGCCTCGACGTGCTGGAGGAACATCATCCCGGCGTGCAGCGTGAACAGTGCGCTCACGCAGCGCACCTGGTCGGTCAGCGGGCTGTCCGCCGTGCGCAGCAGCTCCACCATCGCGAACAGCCGGTTCTTCACCGTCTCGCCGATGCTCAGCTCGCGCACCGCCGCCTGGTTCTCCTGCATGAAGCGGTACAGCGAAGCCCCCGAGACCAGGGTCTCGCTGTAGCGGCGGAGGATCTCCTCCTTGGTCTCCAGGGTCCTCGGCTGCTCGCGCGCCCAGGCGATCAGCTCGTCGATCGGCCGCGTCTGGTCGTTGAAGACGCTGATGAGGATCTCTTCCTTGGTCTTGAAGTGGTAGTACAGCGCCGCCTTCGTGACCCCGAGCCGCTCCGCGATCTCGCGCAGGGACGTCTTCTCGTACCCCTGCTCCGCGAAGAGTTCCAGCGCCACGTCCTGGATGCGCTGGCGCGTGTCTCCGCGGCGCTGCTGCGGACTGCTGCTGGACATGGCTCTCCCCATGGAACTTACTTGACGCCCGGCTAGTAGCCGGTCTACCTTCCCCAGTGTAGTGAACTAGCCGGTCGGCAAGTAAGTGCCGGTGCGCGGTGTGGACGAAGATCACATACGGGGAGATGGGACATGGCTGAGGCCGCTGGGGCAGTGAAGCGGGCGGACGCCCCGGAGGGGGTGAAGCCACGCAGTGTGCGCGTCGTCCTGATGGCGCTCATGATCGCCATGCTGCTGGCCATGCTCGACAACATGATCATCGGTACGGCGATGCCGACGATCGTCGGCGAGCTCGGCGGCCTGGAGCACCTGTCGTGGGTCGTCACCGCCTACACCCTGGCCACCGCCGCCTCCACCCCCATCTGGGGCAAGCTCGGCGACATGTACGGCCGGAAGGGCTCCTTCCTCACCTCCATCGTGATCTTCCTGGTCGGCTCCGCGCTCAGCGGCATGGCCCAGGACATGGGCCAGCTCATCGGCTTCCGCGCCGTCCAGGGCCTCGGCGCCGGCGGTCTGATGGTCGGTGTCATGGCGATCATCGGTGACCTCATCCCGCCCCGGGAGCGCGGCAAGTACCAGGGCATGATGGCCGGCGTCATGGCGCTCGCGATGATCGGCGGCCCGCTGGTCGGCGGCACCATCACCGACCACATGGGCTGGCGCTGGTCCTTCTACATCAACCTGCCCCTGGGCGCCGTCGCCCTCGCCATGGTCACGGCCGTGCTCCACCTCCCCAAGAATGACAAGGGCGCGGGCCGCATCGACTACCTGGGCGCGGCGCTGCTCACCGTGGCCATCACCTCCACCGTCCTGGTCACCACCTGGGGCGGCACCGAGTACGCCTGGGGCTCCGCCGAGATCCTCGGCCTGATCGTCGTCGGCGTGCTGTCCGTCGCCGCCTTCCTCTACGCCGAGACCCGCGCGGCCGAGCCCGTCCTGCCGCTGCACATCTTCCGCAGCCGCAACTTCACCCTCATGTCGGTGATCGGCTTCCTGACCGGCTTCGCGATGTTCGGCGGCGTGCTCTACCTGCCGCTCTTCCAGCAGTCCGTGCAGGGCGCCTCCGCCACCAACTCCGGTCTGCTGCTCCTGCCGATGCTGCTGTCGATGATGGCCGTCTCGCTGGTCGCGGGCCGGATCACCACCAGCAGCGGCAAGTACAAGGTGTTCCCGATCGCCGGCGGCGCGCTGATGGTCGCGGGCCTCTACCTGCTGGCCACCATGGACACCGGCACCACCCGCCTGGTCTCCGGCATCTACATGGCCGTCCTCGGTGCCGGCCTCGGCTTCCTGATGCAGATCACCATGCTGGTCGCGCAGAACAGCGTCGAGATGAAGGACATGGGCGTCGCGTCCTCCTCGGCCACCCTCTTCCGCACCCTCGGCGGCTCCTTCGGAGTGGCCCTGATGGGCTCGCTGTTCACCGGCCGGGTGCAGGACGCCATGACTGAGCGGCTCGGCGAGGCCGGCGGGGCCGCCACCGCGGGCAGCGCGCAGCTGGACGCGGCGAGCCTGGCCAAGCTGCCGGAGCACGTGCGCGAGGCGTACCAGTACGCCGTCGCCGCCGGCACCCACTCGGCGTTCCTGCTCGGCGCGGCGGTCGCCGTACTGGGCTTCCTCGCGGCCTGGTTCGTCAAGGAGGTCCCGCTGCGCGGCGCCGGACCCGCCCCGGCCGGCGAGTCCGGGGAGTCCGGGGAGTCCGCCCCGGAGTCGGCCGCGGGCCGGTCGGCGGAGGGCCGCCAGGAGCAGCCGGTCTCCGGCTGACACCACAACGCCAGGGCGCGGGCAACGGCCCCCGGAGGATCCCGAGAAACCATCGGATCCCTCCGGGGGCCGTTGCCGTGGTGACGGGTGGGGCGACATGGTGCGATCGGGAAGCAAGGGACCAATGTCCCGAATTCATGGACAAATGGCGGGGAACTCCTCACCGTTGGCGGGCGTCCTGAACCACGCAACCGTCAGAAGCGGAAGCAGACGCGGAAGCAGCAGCGGAAGCAGCAGAGGAAGCAGAAGCAGAAGCCGATCGGGAGGGGACCGTCCATGGAGCGACGCACGATCAAACCCGCCACCCGGGCCTGGATAGCCGCCGCGGCCTCGGCCGCCGCCGTCGCGGCGACGGTGTGGGGGGTCGGCACCCTGACCGCCGACGACGCCGGCGACCGGCGGCAGGGCGCCTCCCAGGAGCAGGGCGCCGACGACGCCAAGGCCCCGCCCGGCGGCCGGCCGCAGCAGGTTCCCGACAGCATCGCCCACGCCTCCGAGGCCGGCGGCGCCGCCGTCAACATCACCATCGACGACGGTCCGGACCCGGTCTGGACCCCGCAGGTCCTCGACGTCCTCGCCCGGTACGACGTGAAGGCGACCTTCTGCATGATCGGCCCCCAGGCCAAGGACCACCCCGACCTGGTGAAGCGGGTCGTCGCGGCCGGGCACCGGCTGTGCGACCACACCACGGCGCACGACACCGGCATGGCCGCCAAGCCCGTGGCCTACCAGGAGCAGCAGATCCTGGAGGCCCAGCGGATGATCGAGGAGGCGGCCGGCGGCGGGGCGGCCGTCGAGTACTACCGGGCGCCCGGCGGCGCCTTCACCCCCGACAGCCGCCGGATCGCGGCGGCCCACGGCATGCGCCCGCTCGGCTGGAACGTCGACACCAAGGACTTCTCCACGCCCGGCGTGGACGCCATCGTGAACACCGTCAAGAACGAGCTGCGCAACGGCCCGACCGTCCTCTTCCACGACGGCGGCGGCAACCGCCGGCAGTCCGTCCAGGCCCTCGACCGGGTCCTGGCCTGGCTGAAGGAGGAGGGCCGCCCCACCGGCTTCCCGGTCCGCACCACGCCCTGACGCCCGCCGCCCGGCCCTTCGAGGCCCCCGCCACCGTCCCGTACGGACACGCCGCCGGGCGGCGAACGGGTGAGGATCGGCGGCTGCGGCGCCCCGCGGGTGTTCCCTGGTCGGGACCGTCGTACTCCCCGGTCCGACCAGGAGACCCCCGTGACCATCGCCCCGAGCAAACTCTCCGACCCCACCGTCGCCGCCTTCGTGACCGCCGTCAACGCGCACGACAGGGACGCCTTCCTGAAGCTGCTCACGCCCGACGCGACCATGTCCGACGACGGCTCCGACCGCGACCTCCAGGAGTGGATCGACAAGGAGATCTTCGACTCCGGCGGCCACATGGACGTCCAGAAGGAGTCTGCCGGCGGGCGCCACCTGGTCGTCAACTACCGCAACGACACCTGGGGCGAGATGCGCACCGCCTGGCACTTCGAGGTCGCCGACGGCGGCCGGATCAGCCGCTTCGAGACCGGCCAGGCCTGACCGCACGCGCGCCGGCCAGGCCCGGCCGTACGTCGCCCGGCCGGGCCTGAGCCCACGCACGCCGGTCGGGCCCGACCGGGACCCCCGCCCCCTCGGGCCCGACCGGGACGCCCGCCCGGTCAGCCCAGGCCGTTCAGCCCCGCCCGCTCAGCCCAGGCCGCGCGCCACCGCCAGCACCGCTGCCGTCAGGCGCTCGTTCTCCGCGGCGTTGCCGCCCGGGAAGAAGAAGCGGCGGCGGGTGTAGGCGTAGGCGACCGAGGTGGCGGGATCGGCGAAGGACTGGGCGCCCGCCGCCCCGCTGTGCCCGAACGCCTGCGGCCCCACCGCCGGCTGCAGCTCGAAGCCCAGCCCGAAGTGGTCCACCTCGGGCACGACCCGGTCGGCGCCGGGCGTGTGCAGCCGCGCGACCTCCGCCGCCGTGTCCGGCTTCAGCAGCGCCGGCCGGTCGTCCAGGACGCCGATCGCCGCCGCGTACATCGCCGCGACGCCGCGCGCCGAGCCGACCCCGCCCGCCGAGGCCGGACCCTGGGCCACCACCTGCGGGTGGTTGCCGTACTCGACCATGTCCATCGGCGGGTCGACGTGCGCGTTGAACGCCACCGCCATCAGTTCCGGCAGGGCCGGCCCGGCGGCCGCGGCCGCCAGCTGCTCCGGGGTCGGCAGCTGCGGCAGTATCGGCTTGCGGCGCCCCTCCAGCGCGGCCGGCAGCCCCAGGTACAGGTCCAGCCCGAACGGCGCCCGGATCCGCTCCTCGTAGATCTCCTGCAGCGAGCGCCCGGTGACCCGCCGCACCACCTCGCCGGTCAGCGCGCCGATGACGAAGGCGTGGTAGCCGTACGCCGTGCCCGGCTCCCAGTACGGCTCCGCCTCCGCGAGCCGGGCCGCCAGCAGCGCGTCGTCCGCCAGCTCCGGCAGGGTGAAGCCCTCGGGCACGTTGATCAGCCCGGACCCGTGCGCCACAAGCTGGCGCACCGTCAGCTTCTCCTTGCCGTGCCCGGTGAACTCCGGCCAGTAGGACGACACCGGGCGGTCCAGCTCCAGTACGCCGTCCTGCACCAGCAGCGCCACCACCAGGTGCGCGGCGCCCTTGGTGACCGAGTAGACCGCGCCGAGGGTGTCGCCGTCGGTGTCCTCGCCCGTCCAGAGGTCCACCACGCGCCGGCCCCGGTGGTGCACCACGAGCTGCGCCTCGGGGGAGTGCTGCTCGGCGGCGGCGAAGGCCGCGAACTCCTCCCGCACGGACTCCCAGCCGGCCGCGACCGTGCCGTTCACCGTGTCGCTCACTGCGCTGTTCTCTGCCGTTCCCATGAATCCCCCTGAATCCTGCTGAATCCCGATGAAGATCGTTCTACGGTCCTGCCCGCCCAACCGGCCGCGGTCGGTTGATATTCCTGGGGGTGCCTGCGCGGGTGTCCGCCGGGCCGCACGTACGGGTGAACGCGCGCCGGGCGACGTTCCGGCCCGCACGGGCGGCCCGTTGGTCCGGGCATGAAGCGCACCCGTATCGCCGCTCTGGGCCTCGTCACCGCCGCGGCCGCCCTCGGTCCCGCCCTCGCCCCGGCGTCCGCCGCCGACGGCACGACGTTCCTGCAGGACCCGAGGGGCGGCGAGAAGGACATGAAGTCGCTGTGGACCAAGGACGACGCGCACAAGGTCGAGGCGCAGTTCCGCTTCCACCCGGGCGTCATGTACCGGATGGTCGACGCGCCGGACCGCCCGCAGGCCGCGGAGTGGGGCGCGAAGAAGGTCGATCCCGAGTCGGTGTCCTGGCAGCCGAAGTTCGAGTTCGCCTGGGCGGTGTCCGACTCGGTGGTGGTGAAGAAGGCGCTGACCGCCAAGGACGGCAAGCACCCGGTCACCCTGTACGCCGTCCTGCGCCGGCCCGACGGCAAGCCCGCCGCGGAGGTCCGCAGCACGTCGGAGAACAGGCCGGCCACGGGCCGTACGACGATCGACGCCGGCAAGCGCGTCGCGTGCGACAGCGGGACTTACACGGTGGAGTGGTCGGTGACCCGCACCGGCTACGGAACCCTGAGCGGCTCACTGCCGTGGAACTCCACCTGCGAGTCCTACCGCACGGCCTTCACCCAGGGCCAGGGTCAGGGCCAGGGCCAGGGCTGAGAGACCCGGGCCCTTACCCCCTGGACGGCCGCGGCGCGCAGACCTGATCCGGCCAATTCGCCGAGTGGACACCCGTGTTGACGCCTGGTTATGGTCAGCCGCCTCGGCGCCGGAGCCGGCTCGCCGGGTCCGTGCGCCCCGCGTAGGTTCCGTAGCAGTGGGGGTCGCCCGGTGGGTGCGTTCAATCAGCAGAACCAGCAGGTGCACGGCAGACAGATCAACATCGAGGGCGGCGTGCACGGCGGCCTGCACATCGGCGGCGCGGGTGACGACGACCGGAGCGAGCTGGCGGCCGCTCTCGGCGCCCTGCTCGAACAGATCGCGCGGGCCAAGGGCGACGGCACCCTTACGGAGGAGCTCGCCCTGGACATGGAGCACGAGGTCAGCCAGGCCTCCGCGGCAGCGCGCCGCCCAGGTGCCGAGGCCTCGGCCGTGACGAACCGGCTGACCCGTGCGCGTGGACTGCTCTCCGGCGTCGCGAGCACCGCGGCCCTCGTGTCGGCGTTGAGCGCGGCCATCACCACCGCCCAGACCCTGCTCTGACGCGCAGTGGCCGACTTCGAGCAGAGCGACCAGAAGGTCCGCGACCAGATCAACATCAACAATCCGGGAACCTTGATCGGCGGGGCTGTGGTGCTGGGCATCGTCGGCATCGTGGTGTTCGGCATCGCCTCCGTCACCGGGGGCGGTGACCGGGACGCCGTGACCGTGGGCGCCACTCCGGGCGCGCAGGCCTCCCCGTCCGCGTCGCCCTCGGCCCCGCCGACGGCCCCGCCGTCGGGGGCTCCTTCGGCCGCGGCCTCGTCCGCCGGCGTGGTGGCGCAGGGGGCGCCGCCTGCCTCGACTTCGTCGGCCGGCCCGTCAGGGCAACCGATATGCGGGGGTACGCATCCGTCGAGCACGCTTGCCACCGTGAAGGATTCGGTCTGCTATGCGGCGGAGGCCGGTAAGTACACCCTGGTGGCCGAGGTCAGTGCTGCCACGCCGACGCTCGTGGACGTCTACGTGTGGGTCTCCACGGAACCGGGGAACGTCTACGCCTACCCGGCCGGTGGGCCGAGGATGTGGAGGGTCAAGGTGGGGCCGGACAAACAGGAGTTCAGGCTTCCCATCGACATGGGCCTGACGTCGGGCCGCTCGTACGGCGTTCACGTGTGGACGGGGAAGGCCGGGGGCCCTCCACCGCCGGCCGCGACCAATGCGGAGGTCACCGGGCACAGCCTGATGTTCAAGCGCTGAGCAGCCGCTGGGCAAGCGCGGGGAACGGGACCCGGTGGGCCCGCGGGCGCCTTGTGGGCGCGGGGCGGGGAAACCCGGGCTGACCTTCGTGAGGTCGGTTTCGGTCCGTCGGAGCGTCGGTCGGTCGGGTTCGTCTCGGCCCGGTAGGGCCTCAGTGGCCCTTGCCGGCCTCGCGGGACTTCTCCGCGATGGCTTCCAGTACGGCCTTCGGGTCGCCGCCCGGTTCCACCGCGCGGCCGATGTTGCGCTTGATGGTG
This sequence comes from Streptomyces bambusae, assembly GCF_019400985.1. Classification (GTDB taxonomy): domain Bacteria; phylum Actinomycetota; class Actinomycetes; order Streptomycetales; family Streptomycetaceae; genus Streptomyces; species Streptomyces bambusae_A. The sequence continues at coordinate 16,372 of NZ_WTFF01000137.1, forward strand.
TCGCTGACCGTCACCCAGTTCGGGTCGTTGACGGGGTAGAGCTGGGCGCCGCGCAGGGCCGTCAGGAAGGCGGTGTCGGTCTCGTCGAGGCCGCCGCCGGCCGAGGGCCGGGACGCGGAGACGGTGGACGGCAGCAGGTGGTAGCGGTCGGCGAAGTCCTTCAGGTTCTTGTCGCGGTAGACGAACTCCAGGAAGCGGCCGATCTGGGCCCGCTTGCCGTTCTGCTTGAAGGCCATCATCCAGTCCGCCACGCCCACCGCCGGCGGCCGCTCCCCGGCCCCGATCGTGTCGGACACCGGCATCTCCACGGCGCGGACGCCGATGCCCTTGGCCTTCGCCTCGTGCAGCAGCGAGGGGTAGCCGTTGAGCATGCCGACCTCGCCGCGCAGGAACGCCGCGAAGGCGTCCGCCCGGTTGAGCTGGGAGGGCGGAACGGGACCCAGCAGGCCGGGGGCGGCCAGGTTCTCCTTGATCCAGCGGAAGGTCTGGATGTTCTGGTCGGAGGCGAGGCTGTAGTTGCCGCTGCTGTCGGCGTAGCCGCCGCCGTTGCTGAGCTCCCAGATCATCGCCTCCGCGTGGGCCTCCTCGGGGCCGAGCGGCATGGCGTACGGGAACTTCACGCCCTTGTCCTTGAGGGCCTTGGCGGCGGACTTCAGGTCCGACCAGGTCCTGGGCGCGGTGACGCCCGCCTTGGCGAACAGCGCCTCGTTGTAGAAGAGCAGGCGGCTGCTGGCCACGAACGGCAGCCCGTACAGGGTGCTGCCCACCGAGCCGGCCTCCGCCAGCGGCGGGAGGAAGTTCGCCTCCGCGCTGATGGAGAGCAGTTCCTCGGCGGCGTACAGCTTGCCCTGTGCCGCGAAGTCCGAGTAGGCGCCCATGAGGGCCATGTCGGGCGCCTTGCCCGACTTCACCATTCGGCTGACCTCGCGGTCGATGTCGGCCCACGGCAGCAGTTTCACCTCCAGCTTCATGCCGGGGTTCTGGGCTGTGAAATCCTTGGCCATCTTGTCCCAGAAGGACTTGGAACTGTTCGCCTGGTTGTCCCCGTATTCGGCGGCCACCAGCCGCAGGGTGTTCTCGTCCCCGCCCTCGCCGGCGGAGGATCCGCAGCCGGAAAGCGGTATGAGCAGGCCGAGTACGGTCGCACCGGCGGCCGCCCCGAAGATTCTTCGTCGCACGGGTGAATTCCCCTGAGTTCTTTTTTCGAGTCCCGGTACTTGCGTTGTTACTTATGAGTTGCTCCGGGCGAGGTGTCCCTCGGTGGCCCGATGGCCGGAATTCTCTCCTGAACCAGGGGTGGTTCATCGCATGGGGGCGGCAGTTATGGGCAATGATCCAACCGCCGCTTTTCCTTGTGGTGTTTTCCGCTATGTGATCGAAAAGCGCCACGCGCGTAGACATGCCGAAAAGCCCGTTTCGCGTTGTGCGACGGGCTGTTCGGTGAAGAAAGGGTGAGGGGCGCGGATCAGTCGGCGAAGTCGCCGGCGTACGGGTCGGGGTCCCCGGTCTCGGGGTTGCGGCCCTCCTGCCAGCGGCGCTGGGCCTTGCGCCAGTGCACGAAGCTGTGCTGCCCGCCGTCCCAGAACGTGATGCTGAGCGGGCTCACGTCGAACTCGTCCGACAGCAGCCGGCACAGGAACTCGGCCATGCCGTACGGGTACACGGCGAAGGCGTCGGCGGTGTGCCGCCCGCACACCAGGACCGGCCAGCGGTCCGGGTCGGGGTCGGTGGTGAGCCAGCACAGGATGTCGGCGCCCGTGGTGACGCCCCAGGCGATGATCGACTCAGGGTCCACGTCGAACGCGGCCCGGCCGCCGTAGGACTCCCACATGGCCCGGGCGTTGGCGGTCTCCTCGCCCATCTGGGCGGGGTCCCACTGGAGTCCGGGCTTGGGCAGCGGCAGCAGGATCTCGGCCTCGCCGTTGACGGTGCCGGCGCCGAACCGGCCCATGAAGGCGACGTAGTCGGAGGGGAACCGTACGCCCCAGGCCGCCTCGACGGCCGGCCAGTCGAGGTCCTCGTCCGCGCCGTGGGTGGCGGGCATGATCCGCTCCAGCGCCTTGACCTGCGCGTTCTCCGTCATCGCCGCTCCCCGACGCCCGCCCTTGCCCAACCGTCCCAATTTACCGTGCGGCTCACGCCCCCGGACCGGGCCCCCACCCCTACTTCCCACCCCTACGCCTGGCCCCTACGCCGCGCCCCCGGCCGACAGCCCGACCACCGTCCCGGGCCGCAGCCCCCAGGCCGCCATCGCGCCCGCCTCGGCCTCCAGGACGTGCCGGGAGCGGGGGCGGGGCAGGCCGAGGCGGCCCGGCGGCATGGTGCGTACCGCCAGCACCCGCAGGCGCCGGTCCAGATAGGCCACGTCGATGGCGAACCGCATCCCGAAGGTGTGCACGCTCCCGGCGGGCGTGAGCAGCAGGGCCCCGTCGACACCGTCCCGCCCGAGCAGCCCCCGGGTCCGCGCCCGGTACGAGGCGGCGACCTCCAGCGGCACGCACAGCCCGCCGCCCGCGCCCTCGCCGCCCGCGCTCCCGCCCCCGCCACCGGGGACGAGCAGCGCGCCGGGGCCGTCCCGCCAGCGGCGCCGCCCGAGGCGCCCACGGCGCAGCCGGTCCGGCTCGTCCGGCACGCCCGGCTCATCCGGCACTTCCGGCTCATCCGGCTCGTCCGGTCCGTGCGTCTCGTGTGCCATCACGCCCCCTCGGCGGTCCGCGGCCCTGGGCCCGTTCGGCGGTCCGCGCTCCGCAGCCCTTCTCACCGTATGTTCCGCGCGCCTTCCGGTGATTGGGCCCTCGGGCCCATGCCGGGCCCCCGGAGCGGGCCTAGGGTCGCGGGATGGGCCCGCTCGTGATCACCGCGGCGGCCGCCGCGTACGGCGCGGCCGCCGCCCTGCTGCTGCCCCGCGCCGCCTACCGCCTCTCCGTCCGCCCCGAGGAGCCCTGGCG
>NZ_WTFF01000138.1 GCF_019400985.1 Streptomyces bambusae
CCCGCCGCCCCCGCCGGGCCCGCGGCCTCCGCCAGGTCCGCCGCCCCCGCCGGGCCCGCGTACCGGCGGCTCAGCGTGACGGAGCGGCGCGCCCAACTCCTCGACGCCGCCCTGACGCTGTTCGCGCACCGCGCCCCCGAGGACGTCTCCCTGGACGACGTCGCCGAGGCGGCCGGCGTCTCGCGGCCGCTGGTCTACCGCTACTTCCCCGGCGGCAAGCAGCAGCTGTACGAGGCCGCCCTGGGCTCGGCGGCGGACGAGCTGGGGCACTGCTTCGCCGAGGCGCAGACCGGACCGCTGACCCTGCGCCTGGCCCGCGCGCTGGACCGCTACCTCGCGTTCGTCGACGGGCACGACACCGGCTTCAGCGCGCTGCTCCAGGGCGGCAGCGTCGTGGAGACCTCCCGGACCACCGCCATCGTGGACGGCATCCGGCGCGCGGCCGCCGAGCAGATCCTGGTCCATCTGGCCGTGCCGCGGCCCGGGCCGCGGCTGCGGATGATGGTCCGCACCTGGATCACGGCGGTGGAGGCGGCCTCGCTGATCTGGCTGGACGAGGGCAAGCAGCCGGGGGCCGAGGAGCTGCGGGACTGGCTGGTGGACCACTTCGTGGCCCTGCTGACGGCCACCGCCGCCACCGACCCGGAGACGGCGGACGCGGCGCGGGCCGCCCTCGCCCTGGAGTCGGCGCAGGGGCCGGTGGGCGTCCTCGCCCGGCGGGTGATGCCGGTGGTGTCCGAGGCCGCGCACCTGCTGTGACCGGCGGTGCTGTGACACTGGTGGGGTGAGAAGCGAGAACACCAGGTTCGAGGGCGGCCCGATGGACGGCCGGGTGCTGCCCGTCCTGCTCGGACCGACCGGCCATCCGCCCAAGTGGTACGAGATCCCGGTCCCGGACCCCGACGGCGGCCCGGCGACGGTCCTGCTCTACCGGCGCGAGCCGGCCGGCTACACCAAGCGGCTCGGCCTGCAGAAGGGCTGGAAGTACACCTACGACCCGACCGGCCAGAAGCCGAAGCTCCGCTGGCCGTGGACGAAGCCGGATCCTTCCGCGGAGGGGCAGGCGTAGGCCGGGCGCAGGACGGGCACGGCTGGCACGGGGGGCGTGGGACTGGTGCGGGCGGCCTGTCGTGGCTGTGCGGGCTGCGGCCACGGCTGAGACTTGTGGCTGTGGCTGTGGCTGTGGCTGTGGCTGTGGCTGTGGCTGTGGCTGTGGCTGCGGCCGACGGCGTACGGCGTACGGCTACGGGCGCGGCTGCGGCCTCCGGGTATGGGTGCGGGTGCGGCCCCGGGGTCCGGGTACGGGTGCCGGTGCGGGTGCGGCCCCGGGGTCCGGGTACGGGTGCCGGTGCGGGTGTGGCCTCCGCGGCCGGGTACGGCTACGGGTGCGGTCCCGCCGGGGAGCTACGGGTGCGGTGGTTGTTCCTCCGGGACCGGCAGTCGCAGGGTGGCGACCGCGCCGCCGTCCGGGGCGTTGCGGAACGTCAGCCCCGCCCCCAGCACCTCGGCCTGGCCCACCGCGATGGTGAGCCCCAGCCCGTGCCCCTTGGCGCCTGAACGCGTCTCGGTGCGGAAGCGCTGCGGGCCGTGGGCCACCAGGTACTCCGGATAGCCCTCGCCGTGGTCGCGTACGGCCACCACCGGCCCGTCGACGATCACCACGACCGGCGCCCGCCCGTGCTTGTGCGCGTTGGCGACCAGGTTCCCCACCACCCGCTCCAGCCGGCGGCGGTCCGTCTCCACGCACAGGTCCCGCACCACCACGACCTCCGCCCCGGCGCCGGAGGCCCGCACGACCCGTTCCACCAGCGGGCCCAGCGGGTGCAGGTCCGACTCGACCTGCTCGCTGCCCGAGTCCAGCCGGGAGATCTCCAGCAGGTCCTCGGTGAGCTGGCGCATCGTCCGTACCCGTTCCTGGACCAGTTCCGTCGGCCGCCCGGCCGGCAGCAGCTCGGACGCCGCCTGCAGGCCGGTCAGCGGGGTGCGCAGCTCGTGCGCCACGTCCGCCGTGAACCGCTGCTCGCTCTGCAGCTTCGCCTGGAGGGTCGCCGCCATCGTGTCCAGCGCGCCCGCGACGATGGCCACCTCGTCCTGGTGCCGCGAGGGGTCCTCGGTCCGCGGGTCCGCCACGCGCGCGTCCAGGTCGCCCGTACTGATCCGGCGCGCCACGGTGGCCGTCTGGTGCAGCCGGCGGGTGACCCGGGTGACGGCGAACGCGCCGACCAGCAGGGTCCCGCCGATGGCCAGCACGGAGGACCCGATGATCGCGTTGTCCAGGCCGCTGATGGTGCGCGCGCTCTGGCTGTAGTCGATGGCCGTGGCCAGCGCGCGGCCGTCGGCGGGGGCCGCGGCCCACATCGTGGCGCGACCGTACCGGTCGGCCACGATCGTGCCCCGCTGCCCGGAGACGGCCAGGTCGCGCAGCGACTTCGGCAGGCCGGGCGGGTCGATGCCGGTCTCCGGCGGCAGCTGCTCGCCCGCCTCGTAGGCGCGGGCGGCGTCGTGCAGCTTGGCCAGGGCCTTCTCCCGGGAGGTGTGCACGGTCTGCCGGGTGACCTCGACGTGCACCAGCGCGCCGAGCGCCGCCGCCAGCGAACAGCACATCACCACGATGAAACAGGCCGACTTCCAGGTGAGCGTGGCCGTCCAGGCCGGCAGCCAGGGCCGTGACCGCCGTCTCATCGGGGTCTCGGCGACGCGCCGGCGCCGGGACGCTGGCCCGTGCCGCTGCCGCTGCCGCTGCCGCTGCCGCTGCCGGAGCCGTTGCCGTGACCGTGGCCGGATCCCGGGCCGGTACCGGTGCCGGCCCCGTTGCCGGTGCCGTTGCCCGGGGTGCCCGGGCCCGGGTTCACCCGGACGATCTGTTCGCGGGTCGGCAGCATCGTGCGCTGCTTCTCGTCCCAGGACCAGGCGGTGATCAGCTCGTAGCCCGGGTTGCCGCTGGGCACCCGTACGATCACGTCCCGCCCGGCCAGCTCCACGCGTACGGCGCTCTCCGTGGTGGCCATGATCCGGTTGAGCCGGCCGTCCTGGTCCGCGGTGTACGCGCGGACGGCGAGCATCCGCTCCGGCAGCTCGATGCCGATGATCAGCTCGTCGGCGCCGTCGCCGGTGAGGTCCCGGTAGTACGGGGTGAGCACCGGGCACCGCGGGCCCTCCTGCACCGCCGTGTGACAGGCCTTGATGGCGTCGACGGTCTGCTTGGGCATGATGTCCGCGCCGCCGCCGGTCGCGCCGCCGGTCACCTTGGAGTGGTTCTTTACCTCGGCCTGCACCAGGGCCAGCGGGTCGACCTCGTGGACGTTCTGGTTCGTCACGGGCGGGATGCCCTTGACGTACTCGGGCGGCGCCCCGCCCGGATCGGCCGGCGGTACGGTCGCGCCCTGGCGGCCCGGCCACAGGTGCACGGGGCCGCTCGCGGTGGGCGTGGCACCGGCCGCGTCGAGCCCGCCGGTGTTCGTGCAGGCCGCGCTCATGAGGGCGAGGGGGAGCAGTACGGCTGCCGCCTGGGCCGCCGTATTTGTGCGGAAACGCTTCACTGCGCCCTGCTTCCCCCCGTTCCGGTGCCGCCGGATGATCGGATCTGTCCTGTCGTGGCAAACCTTAGACAGGGGCGGACGCATTCCGCCCCTGGGCCCGCCGGTACGGGCGGACACGGCGTGACGCGCGTAGGGACGCGCGTCGGGGCCGTACCCGGGCAACGGCTCGGGGGACGCTGCCGGTTCAGGGGGCGGCGCGGGACGTGGGCCCGGCGCGGGTTGAGGGCGTGGGTGCTCCGGATCAGGACTCGGTGCGCCCGCGGCGCAGCATCGCGAAGCCGAGTCCGGCAGCGCCGACGGCCGCCATCCCGCCGCCGGCCGCGAGCAGCAGCACGCCGTCGCCCGGGCCGTCGGCCAGGTTGGTCAGGCGCAGCGTCCCCACGGTGCCGGTGTCTGCGGCCCGGACGGTACGCCCGGAGTCGGCCCCGGAGCCTGCCCCGGAGTCCGCCCCGGAGGCCCCGGTGCCGGTCGCCTTGCCGGTCCCGGGTTCCGCGGCCGGGGCGAGGCGCCCCGTACGGTCGGCTGTCTTGCGGTGCTCGCCGCCCATGCCTGTGCCCGTGCCCGGGGCCGTGTCCGAGGCCGGGCCGGCGTCCGCGCCCGGTCGCGTTCCGTCGGCGGGTACCGCCGTCCAGGAGGAGACCCGCCCGTCGGGCTGCAGGGCCACGTGCAGGGATCCGGTGCCGCCGTACGCCGCGGCGCCGGCCCGGCCGGCCACGGTCGACACCCTGGTGCCGCCGGTGACGATGTCGGCCTCGTAGGCGCCGTGGGCGACCCGGTAGACGTTCGCCGTGGACACCCCGTCCGCCAGGGCCAGGCTCCGCACCAGCGTCCGCTTGGCGGCGGCGGCCTGCGCGGACGCGGCCGCCGGCACTCCCTCCGCCAGGGCGGCGGCAGCGGGCAGCGCCAGCAGGCTCCCGGCGCAGGCGGTCACGGCGGCGGCGCGGACGAGAGTGCGGCGGACGGCGTTCACGGGGGAGTCCTTTCGGTGCGGTGCGGTGCGGAGTTGGTGCGGTGCAGAGCCGGTGCAGTGCTGAGTGATGTGGTGCGGGCAAGGTCCCCCCAACGTAGGGCGCCGAACCCACGGCATGGTCCTCGTTGTGTAACAGCCACCCGGCAGGGTGCCTGCGGAGTCGTTACACGACCGACGGATCGGCCCTCCGGGGGATTGCCCGGGCCGCCCCGGGCTGCTCCCATGGACGGCGGGGGTGAGGGCGATGAAGGTGGTTCCGAGCGGACGGCCCGGGCGGGGGAGGCTCTACGTCACCCTGCCGGACGGGCGCAGCGTGGCCTGGTACGACCGCGAGGCGGGCCGGGTGAGCGTCCTGGCCGAGGAGCACGCGGAGGCCGCGGTCGAGGCGTTACGGCCGTACCTGACCGGCTCCTGGACGGTCGGACCGCCGCCCGTGCCGAACGCCGCCGACCTCGTACGGCTGGCCCTGCACCCCGACGACGACCTGGCGCCCAACCGGCCCGGCGAGGACCTGCTGGGCGAGCTCGACCACGGCTCCGCGGGGGCCAGGGCCCGGCACCGGATGCGGCAGGAGCTGCTGGCCCAGCAGCGGATGGGCCGCGAACTGGACGCCCTGGAGGATGCCGGCTGGCGGGTCCTGCACGCCGTCCCGCTGCCAGGAGCGGGCCGCATCGACCATCTGCTGATCGGGCCGGGCGGCGTGCTGTGCGTGCGCACGGTGGCGGGGCGGCGGCAGCGCATCCACGTCGGCGACCTGCTGGTCACGGTGGGCCGCTCCGAGCCCCGACCGGACCCCCGCTGGTCCCGCCGCGCCGCCGAACGCGCCTGCCACGCCCTGACGACCGCGGTCCGCCCGGCCCTGGCCGTGGTCGACGCGACCCGGGTGGACGTGGCCCCGACCCTGCGCGACGTCCGCGTCCTACGCCCGGGCGAAGCCGCCGCCAAGCTGGCCCGAGAGGGCGGCGTCCTGAAACCGGCGGACATAGCAACCCTCTACGCCCACGCCCGCAACCGCCGTACATGGACGACGACTTAACCACCACCTTGCGCGGAGCCCCGGCCCGGGCCCCAACCCTGCCCACCCTGCGCGGGACGCGGCCCGGGCTGGTCTGCTCAGCCTGCGCCCACCGCGGCGGCCGTCAGGCCGACGTGCGCTTGCGCGGGGTGGTCTTCCCGGCGGCGGTGCCGGATGCCGCCGCCGCCGTCGTCGACTTCTTCGCCGTGGCCTTCGTCGCCTTCGTCGCGGCCTTGGCCGTCTTCTTCGCCGGCGTGGCGGTCGCGGTCGTCGCGGTCGACTTCTTCGACGTAGTCGCCGATGACGCCGATGCTGCCGACGCCGTCTTCTTCGCAGCCGTCGTCGACTTCTTGCCGCCCACCGCCTTCGGCGCCGCCGAGGCTGCCCTCTTGCGCGGGGTCCGGGCGGTGCGCCCGGCCCGGCCGGTGATCGGCGTGACCTCGGCCTCGGCGGCTTCGCCGCCCTCGCCCGCCTCGCCGCGCGACGCCTTGGCCGCCCGTACGCTCTTCTCCAGCGCCGCCATCAGGTCGATGACCTGCGCCTGCGCCCCGGCCCCCACCTCCGCCGGCAGCTCCGGCTCGATCGCCTCACCCGACTTCGCCGCGATCATCGCCTCCACGGCCTCGCGGTAGTCGTCGTGCAGCGTGTCCATCTCCACCTGCCCCAACGTGGCCATCAGCGCGTCGGCCAGGTCGAGTTCGGCCTCCCGGATCGTCACCTTCGTCTCCGGGGCCACCCCCTCCGGTTCCCGGATCTCGTCCGGCCACAGCAGCCCGTGCATCGCGATGACGTCACCGACGACCCGCAGCATGCCCAGCCGTTCCCGCCCGCGCAGCGCGAACTTGGCGAGCGCCACCCGGTCGCTGCGCTTGAGCGCCTCCCGCAGCAGCGTGTACGGCTTGGCCGCCGACACCCCGTTCGCCGCCAGGTAGTACGCCGCGTCCATCTGCAGCGGGTCGATCTCCCCGGACGGCACGAACGACACGATCTCGATCGTCTTCGCGGTCGGCAGCGGCAGGGACGCCAGGTCCTCCTCCGTGATCGGGATGATCGCCCCGTCCGCCTCCTCGTACCCCTTCCCGATCTCCTCGGCGGGGACCTCCTCGCCGTCCAGTTCGCACACCTTGCGGTAGCGGATCCGGCCCCCGTCCGCCAGATGGACCTGCCGGAAGGAGACGGAGTGGTTCTCGGTGGCGTTGACGAGCTTGATCGGGATGCTGACCAGGCCGAAGGAAATCGCCCCGTTCCATATGGATCGCACGGTTCCTCCTGTTTCGTGGCAGTCTCATCGTATGACGCCGATCACAATGGTGGAGGGGCGTCGCATCGCGCTCAGCAACCTGGACAAGGTCATCTATCCGGAGACCGGCTTCACCAAGGGCGAGGTGCTGCACTACTACGCCACCGTCGCCCCCGCCCTCCTGCCCCATGTCGCCGACCGGCCGGTGTCCTTCCTGCGCTACCCCGACGGGCCCGACGGCCAGCTCTTCTTCACCAAGAACCCGCCGCCCGGCACACCCGACTGGGTGAGGACCGCCGCCGTGCCCCGCTCCGAGGACCCCGGCGCCCGCCAGGTGGTCATCGCGGACATGCCCACGCTGATGTGGGCGGCCAATCTGGTGGTCGAGTTCCACACCCACCAGTGGACGGCCGGCCACCCGGCCGTCGCGAACCGTCTCGTCCTCGACCTCGACCCCGGCCCGCCCGCCACCGTGGTCGAGTGCTGCGCGGCCGCGCTGTGGCTGCGCGACCGCCTGGCCGCCGACGGGCTCACCGCGTACGCCAAGACCTCCGGCTCCAAGGGCCTGCACCTGGCGGTCCCGCTGGAGCCCACCCCCTCCGCGACCGCCTCCGCGTACGCCAAACGGCTCGCGCAGGAAGCGGAACGCGATCACCCGGACCTGGTCGTGCACCGCATGGCCAAGGCCCTGCGCCCCGGCAAGGTGTTCGTCGACCACAGCCAGAACGCGGCCGCCAAGACCACCGCCGCCCCCTACACCCTGCGGGCCCGCGCCCGGCCCACCGTCTCCGCGCCCGTCTCCTGGGCCGAGGTCGAGGCGTGCCGGTCGCCCGCCGCGCTCGACTTCCTCGCCGACGACGTCGTCGCCCGGCTGGCGCGGGACGGCGACCTGTTCGCCCCACTGACCGACCCCGAACGGGCGGGGGCGCTGCCGTGACCAGGGCCCCCGCCGATCCACGGCGGCAGCCGTGACCCCCTCGACCAGGCGGCAGCCATGATCCGGGTCGCGCTCGCCGCCGCCGTACGCAGCCTGCCGCGCGGGCCGGGTCTGGCGTACGAGCCGAAGTTCGACGGGCACCGGCTGGTCGTCCTGCGGACGGCGGCCGGTGTGGTCCTCCAGGCCCGCTCCGGGCGCATCGTCACCAGCGCCTTCCCCGACCTGGCCGCCGCAGCCGGCCGGCTGCCGCCCGGGACCACGCTGGACGGCGAGGTCGTGGTCTGGCACGCCGGTCGTACGGACTTCGCGTTGGTCCAGCGGCGGGCCGCCGCCACCCCGGCGCGGGCGGCCACCCTGGCCACCTCGCTGCCGGCCTCGTACGCGGCCTTCGACGTCCTCGAACTCGCCGGCCTCGACGTGAGGGCCCGCCCGTACGAACGCCGCCGCGCCCTCCTGGTCGACCTGCTGCTGCCGCTCGGCCCGCCGCTCCAGCCGGTGCCGATGACCACCGACCCGGAACTGGCCGAGACCTGGTTCGAGACCCTGCCGGCCAGCGGCATCGAGGGCCTCGTGATCAAGCGCCTCGACCAGCCGTACCCCGCCGGCCGCCGCGCCTGGCGCAAGCTCCGGCACACGGACGTACGGGACGCGGCGGTGATCGGCTACACCGGCACGGCCCGCCGCCCCCAGGCCCTGGTCCTGATCCTCCCGGGCGCCGAGGAGGACCCCCCGGCGGTCTCCAGCCCCCTGTCACCCCAGCTCAGAGCCGAAACGGCCAGGGCGCTCGCGGCCCGGCGCGAAGAAGGGGCCGCTACGGAGGTCGCGGAGGTCGCGGAGCCCGCGGAGGTCGCCACCGCCACGGCCATCGGCCTGGGCGAGGTCACGTACACCCCGCTGGAGCCCCCACTCCCGGCCGAGGTCCGCGCCACCGCGACCCGCCACCCACCCCCGGAGGTCCTACGCCTGCGCACGGACCCATAGCCGGGCAACCCGAAGGGCCGGGCGGCCGGCGTTGCGCCGAGCCGCCCAGCCCGGTCCGGTCCAGTCCGATCCGTCCGGCCGCTACGAGCTGGGCCCGCCGCTGCCGAAGCCTCCGCTCTGTCCCTGCTCACGCTCCTTCCGGCGCCGGACCTCTTCCTGGTCGTGCGCCCTGGTGGAGCCGAAGTTTCCGTACCCCTGCATGTCGTGGGGCCGCAGGCCGGGCTCGGGGATCTCGACCGGCTCGCGTTCCTCACGCACCTCGTGCACCGCCCCGCCGTTCGGCAGGTGCGGCTGACTCTCGGCGGTGGGAGGTTCGGGCTCCTTGTCCCGGACCCGCCTGCCGAGCCAGAACATGCCGATCAGGAACCCGGCCACGGCAATACCCACGACCAGGAACCATGCGATGTCGGTCAGGATCGCGTCCATGCACGTCGTGTACCCGGTCCGATACACCCCATGCACACACCAAGGCGATGAATCACCCTAAAAGACGCAAATAATCCAATCGGTCGGCACTGGGATGAAGCCCCCCGGCCGGGGGTAGGCGCCCGCCCGTGCAACGCAGCGCCACGCACGGGCACCCGTCCACACCCGAAAGGAGCGGCCTCATGCCTCGTGGATCCTCACCCAAGCGAGAACGCCAGTACGAGCACATCAAGGAGAGCGCCGAGCAGCGCGGCGAGTCCGAGAAGCGGGCCAAGGAGATCGCCGCCCGGACCGTGAACAAGGAACGGGCCCGGGCCGGCGAGTCCAAGACCGCCAGCAAGCAGTCCCTCCAGGACATGTCCTCCGGCGAGCGCGGCGGCCGCCGCTCGCACCAGGGCGCGCAGGGCCCGACGTACGACCAGCTCTACGCCGAGGCCCAGCGCCGCAACATCCACGGCCGCTCGGACATGAACAAGGCCGAGCTGAAGAAGGCCCTGGGCGGCAACTGACAACACGCCGCCGCCCGGACCGCCCCGGGCCGCCGGCCCGGGGCGGCCGGGGCGGGTCGGATGGTTAGACCAACGGGTCGGACGGTCGGATCAACGAGAGTCGGACGGTCGGATCAAGAGGTCTTCGGACCTACTCGTCCAGGACGATGGGCCCCGGACCCGACCGGTCAGCCGTTGAGCGGCCCGTCGGAGTCCCGCAGTCCCTTCACCTCCCGGCCCCCCAGCACGCCCAGGATCTCGGCGCAGATGGCCAGCGCCGTCTCCGCGGGCGTACGGGCGCCCAGGTCGAGGCCGATCGGCCCGTGCACGGTGGCCAGCCCGCCCTCCGTGACCCCCGCGGCGAGCAGCCCCTCGCGGCGGCGGGCCTGGGTCCGGCGTGAGCCGAGGGCGCCGACGTACGGGATGCCGGCGGCCAGCGCCGCCTTCAGCACCGGTACGTCGAAGTCCGGATCGTGCGTGAGCACCACCAGACAAGCCGCGTCGCCGTGCGCGGCCAGCACCTCCTCCGCCTCGGCCGCCGACTCGGCGGTCACGGCCTCCCACTCCAGCAGGCGGGCCTGGCGGCCGATGATCTCGGCGAGCTCACCGCCTCCGCACACCACGACGTACGGGGCCGACGGGTACGCCTCGACGAGCACCAGCCCGGACTCCCCGTACAGCGCGTCCCGCCCGGCCCGGCGCGTGGCCAGCAGCTCGGCCGCCCGCCGCCCGGCGTCGTCGGCCGGCGCGTCCAGCGCCCGTACGACAGCGCTCTCGGCGTGCTCCGCGGCCTCGTCGAGCCGCGTCACCAGTGCCACCCCGGCACCCTGCTCCAACAGCTCCCACCACTGCGCCGGTACGGCCGACAGCGGCTGGAGCAGCACCTCGGCCCGGCCCCCGCAGACCAGCCGCGCCGCGGCGGCCTCGTCCCCGCCGACGGACACCTCGCACACCCGGGCGGTGGCCCCGGCGGGCACCGCGGCCGCCTCGGCCACCAACTCCTGGTCGAAGACCCCCCGGTACAGGCTCCCGGCACACGCCCCGCGAGGATCCACCAGCACCGCCCCGGCAGGCTCCCGCGGCCCGAACCCCTGCTCGGTGACGGGCCGCGCGAGGAACCCCGCCCGGCCCTCCGAGATCCACTGCCGCGCTGTCTGAGCCAACTCCCGCATCCGCGCCGCCCTTCGTCATCGCCAGGGGCCCCGACACCGCCCAAGGCGTCCTGCGAAAAACCCTAGGCACCCCCACCCACCCCACCAACCCCCAGATCCACCGATCCCCACCCGACCCCCTCGTACAGACCACTGACACCCGGGACTCCCCGAGACGGCGCGCGAGCTGGAACGGCGGACGGGTGGGACGGGTGGGACGGGTGGCGCTGCACTCTCGGGGGCGCTGTGGCCCGCACGACGGGCTAAGCGCCGTGGTAGAGGCGGTCGATGTCGATGAGCTGGACGGCGGGGTCCTTGCGGGCGAGGCGGCGCAGATCGTCGGTGAAGCCCGCGCCGCTGAAGCACTGCAGCCGGGTGCGGTCGGTCGAGGTGCCGCCTTTGGCAAGGAGGTCGCGGACGTGCCGGAGGCGTTCCAGGTGACCGGTCCCCATGACGTCGTTCCATTCGGCTTCGCCGACGGCGGTGGCACGCCCTGGCCGCTCCAGGTCCCCCCAGACCGGGCGCATGACCGCGTGGTAGAAGGTCACGAGCGGTTCGGCGATGCGGTTCGGCGATGCGGTACGCGGAGCGGTTGCGGCGGAACGCGTCGGTCTCGTGCGTGATCATGCCGACGTCCTGGAGAACGCTGAGCGGGTGGGCCAAGTCGGTGGATTTGCGGCCGAGGTAGTCGGCGATGCCACCGCGTGAGGCGTTTCCGGCGGCGATCGCTGCGAGTACCGAGTGATAGAGGGCGACGTCGTGGAGTTCGGGTTCCTCCGCCAGGAGGTAGCGGGCTTCGCGGAAGAGGGGGCGGGCGGGGTTGAGGACGGCGCGGGCGACCCAGTCGTCGAAGTCGTCCGGTCCTTGCGGGGTGTCGCCCTGGGTGAATTCGCGGCGGTAAGCGGGGGTGCCTCCCACGATGGCATTGGTCATCAGGGCGGTGCGCGGGTCGGAGATCTCCCAGAACTCGGCGGCGAGCCGGAAGTCCAGGGTGGGGACGACGAGTTCGAGCCCGGCGCGACCGCGCAGCGGGGCGTTGCCGGCCAGCAGCTTTCCCATGAAGGACAGGGCGGAGCCGCACAGCAGCAGGCGTACCGGGGTGTTGGTGTGCTGGGCGGCCGGGTCGAGGGCGCGCTGGATGATCGACGGGAGGGCGGGGGAGGACTTGGCGAGGAAGGGGAACTCGTCGATCACTGCGACGGTGGGGCCGCTGTCGGCGATGCGCAGGAGTTCGGTGACGGCCTCGTCCCAGTGCGCGAAGCGGAACGGCGTGGGCTGGCCGCGGTAGCGGGCCAGTGCCTCCTTGGATAGATGCATCTATTACAGGTCCGTCTATCCATTTGCAGCTTTGGCGAGCCACCCGCCCCCCGATCGTGTGACTGAGGCCGACGGCGCTGAAGGCCCGTCTCTCCAACCGGACAGCCTGTTTCGCTCCGTTCGCCCTCACGGAAATCTCACTGACGGGGCCCGGGCGGCAAGGCCGCCCCGCTACGCTGCCGGAGTGAACATCGCCACGCCGCTGCTCCTCGATCTGGACTCGTTTCTCGCCCGGGCCGAAGAACGCGGCGCGCCGTTGGAAACAAGGGCGGCCGAGGCCGTCCTCGGCCTGCTCGCGCTGTGCGAGGCACGCCGGCGGACCGGCTTGCCCGAGCCCACCGAGGAGCTGGCAGCGGAACTGCTGCACACTCTCCTCCCGCTCTACGTGAGCGCCACCGAGGACGAGCTCCCGGACTACGTGGCGGCGCTGGTCGCGCTGGCCGACCACACCCACGAGGCGGGCCGGCTCAATGCCAAGCGGCACGCGAAGCTCGTGGCCCGGGTGCACGAGCTGGCCGGGGGCTTCCGCCAGGCGATGACCAGCCCGCGCCGTACGACCTGGCCGCGGCTGTACGGAAATCTGCTGCGAGCCGACGGCGTGGACACCACCGATCCCCGAGCGGTGCGCGGTTGGCTGGATGTCTTCGCCGCGCGCCCGCACGCGGAGCGGCGCGCCGCGTTCGCCTTCGCCGCGTCCTCCGCGGAGGAACCGCTCGGCGAAGCGGCCTATGCAGAGGCGCTGTGCGCGGAGCGCTCCGGGCAGGCCCGGCTGCTGCTCGCCGGACGGCTGGAGGCCGCGGCGGTGGCCGAGCGGGTGCGGCCCCGACCCGGCGAAGGCCCGTTGGTCGCCGATGCCCCGGCCGGCCTGTCCGACGACGAGCTGGACGACTGGTACGACGAGCAAGCGGCCGTGCTCGCGGACCGCTGGACGGCAGCCGGGCTCGACGCGCTGCTGCACGGACCCTTCGCGCACCTGGCGCCGGGCGGCGGCGCGGCTCCCCTGCCCCTCCTCACCCTCACCGAGGCCATGGCCGGGACACGCCTGGAGATGGTCGGTGACGAGTTCGCGCCGCTGCCTCCGGCACCGTTGCCCGCCTCCCCGGAAGATCAGGCCGCACTGCTGCGTGCCACCCCGCTGCCCCAGCTCCTGGAGCGAGCCGCCGCCGACCCGGAGGGCGCGGACGACCGGACACGTGAACTGGCGCTGGCGACCGGGTTCCTGGTGCGCGGGCAGGACGGCGTACTCGGCGCGGGACCGTCTGCCGAAGCCTGGCGTGACGGCGGTCCCGCGGAGCTGACCGGCCTGGCGCTGAACATGCTGGGCGCCCTGCTGGCGCAGCTGGCCGAGGACGAGAAGACCGCGGAGGAGTACGAGGGCGAGCACATGCTCACGCTCTACCTCCTGTGCGAGCAAGCCGGAACGGCGCAGTCAGTGGCCCGCCTGGCCGCCCTCAGCGACATGTGGCTCGTCCCGCCCAAGCACGAGAGTGCCCCTGTGGCGTCGGGCGGCCCGGCCACCGGGGACTACGAACTGCCCGACCTCCAGACCCTGTCCGCGATCCTCGGCATTCCCACGCTCACCGCTGCCGACCGCGAGGGCCTGCAACCGGCCGCCACCCGGCTGGTACACCTGATGGACGGCCTGGCCGCCCTGGGTGCCACCGAACGCACCGGAGACGCCCTCAGCCTCACCCCCCTCGGCACCGCCCTGCTGCGCGAGGCCCTCCTCCCGGGCATCGGAGGCGCGGCCGCCGATGTCTTCCCCACCCGGGAGCAGATGCGCGGCTGGGACGCGGAACGTATGGTGGCGGCGGCCCGGTACTGGCCGAAGCCGGTCGCCCGGCAGACCCTCGGCGACTGGCTGGCCGCGCACGGGACCGACGGATGGACCCCTCTGTTCGAGGCACTCGCCGCCCCCTGCCCCGGGCCGGAGCCGGCCAGGAGGCGAGCCCTGCTCACCGCGCTCGACGGCACCGCCGTACCTGATGAGACCCTGCACCGGCTGCTGGCCGACCCCGTGCTGGGCGCCTGGGCCGAACAGCTCCTGTCCGCACGAGGGCAGGCACCGGCCACCCCCGCCGTGCCGCTGTCGGCCCGCGCGGTGCGTCTGGTCGACGAGCTCGAAGCCGTGCGGCTGGCGGCATCCCTCGACCACCGCATGACCGCGAACGAGAACGAGCCGGAGCCCGGCCTCTTCGACGGGCTGCGTGCCGCCTTCGACAAGGCCGCGGCGGACTGGCCCGGCGGCGGCCCGGCCCTGCTCATGGCCCTCACCGCGGCGGACCCGCACATCACCGCCTTCCTCGCGCAGCCGCTCTCACACCACCCCGACCGCGCCACCGCCGAACAGGCCCGCCGAGCCTGGCGGACCTTCCTGACCGGCGGCGAGGCCCGGGCCGGCTCCCGGCGTACGAAGCGGCCCGCCCGTCGCGTCGGCGGAAAGCGCAAACGACGCTGACCGCAGCGCGGGCCGGAACACGGTGCTCGGGAGAGCGGGCCGCTGAACAAGCCTTTTCCCAGCCGACGATCACCAGTCCTCGGGGAGTACGTTCAGCTCGCGCTCCCCGGCCTGCCCCGCCCGCCCCGAACCGTCCGCGCTCGCGCGATGCCGGCCCCCTCATCGAGATGCCTGCTCGCGGGCTGCCACGGAAGAGTTCTCCCCATCACCCACGGCTACTCGCGGAACAAAAAAATCGGGCGCCCGCACCGAAGTGCTGACACCCGATCTTGGCACCCGGGTCGGACAGTCCCGGCAAAGCCGTCATGTCCGCGCCCTTGTTCTGGGTGCCCCCGGCAGGATTCGAACCTGCGCACACGGCTCCGGAGGGCATGATCAGGTATCAGCGGAGACCGGTCCTGACCTGCATGTACAGCCTCGCAAGATCACGTTCGTGTGAAACCCACACGCCAGTCACACGCGAGGGTGCGCCACGCACCGCTCAGAAGCTGGCGCGACGGCTTCGGGGACGCGCCCACCGTGCGAAGCTGGGATGGTTGCCCACGGTCGCCGGGGCCCGGGAAAGGGAGGCTGCGTGCCGCAGGCCAGTCCGCGAGGAACCTACTTGCTCATCTCGGAGTCGCTGCGAGCGCGGATCGCAGAGGGTCGCTACGCGGACGGCCTTCCGTCCGAGGCCGAGATCGGGCGCGAGTTCGGGGTGGCTCGTACGACCGTACGGCGAGCCTTGCGCGCCTTGGAGGAGTCCGGGGATGTCGCCACGGTCGCCGGGGTCGGCCGGCAGGTCCCCGGGGGTGCCCAGCGGGCACCGTACGAGCGGATCATGGCGGACCTGCTGAAGCAGATTCGGGAGGGCGCCCTTCCCGTCGGCGCCCGCCTGCCCAGCGAGGCGGTCATGGCCGAGACCTACGGGGTCGCCCGCGGCACGGTGCGTCGCGCTGTCCGGGAACTGGAGACGTCCGGGCACGTCCGGGCTCAACATGGGGTAGGAAGATTCGTCAGCAGCGCCACCTGAATCCCAACGACGTCGGAGGCAAGTACATGCAGCTGGCCAAGTGGGCCCATGACCTCGCGGAGTCGCTGCTCGCCGAGAGCCTGCCGAGCCGGTGGGCCCACTCGAAGCGCGTCTATTCGCAGGCCCTGACCCTGGCCCCGGCCCTTGGAAGCGACGCCGAGCTGTTGGCGGCGGCAGCCATCGCGCACGATGTCGGCTACGCCCGGGTCGCCGTCGACACCGGGCAGCACATGATTGACGGGGCCCGGTACCTGCGCGATGTGGTCGGAGCCGATCCACGGCTGTGCAGTCTCGTGGCGTTCCACACATCGTCGCCATGGGAGGCATCCGAGCTGGGGCTGAATGATGCCCTCGCGGAGTTCGGCCCCGCAGAGCCCGATCTGGTGGATGCCATCACCTTCTGCGACCTCACGAGCAGCCCCACCGGCGCCCTGGTCGACCCCGGCGAGCGGCTGGTGGAAGTGCTGGACCGATATGGCCACGAGCACGTCGTCTATCGAGCCGTCTCCGCGGCCCGGCCCGAGTTGCTGGCAAGGGTTGCTCGGGTGAGGCAGCGTCGCGCCGAGGCGGAGCGCCTGGCGCTCAGCTGATCCGGGGGACCGGGGACTCCCGGAAGCCCTCTTCGAGGCGCCGGCGCGTGGTCGGCGACATGTCGAGGTAGTCGACCTCGGATCGGGGGACCCAACGGACCTCAAGGGATTCGGAGCTCACCTCGATCTTGCCGCCGACCGGCCGTGCGCGGAAGCAGAGCGAGAACTCCTGGCGAACCTCGCCGTCCGCGAACGCGATGACGTGCCCGGGGTCGGTAAAAATGCCCACCAGGCCGATGACCTCAACGGTGATGCCGGTCTCCTCGCGAACCTCTCGGACCACCGTTCCGGCGATGTTCTCGCCAATCTCCTGGACGCCGCCCGGCATTCCCCAGCGTCCGTTGTCCGACCTGCGTTCCATCAGGACAGCGCCCGCGTCATTGACGACGAAGGCCGTGACGGCGGGCACGATGCTGTTGGCCTTGGGGGCGGAAGGGTCGTTGAAGTAGTCGGTGCGGCGGCTCATGGTCACCTTTCGAGCGGGACAGCTTCGGTCCACACTTTCTCGAAGCTCTGCTGATATGTCGAGACCAGCTCGGCGCCAGCCACCCGGCGCAGGTGGAGAACTGGGGTCAGGGGCGCGCTTACCCCATACACCTGCGTATTCACCAGCCACTCGTCATCCGAGCGATACAGCGAGTTGTGCAGGGTCGACCTGTGTTGGCGGAACTCGATGCCCGGAACCGAGTAGAGCGGGCGGTAGAGCTTCATGACCTCGCGGACCTTGTAGGCCACGCCCTCTCCGATTTCCTCTTCCATGCCGCGGCGCTGGATCTCCGGGCTTTCCGGGTCGCCGAGCAGGATGCGGGCCCGAATTCCCTGAGCGGCCTTCAGCTTGAGGAGCTGCGTCCATCGAGGGTTTTCGGCGAGGAAGACGCCCGCGTGCACCAGTACGCCGATTTCTCGTTCGGCTCTGCCGAACATCTGGAGCCACAGCTCGGCCGGCACGTAGGACCGGTGCGGGTACACCTTCAGGACCTCGGCGTCGGCCGCGTCCTTGCGCTGCGTGTCGGGCAAGCCGTCCGGCCACAGGTACGACTCGTCCTCGTGCAGCATCGCCGCGATCGTCAGGCGATGGCGGCGGTACGGCGCCCGACCCTTGGTGATCCAGCGTTCCACGGTCTTGGGGTCCACCCCGACGTGCTCTGCCAGGGCTTCAACGGTGATGCCCTGCGTCAACATCGCGGATCGCAAGCGCTCGTTAGCCATCCCACCCCCAGGGACGTCCAGGGACGTACTCGACCCCCGGAACGCTACCGAGGACGTCCCAAGTCGTCCAGGGACGCGGTGACTTCGTCCCGTCCCCTGACGGCACTCTGAAGGCACATCGAGCGGAACCCCGGTTGAGCGAAGAGCTTGACAAGCGCAATCAGGGTCGCCAATGTGAGATACACGTTCAAGCGTGTATCGCATACAGCGCGAGGCGGCGACTTCCTGGCCGCTGACCTGCATCGATGCCTGTAGCGAGCCGTGCCCGGAGGGCCCTCGAAAGGGGTCTGAAGGAAGCACTTGATCCTTCAGAACTGAACAGCGTGCCAAGTGTGACGAGACGGGGCGTGAGCCCCGTCCCCATGGCGACGGGTTGTCGCCGGCGGCCACTTCTTTTGCGTGCTGGCTCTGGAGAACGTCCCCTCGGGGGCGCCACCCGGTACGTGCCGCCCTGCTGGCGTCAGAGCAGTGACCATGACGCGCCCGATTCTCAGGCTCGGGACCGGAGTGCCGTGGCAACGGTGTGCCGGTGAAGCCTCGCCCCTCCGACCTGGAGGCCGCTGTGTTCCTCCGACATCTGCGGGCGCCGGCCGTACAGGACCCGTACGGCCGGCCGCGCCCTTCGCGTCACCGTACAGCCGTTGCGCGAGGCGGTTCGGGCCTCGGCCCGATATCGCTCGCGCAGCCCTCGCACCCTTCCGCAGCGCTCGCCGTGCTGCGGCCGGTTGCCTCCTCCGCCCGTCACGTACGGGCGGGGTGTGGGGAGCCGCGCAGTTCGGTTCCACCTTCTGGGGCTGGTCGCCTCTCGCCAAAGGACCGCGACCGCCCCGGTGTCCCTTCGACTTCAGGAGAGCAGTGATGCGTACGTACATCGGCGGCCAGGAGGCCGTCAGCGTCAACGAGTTCATCGAACTGGCCCTGGGTACCCCGCTGGAGCTGTGGCTCGGGGTGGAGGGTGAGAGCGAGGAAGAGCGCGCGGCCCGTCTGGACGCGGCCCGTGACATCCTCGCCGACAACCCCGACTTGCCCGACGACGTGAGCCGGATCGCCGCCCGGGTGATCGAGGCCCGCGCCCCGGAGCTGTTCAACGTCGTCCCCCTGATGCAGCGGCCCGCCAGCCGCCGCACGGCCCGCAAGGGGGCGGCGGCATGAGCCACACCCTGACCGCCTTGTCCGCCGCGCTGCCCGTCGCGGCCGGTTGGTCCCTGCACAGCCTCCGCTTGCGGCGCCGGATCGAGGCCGCCCGCCGCGACCCCCTGACCGGTCTGCTGACCCGGGATGCGTTCGCCGACCGGGCCACGCAGATGCTGACCCGGGGGCGGAGCGCTGTCTACGTCATCGACCTCAACCGGTTCAAAGAGATCAACGACACGCACGGCCACGCCGCCGGGGACGCCGTACTCCGCGCCACCGGGCAGCGGCTGAGCTACTGGGCCGCCGACAACGCGGGCATCGTCGTCCGCCTCGGCGGGGACGAGTTCGCCGCCGTGGCCCCTGTGTTCAGTCGCGAGGACCTGCTCTGGACTCTGACCGAGCTGACCCAGGTCCTCGAAGAGGGCGTTCACGCCGACGGCCACGTGTTCACGGTGGGCGCTTCCGTCGGCGCGGTCGCCTACGACCCGGCTACGGACACCGCCGACGTCTCGGCGCTGCTAAGGCTGGCGGACGAGCAGATGTACCGGGCCAAGCGCGGCGGCGCGCCGTGGATGAACGCCCTGACCCTCACCCCGGAACACGCCACGGTCAACGGCCGCCGCGCCGGCCGCCGCGGAACGGCGGACACCGGGACGGAGACGGCCGCATGAACGACGCTCAGGTGCGTTCATGCGAGCGTGCTCTGTCGGTAGGCACGTGGCTGATCGTGGGCGGGGCGATGCTGTTCTCCGTCTTGACCGTGACGCCGCTGATGGCGGCGCACACCCCGGATGCCTGGGACTGGACGGCGCCGATCCTGCCCGTGGAGGTCGATGCTG
>NZ_WTFF01000139.1 GCF_019400985.1 Streptomyces bambusae
GGCGTAGATCGTGCTGGTCAGCGCGGCGCGTCCGGCGGCGCTGCGGGCGAGGGCGGCGACGGCCGGACCGGGCAGCGCCCGGGCGCCCGCGCGCATCGCGCGCAGGGCTCCGAAGGCGTACCGGCGCTCCCCCTGGGTCCAGAAGCCGGCGGGGGAGAGGGCGGTGACCGACCGGACCAGTCCGCGGCGGCCCATCTCCAGCGCCAGCAGCCCGCCCAGGGAGTTGCCGGCCACGTGCGGGCGTTCGACGCCGAGGGCCGCGCAGAGGGCCCCCAGGGCCGGGACCACGGTGTCGAGGTCGTACGGGACCCCGTCGGGCAGGGCCGCGGAGGCGCCGAAGCCGGGCAGGTCGACGGCGATCACGTCGTACTCGGCGGCCAGGATGCCGGTCACCGGGTGCCAGGCCTGGAAGTGGTGGCCGATGCCGTGGAGCAGCAGGAGGGGTTCGCCCGTGCCGGTGCGCTCGTAGGCGGCGGTGGCGGTGCGGGGGCCGTGAGGGGAATCGATCGTGAAGGAGACCGTGGCGGTCATGCTGCTGCTCCTCGTCGTGCGGACGGTCAGGCGCTGTGAGACTCGCTGTCAGTAATCATTACCGCCGGGTAGCCCTCCGCTACAAGCCTCTTGACGGCCTTTGCCGGGGCTCGGCGGGCGTCGCGACTCCCCGCCGACCCGAAGCCGCCACACCCACTTCAGGCCGCCGGCGGCGCTGCGAACATCGCGTGAACGGCTTGATACGTATGCCCGATCTGCCCGGCAAAGGTATGAGGATTGGTCTTGACCAAGGGGGTGCACCGTCCTATCGTCGCAGGGATAGTGCAAGAACCTTTAATAAACAAAGGCGCGGAACTGCCGCTGGAACACGGCGATTGCAGCGAGGCAGGAGGACTCAGGGTGGGGACCACGCAGCTCGAAACGGTGCCGGAGCCGAAGTACTGGCACCTCAAGACGGTGCTCAGCGAGGCGCTCGACCGGGACTTCGAGGTCGGCGAGGTACTGCCCAACGAGCGTGAGCTCGCCGCCCGCTTCGGCGTCGCCCGCGCGACCCTGCGCCAGGCCCTGGAACAGCTGGAGCTCGAAGGCCGCCTCCAGCGCCGCCGCGGAGTCGGCACCACCGTCGCCCCGCCGCGGGTCGGCGTCGCCGTCGCCAGCGCGCAGCACGGCTGGCCGCGCGAGTCCGTCGACGGGTGGGAGCTCGTCGGTGCGAGCGACGCCGTGCCTCCCGCGGCCGTCCTGAAGCTGCTGGGCAGCGCCGAGGGCGAGGCCGTCCACACCGTACGGCGCACCCGGATCACCCAGGGGCAGGCCGTGGCGGCGGAGCTGCTGTACGTACCGGCCGCCTGCGTGCCCGGGCTGTCCCCCCTCGACGCCCCGTCCGGCCCGGCCCGGGCCCGCGCCGTCCTGCGCGAGCTCCAGAAGCTGGCGCTCGACGGCCAGGACCGCTCCGTGGAACTCGGCTCGGCCCGCGCCGACGACGCCAAGGAGCTCGACCGGCTGCCCGGCGCCCCCGTCCTGCTGGTCACCACCCGGTACTTCACCGCGGCGGGCACGGCGGCGGTCTCGGTCGCCACCTACCGCGCC
This sequence comes from Streptomyces bambusae, assembly GCF_019400985.1. Classification (GTDB taxonomy): domain Bacteria; phylum Actinomycetota; class Actinomycetes; order Streptomycetales; family Streptomycetaceae; genus Streptomyces; species Streptomyces bambusae_A. The sequence goes on from NZ_WTFF01000139.1 coordinate 1,579, forward strand.
GACACCTGCCGCCTCACCTTCGGCGACTCGGGCGACGTCCAGATCACCGACGCCCCAACCGTCAGCGTGGCCTCCTGAACCACGCCCACCTCGCCTGACACCTCGCCCTCACCCTCACCCTCACCCTCACCCTCTCCGTCGTCCGTGGCCCGGCCCCAGCACCCTGGGACCGGGCCACGCGCGTCGGGCACGGCGGTGTGCGGGGCGGGGGACGGGGGGAGGGGGAGCGGGCAGGCGAGCGCCGAGGACGGAAGCCGTACGGCCCCGGGGACGCCCGGGCCGATGCCGCGCAGAAGGTGACGGCCGACGGCCGGCCGGACGGCCGGTACCGCCGAGGGAGACCACGGGCCGGCAAGGGCCGGCGGAGCCGAGCAGGCGGGGCGGGCGGGGAAGCCCGCGGCCCGGTCGGCGGCGGGCAGGTGCGGGGCAGGTACGCGCGGAGGCCCGTCAGCGGCGGGTGGGGAAGCGCGCGGGGGCCCGGTCGGCGGTGGGCAGGTGAGGGAAGGTACGCGCGGAGGCCCGTCAGCGGCGGGTGGGGAAGCGCGCGGGGGCCCGGTCGGCGGTGGGCAGGTGAGGGTCCGGGGCCCGGCCAGCCGCGGGTGGATGGGGCCCCAGCCGCGGGGGAGCTGGCTCGGCCGTAGGCGGGTGGGACCTTGGGGCCGGGGAAGCCCGCTCGGCCGTAGGTGGGTGGGGACTTCAGTCGTGGGGGAGCCGGCTCGGCCGTAGGCGGGTGGGATCTGAGGGCCGGGGGAGCCGTTCGGTCGCAGGTGGGTGGGGACTTCAGTCGTGGGGCAGCTGGCTCGGCCGTAGACGCGTGGGACCTGAGGGCCGGGGAAGCCCGCTCGGCCGTAGGAGGGTGGGGACTTCAGCCGTGCGGCAGCCGGCTTGGCCGCGGGGGCGTCGGGACCGCAGCCGCCGGGAGTCCTCCCGGCCGCCGGCGGCTGGGGCTCGGGGGCGAGCGCGGGAGCGGTCAGCGGCGGGCGGTCACCGTCTTCTCGATGGCGAACAGCTCTTCCTCCGCCTGGTCCAGCGCCAGCCGCAGCGCACCGGTCGCCACCGCTGCCTCGCCCAGCAGTGACAGCGCCACGCGCGGCGGCCGCAGGCAGTAGCGGGCCAGCTCCCGGCGCAGCGGGTCCAGCACCCCGTCCAGCCCTGCCGCCCAGCCGCCGACCACCACCAGCTCCGGGTCCATGGCCAGCACCAACGCGGCGACGTCGTGCACCAGCCGCTGGATGAAACGGTCCAGCGCGGCCACCGCCCGCTCGTCCCCCCGCTTGGCCCGGGCGAACACCTCCGCCACGGCCTGCTCGTCCAGCGGGTGCAGCGGCTCCCCGGTCGTGGACAGCAGCTTCTCCGGCCTGGCCTCGCGCCCCAGCAGGTGCAGTGCGCCGATCTCCCCCGCCGCCCCGCCGAACCCGCGGTGCAGCCGCCCCCCGATCAGCGAGCCGGCCCCGGGGCTGAGGCCGGCCATCACGAACACCATGTCGTCGATGCCCTGCGCGGCCCCCTTCCAGTGCTCACCGACCGCCGCCGCGTTCGCGTCGTTCTCGACCTGGACCGGGCACCGGAACGACCGCTTCAGCCGGTCGCCGAGCGGCAGCCCGGTCCAGCCCGGCAGGGCCGTGCCCAGCCGCACCGTACCGTCGGCCTCCACGATGCCGGGACTGGCCACCCCGACCGCGCGCAACGAGTCCCGGGGCACCCCGGCACGGCGCAGCAGGTCCGCCACGCACGCCCGGACCTTCTCCAGCCGCTCGTCGGCCGACGCCGTCTCGGCGACCTCCTTCGTGCCGGCCCCGATCACCCGGCCGTCGAGGCCGGACAGCAGGGTCGCGACCCGGTGCGAGCCGATCTCGATGCCGAGCAGATGCCCGGCCTCGGCCCGGAACCGGAACCTGCGTGCAGGCCGCCCTTGCCGTCTGGCACCTTCCTCCGCGACGGCCTCGACCACCAGGCCGGTGCCCATCAGCCCCTCCACGACCCCTTCAACGGTGGGCCGGGACAACCCGGTCACCCGGGTCAGGTCCGTGAGCGTCGGCGATCCGGCCGCGCGCAGTGCCCGCAGCACCACGGCCGAATTGATCCGCCGGAGCAGAGAGGGATCCCCGCCGGTCAGCTGCCCCAACGTGTGTCCTCCCAGCTCGCGCGCCTGTCAGCCGGATCGTACTGCGCTGCCCGGGCAGCGGCGAGAAGCGGTCCCCCTGCGCCGGAACCACCCTTCCGATCAGCCCGTGGACCAGGCCGGGACCAGCCTGTGGACCAGGCCGGGGATCAGGCCGTGGATCAGCCAGCCCGTGGACCAGCCCGTGGACCAGGCCGTGGGATCAGGCCGGGGAGACGAACCCCGACTCGTACGCGGTGATCACCGCCTGGGTCCGGTCCCGCGCCCCGAGCTTCGCGAGCACGGCGCTCACATGCGACTTCACCGTCTCCGTCCCGACATACAGCTGGGCGGCGATCTCCGCGTTCGTCAGCCCCCGGGCGATCAGCCGCAGCACCACCTCCTCCCGCTCCGTCAGCGCGGCCCGCTCCAGCGTCTCCCGGGCCTCGCGGTTGCCGTACTCGGCGGCCAGCGAGCGGACCGCGGTGGGGAAGAGCAAGGTCTCGCCCTCCGCCACCAGTCGGACCGCGTGCACGATCTCCGACGGCCGGGCCCGCTTGAGCAGGAACCCGTCCGCCCCGGCCCGCAGCGCCCGGTAGACGTACTCGTCGTTCTCGAAGGTGGTGACGACCAGGATCTTCGGTGGATCGGGGATCGTCCTCAGGACCGCCTTCGTCGCCTCGATGCCGTCCAGCAGCGGCATCCGCACGTCCATCGCCACCACGTGCGGCCGCAACTGCCGGACGAGCGGGATCACGGCCGCCCCGTCGGCGGCCTCCCCCACCACCTCGATGTCGGGCTGGGCTTCGAGAACGGCGCGCAGACCCGCGCGGACCAGGGGTTCGTCGTCGACGAGAAGTACGGTGACCGGCATCCGGTCAGCCTATTCGGTCCAACGGAAGCCGGACGCGCACCCTCCAATCCCCCTTGTGCGGACCGGAATCAGCCCTTCCGCCCAGCAGCGCCGCGCGCTCCCGCAGCCCGCGCAGCCCGCTCCCCGAACCCTGCATGGCCGGCGGCCGCCCTGTCGGCAGCGGATTGGTCACCTCCAGGTCGAGTCGGCCGACGTCCATCTCGACCCGCACCCGCACGGGCACCGGACCGCAGTGGCGCAGCACGTTCGTGAGCGCCTCCTGCAGGATCCGGTACCCCTCACGGGTGACCGGCCCGGGCAACTGCTCCAGCGGACCTGACAGTTCCGCATCGACCTCCGCCCCTGATGCACGCGCCGAGTCCAGCAGCCGGTCAGCCTCCGTGAGCGTGGGCCGCTGCGACACCGGCTGAGCCGACTCGCGCAGGACGAGGAGCACGCGCTCCAGGTCCTCCAGCGCCGCGCGGCCCGTCTCCTCGATCGCGATCAACGCCCGCTCGGTGAACTCGGGGTCCCCCGCCGCCCGCGCCGCGCCCGCCTGCATCACGGCCACGGTCAGCGCGTGACCGATCGAATCATGCAACTCCCGTGCGATCCGCGTCCGTTCCAACAGGTTCTCGGTGCGCTTCTCCAGGGCCGTCATCCGCTCGGCGGCCGACGGGCCCAGCAGCCGTGCGGCGATCGTGGTGACCAGCCGCCCCAGGAGGACCACTATCAGCAGCAGCAGGACGATCGGCACGGGGATCAGGACGGCATACAGCCACGGTGGTGGCAGCGCCGGCAGCAGCAGCGTCAGCATCGGGTCGCCGGTCAGCGGCTGGCCGAACGCGCCCTGGAGGAGCTCGACCGTCATGGCCGGCAGCCAGACGGTGGGGTACATCGCCAGGAAGGCGAGGACCAGCCGTATCTCCAGCCACAGCACGGTGCGCCACCGGTCGCCCCATCTGGCGGAAACTGTCGTCGAGACGATCGGCTCGTCCGCCTGGCGGTCGCGCGGGACGAGCAGGAACTGGGCCTGGAGGCCCTCGGCGAGGCGGACCCAGGGAATCAGTCCGAGGGGCGCGATGATCAATGCCGGCATCCACGGCCAGGCAGGCTCTATGAACATCCAGACCGCGACCACGAGTGTGGGCACGACGAGATGCAGCCAGCGGGAGTACGTCACTCCCTGGAGCGGTGCGCGAATGAGACTGTGCATGCGTGCATCGTGACAGGCGGACGATCACCGGCGTCTCCCCCGTGCGGGGGAGACGATCCCCCCGGACGGGGGAGGAACGGGGAGGGGGGCTGCGGCGAGTCTTGAGCCATGAACGAGATCGAGATCCGCGAACTCACCAGGGAATACGGCACGACCCGGGCCGTGGACCACCTCACCTTCGATGTCCTGCCGGGACGGGTCACCGGCTTCCTCGGCCCCAACGGCGCCGGCAAGTCCACCACGATGCGCCTGCTGCTGGGCCTGGACCGGCCCACCTCCGGCACCGCCACGATCGGCGGGCACCGCTACACCGACTTCACGGACCCGCTGTACCACGTCGGCGCCCTCCTGGACGCGCAGGCGGCCCACGGCGGCCGCACCGCCCGCGACCACCTGCTCGCCCTCGCCGTCAGCAACCGCATCCCCACCCGCAGGGTGGACGAGGTCCTGGAGCGCGCCGGAATGGCCGCGGCCGCCCGACGCCGCGTCAAGACCTTCTCACTGGGCATGCGCCAGCGCCTCGGCATCGCCGCCGCCCTGCTGGGCGACCCGGGCGTGCTGCTGCTGGACGAGCCCACCAACGGGCTCGACCCCGAGGGCATCATCTGGATACGCGAGCTGATGCGCGAGCTGGCGACGGAGGGCCGCACCGTCCTGGTCTCCAGCCACCTGATGGGGGAGACCGCCCTCCTGGCGGACCACCTGGTCGTCCTCGGCCGGGGCAAGCTGCTGGCCGACATGTCGATGAAGGACTTCATCGATGCACACAGCACGGCCAGGACCCGGATGCGCACCACGGATCCGATACGGCTGCGCGCCACCCTCGCCCGCGAAGGGCTGGAACTGGTGGACGCCGGAGACGGCGTCTGGACCGTGGAGGGCATTCCGGCCGTACAGCTCGGGAGCCTCGCCGCCCGCGAAGGCATCCCCATGCTGGAGCTCGCCGACGAACGCCCCTCGCTGGAACAGGCCTACCTCGGCCTCACCGCGGAGCACGCCCAGTTCACGTCCGCCCGCCCCTGACATCCGCTGTCACCCGCCCCTGACGCCCGTTCCCACCCAAGGAGGCTCCGCCATGAGCACCGCTCTGCCCACCATCCCCGTCCTGCACGCAGAATGGATCAAGATACGGTCCCTCCGTGGCACGCTTACGGCGCTGACGTCCGTCCTCGTGGCGACGGCCGGCATCCAGACCCTCACCGCCGCGGCGATCGGCACGGCCGAAGCCGGCAGCATGGGCAGCGATCCCCTGCTCGCCGCCTACTACGGCATCAACTTCGGCCAGATAGCCGCCATCGCCTTCGGGGCGAGCGCCTTCTCCGCCGAGTTCCACAACGGCGCCCTGCGGACCACCCTGACGGCCGTGCCGGACCGGACGCGCTTCTACCTGTCGAAGATCTCCATGGTGGCCCTGCTCGTCTTCCTGGTCGGCGAGGTCACAGGGTTCGTCACCTTCGTCGCCGGCCAGCAGTTCATGGGACAGTACGCGATCGATCTGGGCGCGCCGGGCACGGTCAGGGCGATCGTCGGCAGCGGTGTCTACCTGACGCTCATGGCGCTCTTCGCCGCGGGACTGACGGCCGTGCTGCGCAGCGGGGCGGCGGTGCTGAGCCTCCTCATACCGTTCGTGCTCATGGTCTCCTTCATCGTGGGCGAGGCCGCGGGCGGGTTCGCCCAGTTCATGCCCGACCGCGCCGGACAGATGGTCATGCGCATCGAGGCACACGGGGACCTGGGTCCCTGGACGGGTCTGGGAGTGCTGGCGCTGTGGGCCGGGGCTGCGGTGACGGCCGGCTGGATCGCGATACGCCGCCGCAACGCGTGACGCCGGGCCAGTTGTCAGTGGTCGCCGGGATACTGGCGGCATGACCACGGCAGAGCATCTCGAGACGATCGACCGGCTCCGGACGCGTGACTTCCCCGACGTCCGGGGGCGGTCCGAGGTGGGCGTCAGCGGGCCCGGCTACCACCTCGCGGAGCTGGGCGGGAGCCGCTGGTACGGGGACGAGGACGCGGCCGGGCGGGTGGCCGCGGAGGACCAGGCCTCGGCCGAGTACGCGGCGCTCATACTGCGGCTGACCGAGCGGTGGGGCGAGCCGGACGTGTTCTGGCTGGCCGGGCTGCGGGCGCGCTCGATCGGCGAGGAGCTCCCGCAGCCGTGGCAAGAAGTGTGCGGGGCCACGGACCACGTGCACCTCTGGCAGATCGAGGGCCGCTGGATCGCCGTGTACGTGGGCCAGTGGGGCGCGGACCACTCGCCACAGCTGACGGCCATGGTCACCGTGGTCGACCCGCCGTAGACGGGCGAGGCACCCAGCCGGGCACGAATGAACGGGCCCAGGTGTGCCGCTGCGGGTCAGCTCTTCCGCCGGTAGGCCCCGGGTGCGGTCCCGTGCGTGCGTTTGAACGCGTTGGCGAAGGCGAACTCGGAGGTGTAGCCCACCTGGGCGGCAATGGATCTCAGCGGTGCGTCCGATGTCCTGAGCAGGCGCGCTGCCGTGGTCATCCGCCACCACGTCAGATAGCCGAGGGGCGGTTGGCCGACCAGCCGGGCGAAGCGCCTGGCGAAGGGTGCCCGGGAGAGCCCGGACTCCGCAGCGAGCTTCGCCACTGTCCAGGGGGCTGCCGGATCGCGGTGGATGGCGTGGAGGGCGGCGGTGACCGTCGGGTCGTTCAGCGCGGCGGCCCATCCGGTGGTGTCCCCTCCGGTGGGCCGTTCGGTGAACCAGATGCGCAGGATGTAGAGCAGCAGTGTGTCCAGGAGCGCGGGGACGGCCGCGTCCGTGCCCAGGCTCGGGGTCTCCAGCTCGGCGGCCAGCAGCTTCACCGCCCAGTCCAACTCGACACGGCGGTCCGGGTGCGCCGGCAAGTGGATCAGATCCGGGAGGGTCAGCAACAGCGGGTGTGTGCGGGACGGATCGAGCTGGTACGCCCCGCAGAGCAAGACGGTGGCCGGACCACCGGCTCCGCTCCTGTCGACGCTGTCCGAGGCGTAGGCGGCGTGCGGTTCCGGGTCCTCGGGGCCGCAGGCAGGGGCTGTCACCGGGGTTTCGGGGCTGTCGGCCAGCGCGTGCCCGCTGCCGTGAGGCAGGAACACCACGTCACCCGTGCGCAGTTGGACGGGCTCCGCCTCCGCAGGCAGGAGCCAGCAGGAACCCTGCAGGATCACCTGGAAACCGGCAGACCCCGGTACGGAAGCGAACTCCTGCCCCCACGGGGCATGCCACCGCACATACGCGGACCGGGGCCGGCCGGTCCGCGTCACCGCGACTACGTCGCTGAGTACATCCATTCCCTGAGAGTACGGGCGCGAGATGAACGCGTATGAAGTGGGCAGTATCGCGCATGGATCGTCTTCATCTGCGTTCGTAGGTTCATGGCATGACGATGATGAAGACCGCACGTATCCACGAGTACGGCGATGCCTCCGCGATTCGCTACGACGATGTTCCGCTTCCGCGACCCGCCTTTGGTGACGTGCTCATCCGTGTCGCCGCGACCTCGTTCAATCCCACCGAGGCCGCGTTGCGGGCCGGACTGCTGCAGGCGTTCCTCCCCGTGGAGTTGCCCTACACCCTCGGCTGGGACGTCGCCGGTACCGTGGCCGAGGTCGGCGCAGGGGTGGAGGGCTTCGCCGTCGGCGACCGGGTCGTCGGACGGCTCGACAGCGGGGGTGCGGCTGCCGAGTACGCCCGGGCGCCTGCCGCCGTGCTGACCGCGGCACCGAAGTCCGTCCCTCTCGCGCACGCTGCGGCGCTTCCCGTCGCCGGCCTGACGGCCTGGCAGGCGGTGTTCGAGCACGGGAAGGTGGAGACGGGCCAGCGGGTGCTGGTCAACGGTGCGGGTGGCGGCGTCGGAGGCTTCGTCACGCAGCTTGCCAAGCACGCGGGGGCCGAGGTGATCGCCACGGCCGGTCCTCGGAGCACCGAGGCAGTCCTGCGGCAGGGCGCGGACCACGTCGTCGACTACACAGCCCGACCGGTGTCCGCCGCGCTCGACGGCCCGGTGGACACGCTGCTCAACCTCGTCCCGCTGAGCCCGCAGGACGCCGCGGCTCTGGCCCCTCTGGTGCGCGCGGGCGGGCGGATCGTGTCGATCGCAACCCCGATCGAGCCGCCTGCCGACGCCGGCGTGAGTGCGATGCACATGGTCGCCCGCAACGATGTCGCGCACCTGGGGGCGCTCGTGGAACTCGTCGACGCGGGCGCGATCGGCATCGACATCAGCGCATCGCGTCCACTGGCCGACCTCGCCGACGTCCACCGCCTCGGCCAAGCCGGCCGGACCCGGGGCAAGGTCCTCATCATCCCCTGAGTCCAGGCGGCCCCCTACCTGTCCCCGGGCCCGGGCGAGCAGCGGCGGCCGACGGCCGGGTCGCGCGGGCCGGTGGGGGAAGAATCCCGGTAGCCGGGGCAACCGGGACCGCGGCGGGGCGGGGCGGGGTGGGGGCGATGGAGCGTCGGATTCAGGAGATCGAGTTGCCGGGCGGGGAGACCGTACTGGCCCGGGTGAGTGTGCTCCGTCCGGAGGAAGTGCCGGATTCCGCTGAGGACTTCGGCTATGAGGACGTCGGCGCGCTCGACCAGCTGACCGCCCGGGTCGACCAGCTGGGCCAGCTGGTGAGCGGCCTGGGAACCGCCGTGCGGCGCGCGGCGGCGGCCGCGGCGCCCGACGAGATCAGCGCCACGTTCGGGATCGAACTCGTGTCCAAGCCGGGCAGGGCCGTGGCCATCCTCGCCGACGGTGAGGCGAGGGCGGCGATCGAGGTGACCCTCACCTGGCGGCTGCGTGGCGGCGGGCCGGCGGATTCCGCCTCAGACATGGGATGACCCCTCCGAAGACTCACCGGGTCCATCGGGCAGCTCTCGCGTAGCTCACGTAGCTCACGCAGATCACGTAGAACGTAGATTACGTAGCTCACGACGTGGTCCCCGGAAGCGCTGCGGCGCAGGTGCTCATGTCGTGACGGAATCCGTCAGAGGATCGATCCCGGCGTGTAGCCCGCGGCCTCCGGGTGCTGCTTGGTGATCTCCTCGATCCGCGAGACGACCGTGGCGACCTGGTCGCCCGCCGCACCCGTGAAGGACAGCTTGTCGGCCATCAGGGCGTCGAGCTGCGCGCGGTCCAGCGGGATGCGGTCGTCGGCGGCGAGCTTGTCCAGCAGCTCGTTGCGCTCGGCGCCCTGCTCGCGCATGGCGAGGGCGGAGGCGACCGCGTGCTCCTTGATGACCTCGTGGGCGACCTCGCGGCCCACTCCGGCGCGCACGGCGCCCATCAGCACCTTGGTGGTGGCCAGGAAGGGCAGGTAGCGGTCGAGCTCACGGGCCACGACCGCCGGGAAGGCGCCGAACTCGTCCAGCACCGTCAGGAAGGTCTCCAGCAGGCCGTCGAACGCGAAGAACGCGTCGGGCAGGGCCACCCGGCGCACCACGGAGCAGGAGACGTCGCCCTCGTTCCACTGGTCGCCGGCCAGCTCGGCGGTCATGGAGGCATAGCCGCGCAGGATGACCATCAGGCCGTTCACGCGCTCGCAGGAGCGGGTGTTCATCTTGTGCGGCATCGCCGACGAGCCGACCTGGCCCGGCTTGAAGCCCTCGGTGACCAGCTCGTGCCCGGCCATCAGGCGGACGGTCTTGGCGATGGAGGACGGCGCGGCGGCCAGCTGCACCAGAGCCGTGACCACGTCGTAGTCCAGGGAGCGCGGGTAGACCTGGCCGACCGAGGTGAAGGCGTGGGCGAAGCCCAGGTGCGCGGCGATGCGCTGCTCCAGCTCGGCGAGCTTGCCGGCGTCGCCGCCGAGCAGGTCGAGCATGTCCTGGGCGGTGCCGACCGGGCCCTTGATCCCGCGCAGCGGGTAGCGGCCCAGCAGGTCCTCCAGGCGGCCGTAGGCGACGAGCAGCTCGTCGGCGGCGGTCGCGAAGCGCTTGCCGAGGGTGGTGGCCTGGGCGGCGACGTTGTGCGAGCGGCCGGCCATGACCAGCTCGGCGTGCTCGCCGGCCAGCTTGCCCAGGCGGGCCAGGACGGCGACCGTGCGGTCCCGGGCCAGTTCCAGGGAGAGGCGGATCTGGAGCTGCTCGACGTTCTCGGTGAGGTCCCGGGAGGTCATTCCCTTGTGGACGTGCTCGTGACCGGCGAGGGCGTTGAACTCCTCGATCCGGGCCTTCACGTCGTGGCGGGTGACCTTCTCGCGCGCGGCGATGGAGGGCAGGTCGACCTGGTCCAGGACACGCTCGTAGTCGGCGAGGGCCTCGCCGGGGACCTCGATGCCGAGGTCCTTCTGGGCGCGCAGCACGGCGAGCCACAGCCGCCGCTCCAGCGTCACCTTGTACTCGGGGGACCACAGGACGGCGAGCTCCGGAGAGGCGTAGCGGCCGGCCAGGACATTGGGGATGCGGGGCTTGGCTGTCACGTGCAGAGATTCTACTTGCGCCCCGACTGTGCGTTTACGCAGGTCCGGGCCCCGCTCCCGATTGTGTGTTGCTACGAGGGCCCGGTCGCGCCGGGGTGCGCAGCCGCGTACGGGAGCAGCTCGGGCCGTTTGGGTGCCCGGCCGTCCCCGGAGGACCGGCCGGTCAGGCGGCGGCCGATCCAGGGCAGCAGGTGCTCCCGCGTGAACCTCAGGTCCTCCGCGCGGCGCGCCGCCCAGCCCGCCGCCCGGGCCGGCGGCAGTTCCGCCCGCCAGTCCTCGCCGGGCGGCAGTCCGAGGGTCTGCCACACCGCCTCGGCCACCCGCCGGTGGCCCTCGTCCGTCAGGTGCAGCCGGTCCACGTCCCACAACCTGGGGTCGCCGAGGACCGGGGCGCCGTAGAGGTCCACGACGAGGGCCCCGTGGCGCGCGGCGAGCTCCTCGACGACGGCGAACAGCTCCTCCATCCGGGGCCGGAAGCGCTCCATGACGGGGCCGTTGCGGCCGGGCGAGCGCATCAGCACCAGCTGCTTGCAGGCGGGCGCCAGCCGTTCCACGGCCTCCTCCAGCCGGCCGCGCACCCGGCCCATGTCCACCTTCGGGCGCAGCGCGTCGTTCAGGCCGCCCACCAGGGTCACCACGTCCGCCCGCATCGCGGCGGCCGTGCTCACCTGCTCGTCCACGATCTGCCCGATCAGCTTCCCGCGGACGGCGAGGTTGGCGTACCGGAAACCCGGTTCGCGGGCGGCGAGCCGGGCGGCCAGCAGATCGGCCCAGCCCCGGTAGGTGCCGTCCGGCAGCGCGTCGGACATCCCCTCGGTGAAGGAGTCGCCGACCGCGACGAAACTGGTGTAAGACGCATTCATCTCCATGGCGCCTGCGATGTTACCGCGCGGTCAGGTAGTGGTGGGGCGGCCGAACAGCTCGTGCAGCACGTCCTCCATCGTGACCAGGCCGGCCAGCGCCCCGTCCGCGTCCAGGACCGCCGCCAGATGGGTCCGGCTGCGCCTCATCGCCGTGAGTACGTCGTCCAGCGGGGTCTCGGCCCGTACCTGCGCGATCGGCCGGAGCACCGACGGCGGGAACGGCTCGTCGCGCGAGGGCGCGTCCAGGGCGTCCTTGACGTGCAGATAGCCCATGATCATGCGCTGCTCGTCCACGACCGGGAAGCGGGAGTACCCCGTCCGCGCCGAGAGCCGCTCCAGCTCGTCCGGGGTGATCCCCAGGCGGGCCGAGACCACCCGGTCGGCGGGCAGCACCACGTCGGCGACCGGGCGTCGGCCCAGCTCCAGGGCGTCGTGCAGCCGCTCGCCGGCCCGGCCGTCGATGAGCCCGGCCTCGCGGGAGTCCCGCACGATCCGGGCCAGCTCGTCGTCCGAGAACGTCGCGGACACCTCGCCCTTGACCTCCACCCGCAGCAGCCGCAGGAGGGTGTTGGCGAAGGCGTTCACCGTGAAGATCACCGGCCTGATGGCCCGGGTGAGCGTGACCAGCGGCGGTCCGAGCAACAGGGCCGTGCGCACCGGCTCCGACAGCGCCACGTTCTTCGGGACCATCTCGCCGAACAGCATGTGCAGGTACGTCGCCAGCGTCAGCGCCACCGCGAAGGAGATCGCGTGCGTGACGCCACCGGGGACGCCGACGGCGTCGAGCAACGGCGTCAGCAGGTGGGCGATGGCGGGCTCGGCCACCACACCCAGCACCAGCGTGCACAGCGTGATGCCCAGCTGCGCCGCCGCCATCAGCGCGGACACGTGCTCCAGGGCCCACAGCACGCTGCGCGCGCGGCGGTCGCCCCGCTCGGCGTACGGCTCGATCTGGCTGCGCCGGACCGAGATGAGCGCGAATTCCGCACCGACGAAGACGGCGTTGACGACGAGGGTCGCCAGGCCGATCAGCAACTGGACGACGGTCATCGGGCATCCTCCGCCCCGTGGCCGGCACTGTCGCCGTGCGGCTCGACAGGTTCGTGCAGCAGCACGCGCGCGGCGCGCCGCCCGCTGGCGTCCACCACGTCCAGCCGCCAGCCGTCCAGCTCAAGGCTGTCGCCGACGGCCGGTATCCGGCCCAGCCGGGTGGCTATGAGGCCGGCCAGGGTCTCGTAGGGCCCGTCCGGCACGCGCAGCCCGATCCGCTCCAGCTGGTCGGTACGCGCAGCGCCGTCCGCCGAGTACAGGCGGCGTCCGTACGCGTCCGAACCGGCCGGGGCCAGGTCCGGGGTCTCGTGCGGGTCGTGCTCGTCGCGCACCTCGCCGACGACCTCCTCGACGATGTCCTCCAGGGTGGCGACGCCCGCCGTGCCGCCGTACTCGTCGATGACCACCGCCATCGTCCGGCGGCCGGAGAGCCGGTCCAGCAGCCGGTCCACGGTCAGTGACTCGGGCACCAGCAGCGGCTCGCGCAGCAGCCGCTCGACGGGACAGCGGCGCCGCTGCTCCGCCGGCAGGGCCAGGACGTCCTTGATGTGGACCGTGCCGACGACGGTGTCCAGGCTGCCCCGGTAGACCGGGAAGCGGGACAGGCCCGTGGCCATGGTGGCGTTCGCGACGTCCTGGGCGGTCGTGGACACGTCCAGGGCGGTGACCTGGACGCGTGGGGTCATGACATTCTCCGCGGTCAGGTCGGCGAGGTTCAGCGTGCGCACGAACAGCTCCGCGGTGTCCTTCTCCAGCGCACCCTCCTTGGCGGAGTGCCGGGCCAGGGCCACCAGCTCCTGCGGGGTCCGCGCCGAGGCCAGCTCCTCGGCGGGCTCCATGCCCAGCCGGCGGACCAGGTGGTTCGCGGTGCCGTTGAGGTGGTGGATGAACGGCTTGAAGCACGCGGTGAAGACCCGCTGCATGGTGGCCACCCGCTTGGCGACGGCCAGCGGGGACGAGATCGCCCAGTTCTTGGGCACGAGCTCGCCGACGACCATGAGGACGACGGTGGACAGGACCGTGCCGAGGACCAGGGCGGTGGAGGAGGCCGTACCGGCCGACAGGCCGACCGCCTCGAACGGCCCTTGGAGCAGCGCGGCGATGGACGGCTTGGAGATCATGCCGATGACCAGGCCGGTCACCGTGATGCCCAGCTGTGCCCCGGACAGCTGGAAGGTCAGGCCGCGGACGGCGGCCAGCGCGCTGTCGGCGCCCCGCTCACCGCGCTCCACGGCCCGTTCGAGCTCGCTGCGCTCGACCGTGGTCAGCGAGAACTCGGCGGCGACGAAGGCACCGCAGGCGACGCAGAGCAGCAGCGCCACGACGAGCAGAAGCACTTCGGTCATCGGTTCACCTCCGTCCCATGGTCGGCCAAGGGGCGGGGGACCGCGCGGTGTCGGTCGCCGAGGGGGCGGGGGACCGCGCGGTGCCGGTCGCCGAGGTGGCGGGTGTCGCGATGTCGGGTACTGGGAGGCTCGCCCATGGGCGGACGCTCACGCCTTTCGGTCGGACGGGTCGGGAGGACCGGACGGGTCGAGAGGATCTGTTGCTCACATGGTAAAGGACGGGCAAAGTGATCGCTCGGGTTGTCCAGCCCGTGGAATCCGCTGGTGACCGGCCGCCGCCCCGTGCTTGGGTGCCGATCATGACCGACGTCACTGGCACCACCCACCCCACCGGCTTCCCCGCCCCCACGCTGCGCGCCGCCGGTCCCGCCGACGCCGCCGTGGTGCTCGGCTTCTGGCGGACGGCGGCCGAGGGCACGTCCGTCACGGACGACCTCGACGGGGTCACCCGTCTGATCACCCGCGACCCGCAGGCCCTGATCCTCGCCGAGCACGACGGCCGGCTCGTCGGTACCGTGATCGCCGGCTACGACGGCTGGCGGTGCTCCCTGTACCGGCTCGCGGTGCACCCGGACCACCGCCGCCAAGGCATTGCGAAGGCTCTGCTCCAGGCCGCGGAACGCCGATTCCGCGCCCTGGGCGGCCGCCGCGGCGACGCGATGGTCCTGGAGGCCAACCGGCGCGCCCAGCACGCCTGGACCGCCGCCGGCTACCACCGCGAGGACCACTGGCGCCGCTGGGTCAAGCCCTTCCCGTCCGAGGGGTCCTGAGCCCGCCCGAGGAGGCCTGGGCCCGCCCGACACGGTGTCAGACCACCCCCGCCCCCCGTCAGTCGAGCGAGCGGCGGGCCGTGCCGATGACGCAGTACGAGCTCGGGAGCGCGGGCCCGCGCTCGGGCAGCCGCAGGCTGCGCTGCGCCACGATGCGGAAGCCCGCCGCCTCGATCGCGGCGAGCGGGTCCCGCGCGGTGTGGCAGCCGCCGAACAGCCGCGGCCACACGGTCCGGTCCAGCGCCCGCTGCACGGCCGCCATGCCGGGCCCGGGCGCCAGCCCGTGCTCGAAGAACCGCAGTTCCGCTCCGGGGCGCAGCACCCGGTGCAGCTCCGCGAGCGAGCGCGGCAGGTCGCGTACGGTGCACAGCACCAGCGAGGCCACGGCCGCGTCGAAGGCCTCGCTCTTGACGGGCAGTGCCTCGGCCGCACCCGGGACCACGTCCACCGGGACCTCCGCGTGCAGCGCCGCCTCGACCGCGAGCCGGCGCAGCGTGCGCTCCGGCTCCACCGCGACCACCTCGGAGACGGCACGCGGGTAGTGGGCGAAGTTCAGCCCGTTGCCCGCGCCGATCTCGATCACCCGGCCCGACAGCCCGCCCAGCAGCTCCCGCCGCAGGGCGGCGACCCCGCCACGGGCGTCGGCCTGCACGCTCACCAGCGCGTAGAAGCGGGCGAAGAGCGGGTGGTGGACGGCGTCCCGGGGCAACGGCCGGTGGGGGCGCAGGGACATGACGGACCTCCTCGGGCGGACGTACGCACATCTTCAGTCTTCCCCGGCCTCCCGGGCCGCGGAACACGTCCGCACACCACCCGGCCGTCCCCGCGCAGCGGGAAGACCCGTCCCCCGCCCGGCCGTCAGGCCCAGCGGGCGGTGAACTCCGCCGCCGACCAGGTGCCGCCCAGCTCCGGGGCCAGCCAGGCCGGGGCGGCCGCCCGGAACGCGTCCGGGGCGAGGGCGCCCGAGCCCTCGGGGACCGCGCCGAGCAGCGGAGCGGCCGCGACCGCGGGCAGGTCGGCCAGGTTGCACCGGCAGGCCAGGTCCGGCTCGGCGGGCCAGCTGCCGACCACGACTCCCAGCTGCTCAAGGCTTCGCGCCCGCAGGGCTTCGGCCGTCAGGGCCGCGGAGTTGAGGGTCCCGAGGACCGCGGGGACCACCACCAGGACCGGGGCGCCGAGCAGCCGGGCCGCGTCGGCGAGCGTGTGGCCCGCCCCGTCGTAGCGGACGAGCAGCCCGCCCGCGCCCTCGACCAGGACCAGGTCGTGCTCGGCGGCGAGCTTCTCCGCCGCGGTGGCGATCTCGTCCGGCGACACGGCGGGCCGCCCGCAGCGGCGGGCCGCCGTGTCCGGGGCCAACGGCTCCGGATAGCGGGCCAGTTCCACCGGGGTCACGCCCGCGCCGGCGAGCCGGACGACCTCCGCCGCGTCCCCCGGCTCGTGCGGTCCGACGCCGGTCTGGGCCGGCTTGAGCACCGCCACCGAACGCCCGGCCGCCACCGCGGCGGCCGCGACCGCCGCGGTGACCACGGTCTTTCCGATCTCCGTGCCCGAACCGGACACGACCACGACACTCATCGCAGCCCCAGCCTCATCCTTCTCGCGCCGCCGCGACCACCGCGCGGCAGATCCGTGCGACATCGCCGTCCGGAGTCACGAACGGAGGCATGGTGTAGACGAGGTCCCGGAACGGCCGCAGCCACACGCCCTCGCGCACCGCCGCCCGGGTCGCCGCCGCCATGTCCACCGGGTGGTCCAGCTGGACCACGCCGATCGCGCCGAGCACCCGTACCTCGCGCACCCCCGGCAGCGCCTGCGCCGCCGCGAGCCCCTCGCGCAGGCCGGTCTCGATCCGCTTGACCTCGCGCGCCCAGTCCTGGCCGAGCAGCAGGTCGATCGAGGCCAGTGCCACGGCCGAGGCCAGCGGGTTGCCCATGAACGTCGGCCCGTGGGCCAGCACCGGCACCTCGCCCCGCGAGATCCCGTCCGCCACCCGCGGGGTGCACAGCGTCGCGGCCATCGAGAGGTAGCCGCCGGTCAGCGCCTTGCCGACGCACATCACGTCGGGGCTGATCCCGGCGTGGTCCGCCGCGAACAGCGCGCCGGTGCGCCCGAACCCGGTCGCGATCTCGTCGAGCACGAGCAGTACGTCGTACTCGTCGCACAGCTCGCGCAGGACCCGCAGGTAGCCGGGGGAGTGGTAGCGCATGCCGCCCGCGCCCTGCACGACCGGCTCGACGATCACCGCGGCCAGCTCGTCCGCGTGCGCGGCGATCCGCTCGCGCAGGTGGGCGGCGTACGCGGGATCGACCGGGGCGTCGAAGCCGCCGGGCGGCGCGTCCGCGAACACCTGCCGCTGCAGCACCCCCGACCACAGCTCGTGCATCCCGCCCTCGGGGTCGCACACGGACATCGGCTGCCAGGTGTCACCGTGGTAGCCGCCGCGCCAGGTCAGCAGCCGGTTCTTGGCCGGCCGGCCCAGCGAACGCCAGTACTGCAGGCACATCTTGACGGCGACCTCGACCGACACCGATCCGGAGTCGCTGAGGAAGACGTGCTCCAGCCCCGCCGGGGTGATCTCCACCAGCTTCGCGGCCAGCCGCACGGCGGGCTCGTGGGTGAGCCCGCCGAACATCACGTGCGCCATCCGGCCCAGCTGCTCGCGGACGGCGCGGTCGAGCACCGGGTGGCCGTAGCCGTGGATCGCCGACCACCAGGAGGACATGCCGTCGACCAGCTCGTCCTGCCCGTACGCCGGTACGCCCAGCCGCAGCCGGACGCCCGAGGCGGAGGCGACCACGAGGGGCTCCTGCCGCCCGGGCATCGGGCCGTACGGGTGCCAGACGTGCTGCCGGTCCAGGCCCAGCAGCACGTCCGCGGGCAGCGCCGGGTCGAGCCGATCAGGACGGTGCCGATCAGGACGGTGCTGATCAGGCATTGGGCGCGAGGTCCGTTCCCGCGCCGCGCCGCCGTACGGCCACCAACTCCGGACGCACCTCGCCCGGCGCCGCCTGGGCGGGGGTGTCCTGCGCCGCGTCCGCCGACACGGCAGCGTCCGTGGCGGCGGCCGCCACCGGCTCCGCCGCGTGCGAGCCGCAGCCGCCGCACCCGGAGCCGCAGCC
>NZ_WTFF01000014.1 GCF_019400985.1 Streptomyces bambusae
GGCCTCGGCCGAGTTCGCGGAGCCGGCCGCCGGTGGGCCCGGCAGCGGCTGGTACTCCACCGCGCCCTTCGGCGCCACGGTCTCTCCCGCACCGCGCTCCGGGCCGGCCGCGGCCGCGCCCACGGCGACGTAACCGTCCCGCGCAGGGCCGCCGCACCCGGTCAGGGCCAGGGTGGCGGCGGCCGCGCACACAGCGAGGACGGTGCCCGGCGGTGTCGGCGGTGTCGGCGATCCCCTGCGACGCATCGCGCCAGTGTCGCTGACGGACCGTCAAATCACCAGAGCCGCACCGCTCATTCGCCGATGAGGCCCTGCCGCAGCTGTGCCAGGGTGCGGGTGAGCAGTCGGGAGACGTGCATCTGGGAGATGCCGACCTCCTCGCCGATCTGCGACTGCGTCATGTTGGCGAAGAAGCGCAGCATGATGATCTGGCGTTCGCGCGCCGGGAGTTTGGCCAGCAGCGGCTTGAGGGACTCGCGGTACTCGACGCCTTCGAGCGCGCTGTCCTCGTAGCCGAGCCGGTCCGCCAGCGAGCCCTCGCCGCCCTCGTCCTCCGGGGAGGGCGAGTCGAGCGAGGAGGCGGTGTACGCGTTGCCGACGGCCAGGCCGTCCACGACCTCTTCCTCGGACACCCCGAGCACGGCGGCGAGTTCCGGGACGGTCGGGGAGCGGTCGAGCTTCTGGGCCAGCTCGTCGCTCGCCTTGGTCAGCGCGAGCCGCAGCTCCTGGAGCCGGCGCGGGACCCGGACCGACCAGGAAGTGTCCCGAAAGAATCGTTTGATCTCGCCCACCACGGTCGGCATGGCGAAGGTCGGGAACTCCACGCCGCGTTCGCAGTCGAAGCGGTCGATCGCCTTGATCAGCCCGATCGTGCCGACCTGGACGATGTCCTCCATCGGCTCGTTGCGGCTGCGGAAGCGGGCGGCCGCGTACCGCACGAGCGGCAGGTTCAGCTCGATCAGGGTGTCGCGTACGTACGCCCGTTCGGGGCTGTCCATGTCCAGGGCGGCGAGACGCTGGAAGAGGGAGCGGGAGAGGGTGCGGGTGTCGATGGCTTCCGAGCGGTCGGACACGGTCGGCGCCTCGCTCTTGACGAGCGTGAGCACCTCGGAGCTGCCCTGTTCTACGGACATGCCACCCCCTTCAGGTCGCGGACGGTCGCGGCGGGCGTGACCGTCATCGGTAACGCAGCCTTCACCTGAATACCGGAGGCGGGGCTGCTCCAAACGCGGTTCCAGCAGAATGTCACATGTCGGCAACGCGCTGTAGCGCCAAGTCGACATATCAGTGCAGCGACAGACCGGAATGAGCCTGTTCTGTCGGCAAACGAGCTGAGGGACTTCACTCGTCCCGGTTACGCCTCGATCCTGTTTGCGGACCGCAGCCGCGCGAAGCTCCGCGCGAGCAGCCGGGAGACGTGCATCTGGGACACCCCGAGCTCCGCGCTGATCTGCGACTGCGTCAGATTGCTGTAGTAGCGCAGCAGCAGGATCCGCTGCTCCCGCTCGGGCAGCTGTACGAGCAGGTGGCGGACCAGGTCCCGGTGCTCGACCCCGGCCAGCTCGGGGTCCTCGTAGCCCAGCCGGTCCAGCAGGCCCGGCAGCCCGTCCCCCTCCTGGGCGGCCTCCAGGGAGGTGGCGTGGTACGAGCGTCCGGCCTCGATGCAGGAGAGCACCTCGTCCTCGCTGATGCGCAGCCGCTCGGCGATCTCCGGGGTGGTGGGGGTGCGCCCGTGCAGCGTGGTGAGGTCCTCGGTGGCCGCGTTGACCTGCACCCAGAGCTCGTGGAGGCGGCGCGGCACGTGGACGGTGCGCACGTTGTCCCGGAAGTACCGTTTGATCTCTCCGACCACCGTCGGCATCGCGAAGGTCGGGAACTGCACCCCGCGGTCCGGGTCGAACCGGTCGATCGCGTTGATGAGCCCGATCGTGCCGACCTGGACCACGTCCTCCATCGGCTCGTTGCGGCTGCGGAAGCGGGCGGCCGCGTAGCGCACGAGCGGCAGGTTGGCCTCGATCAGGGCCCCGCGGACCCGGGCGTACTCACCGGTGCCCGGCTCCAGGGTCTTCAGCTGCGCGAAGAGGACCTGGGTGAGGGCCCGGGTGTCGGCGCCCCGGCTCTGCGGCCGGGGGGCGGGCGGCAGGGTTCCCGGGGCGGGGGGCTGGGCCCCTGGGGCGGCGGTGAGGCCGGTGGGGCCGGTGGGGCCCGCGGGGGCGGAGGGCTCGTCCTGGGGGTCCTGCTGAGGTGGCACCTGAGGCGCAGTACTGGCCGGCACTGTCACGCCACCCCTTCATGTCAACTCGCGCAACACTTCCACCAAAAGCGGTCATAGCATCACAAGAGATGTGCACTGTGTGCAAGCACCGTATATCGCCGTGTTGAGGGCAAGTTGGACATCAAGCGGGCGTCGGTGAAAGTCGGTGAAAGTGGCGCGGCGCTTCCCCGTGCGGCTTCAGCGCACCAGTTCGGTCATGAAGCGGCCGATGCCGGTGGCCGCGTCCGAGATCCCCTGGAAGCCTATTTGGACGATCTCCGCGGCCTTGACCGGCTGGGTGATGATCGTGAAGAGGACGAAGACGACGAGCCCGCCCATGACGATCTTCTTGGTGTCCATGAGCGGTTTCGGCCTCCCCTGCCGGTCCTTGCACAAGTCGCGTGAGTCTAACCGGTCAGGTTCGGGCACTCACGCGCCGTATAAGGACCAACGGCCCACAGGTCCGGGCCCTTCGCCGAGCGCCGGGCGGAAGGGAAGGGTACAGAATCGGTCATGAGCCCACCGGTTCTGGCAGGAAACCGGAGGGCCGAGGGACAGGGCCTCACTGCGGGGCACGGGTCGCACGCTCCCCTGACGGCGGCCCGGGCCGACAGGTCCGTCCCCGTCGGGGGAAGCGGCGTGTCCCCCGAATGCCGCTTCCCCCGCCCGCACGGTACGAAGGCCCCGACCGGCCCCGGTCGGGGCCTTCGCGCGTCCGCAGCCGGACCGCCGTCCGCAGCCGGACCGCCGCCCCGCTGCCTGACCGCTGTCCGCTGCCCGACCGCTGTCCGCTGCCGGACCGCCGCCCCGCTACTGCACGGCGCCGGCCAGGCCCAGGACCGGCTGGACCGGGTCGACCAGCGGCTGGAGCTGGTCGGGCAGCGTCATCAGCTGGTTGAGCTGGTTCAGCTCGTTCAGCTTCGCGCCGATCTCCGGCACCGAGTTCGGTACCGCGCCCTCGGGCATGCCCGGGGCGGCGCTCGGCAGCTCCGGGAGCGTCAGCGGGGACGGAGGTGCGCCGGCGGCGGAGGCGGCGGGCGCGGCGAGGCCGGCGGCCGCGCCGGCGAGGGCGACGGCGGCGAGCAGGCGCTGGGTCTTGGTCATGCCGTGTCAACGGGATCCGCCCCGGGCCGGTCACGGCGCGCCCGCACGAGAGCCCGGTTCGTACGAACACGACAGCCTGGTCCGTAGGAAGCACGAGAGCCCCGGTTCGTACGAACCGGGGCTCTCGTCAGTGCGGTGGTGGAGGGATTTGAACCCCCGATGGGTTGCCCCATACTCGCTTTCGAGGCGAGCTCCTTCGGCCACTCGGACACACCACCGAGAGAGATCCTAGCCCACCCCGGGGAGTGCTTTGCAACTCGATACGCGTGGCCCTGCTCACCGTCGATACGCGTGGCCCGGCTCACCGCTCCCGGAAGAAGGCGGTGAGCAGGGCGGAGCACTCGTCCTCCAGCACCCCGCGGATCACCTCGGGCCGGTGGTTGAGCCGGCGGTCGCGTACGAGGTCCCACAGCGACCCGGCCGCGCCCGCCTTCTCGTCCGCCGCGCCGTAGACGACGCGGGCGACCCGCGACTGCACGAGCGCGCCCGCGCACATCACGCACGGCTCCAGGGTCACCACGAGGGTGCACCCCGGCAGCCGCCACTCGCCGAGCTTCGCGGCGGCCCGGCGGATCGCCAGCACCTCGGCGTGCGCGGTCGGGTCGCCCGTCGCCTCCCGTTCGTTGTAGCCGGTGCCCAGGACCTCGCCGGCCGGGCCGAGCACGACGGCGCCGACCGGCACATCGCCGGCCGGCACCGCCCGGGCCGCCTCCTGGAGCGCCAGGCGCATGGAGTCCCGCCACGGGTCCCGTACCGGGTCGGGGCCGGGGTCGTGCGTACTGCTGCCGGTCACTAGCGGACGGCCTCCAGCACCTCGGTCGCGCCGAGGGCGTCGGCGAGCTCCGAGAGGGCGTCCCCGTCGAGGGCCAGCAGCTTCTTGTGGTTCACGCCGAGGTCGTCCAGGAGGCGGGGGTCGCCGAGGGGGCCCGCCGGCACCGGCTCGGCGCCGCTGTCGCCCCCGTCGTCGTCCTCGTCGTCGGCGAACGCGGCGGCCGCGTCCTCCTCACCGTCCTCGGTGCCGTCGAGGTCCAGCTCGTCCAGCTCGTTGTCCTCCTCCTCGTCGCTGCCCAGCAGCTCGTCGGTGAGCATCGAGCCGTAGGAGCTGCGCGAGGCCAGGACCGCGTTGGAGACGAAGATCCGCGGGTCCTCCTCGCCGTCCACGCGGACGACGCCGAACCAGGCGTCCTCCTGCTCGATGAGGGCGACCACCGTGTCGTCGTCGACAGCGGCGGCACGGGCGAGATCGGTCAGATCCGTCAGCGACTCGACGTCGTCGAGTTCCATGTCGCTCGCTTCCCACCCGTCTTCGGTGCGCGCGAGCAGTGCGGCGAAGTACACCGTGACTCTCCCACTGGTCATAGGCGTGCCGGTTGGAGGTCCCCCCGGCCGGAGGTCGGGTCGGGGGGTTGAACGGCCTGATGCTTGCCGTTTCCTACCCCGCCCAATCGGCATCGTGGCAGAAACAGCGGCTTTGCGAGAGGTCTTCCGCGCTTGCGTCGTGCCGTGCCGCCCCCGCGGGGCCGCAACGAGGGCCCGTTCGGCAGCGGCACCCGGCGGCGCTCACCAGCGGAAGGTCCGCATCCGCATCTGTTGTCGCATCCGGGCGGCACGGGCGCGTCGGGGCTGCACCCGGTCGCGCAGCTCCCGTGCCTCGTTCAGTTCGCGGAGGAACTGCGCGCGCCGCGCCCTGCGCTGCGCCGCCGTCTCCGCGGTCTCGTCGTCTGCTGATGCTGTCGGCTGGTCGTCGGCCATCGGGCACCACCCCAGGCTGGTCCGGTCGTCCTCCTCCGCGTCGCGAAGCAGCCCCCCCGGTCCCAGCTTCCCCCGCGGAGCCGTTTTGATGCCACCCCCCGCGCCCTGCCCGTGGACTTCAGTCCCCCTCTTGAGCAGGTACGACGGCCACCGGGCAGGCCGCGTGGGTCAGCACGGCGTTGGCCACCGAGCCCATCAGCAGCGACCGGCCGAGCCGCCGGTGGTGCCGGCCGACGACGATCAGGCCCGCCTCCTCGGAGTCCTGGACCAGTGCCCCGGCCGCGTCACCGGGCACCGTGGCCACCTCGACCGGCACGTCCGGGTACCGCTCCCGGAAGGGCCGCAGCCGCTGCTCCTGCGAGCGCAGCATCTCCCGCTCGGCCGGCGCCCGGTCCTCGTCGCTCAAGGCCTCGGCCATCAGGTCCGGCGACACGACGGCGTACGGGCCGCCGACCACGAGCAGCGGGGAGGGCGGGACGGCGTACGCCGACAGCACCCGCAGGGCGGTGCCGCGGCGGGCGGCGGCCTCGGTGAAGGCGAAGTCGACCACGGCGTCGTCGGTCTCGGCGGCGTGCAGGCCGAGCACCACCTGCCGCTCCCCGGCCCCGGACCCCGGGGCCGGGGCGCTGCGCGCGTCGTGCGGGACGACCACGACGGGACAGGGCGCGGTCGTGGCCACCGCCCTGCTGTTGGAGCCCAGCAGCAGGGCGGTGAAGCCGCCCCGGCCGCGCGAGCCCATCACCAGCATCCTGGCGCCCCGGCCGGCCCCGCGCAGCGCCTCGGGTACGGAGCCCATCAGGGCCTCGTAGCGCAGGACGCCGGCCAGCACATCCGGGCCCAGGAACGCGCGGACCGGGTCGGCGGGCTCGGGGGCGGCGCTGCCCAGCGCCTCGCGGCGGCCGGCGTACCACTGGGTGTGGTCGGGCAGGACGTGGACGACCACCAGGGGCGCCCCGTGCCGTTCGGCGGCGGTGCGGGCCCACTCCAGCGCCCGGAGGCTGTGCTCCGAGCCGTCGACGGCCGCGACGACAGGTGCTTCGGTCACGACTTCAGGGTGGCACCGGCCCCCGCATCGCGCACGTGGCCACGGGGGGCGCCGACAGCGCGTAGCCTCTTGTGTTGCGGTTCGCGCGCTTGCGGCCGTTTTCGCAGGTCGGAACCCCTGAATGTCGAAGCTTTGGAGGATGCTGTGCGTCTGCAGGTCGTCGATCACCCCCTGGTTGCGCACAAACTCACCACGCTGCGCGACAAGCGCACCGACTCCGCCACCTTCCGCCGGCTGGCCGACGAGCTGGTGACCCTGCTCGCCTACGAGGCCACCCGGGACGTGCGGACCGAGCAGTCCGACATCGAGACGCCGGTCGCCGCCACCACCGGGGTGAAGCTGTCCCACCCGCGCCCGCTCGTCGTGCCGATCCTCCGGGCCGGCCTGGGGATGCTCGACGGCATGGTGCGGCTGCTGCCGACGGCCGAGGTGGGCTTCCTGGGCATGGTCCGCAACGAGGAGACCCTGGAGGCCTCGACGTACGCGACCCGCATGCCGGAGGACCTCTCGGGGCGGCAGGTCTACGTCGTGGACCCGATGCTCGCCACCGGCGGCACCCTGGTCGCGGCGATCCAGGAGCTGATCAAGCGCGGCGCCGACGACGTCACGGCCGTGGTGCTGCTGGCCGCGCCCGAGGGTGTCGCGGTGATGGAGCGCGACCTGGCGGGTACGCCGGTCACGGTCGTCACGGCGGCCGTGGACGAGCGGCTCAACGAGCACGGCTACATCGTGCCGGGCCTGGGCGACGCGGGCGACCGCATGTACGGCTCGGCCGAGTAGGCCCCGGGCCGACGGCAGGGGCCGGCGCCGGGGCCTGAGCGGCCCCGGCCGTCAGCAGGTCGGGAGCGGGGCCGGCTTGGGGTGGGCGAGCGTGTACAGCGCCTTGTCCGCCTCCTCCTTCGGACTCAGCTCCTTGAAGGCGTCGCCCAGGATCAGGTCGATGTCCGCGGTCTCGCGGGCGTCGGTCTGCTGGGTGACGCCGGCCAGCTGGGTGCCGAGGACCGAGTAGGCGCCCTTGTCGGTCTTGGGCGAGCCCAGCAGTATCCCGGTGCCGGGCACCTTCTTGTCGAAGTCGGGCGGGGCGTTCCCCACGTCACCGAGGGTGAACCCGCGCTTCTTGAGTTCCTCCGCGACGCCCTTGGCCAGGCCCGAGCGCGGAGTCGCGTTGTAGACGTTGACCTTGATCTGGCCGGGCTGGGGCAGGACCACGGGTGCCTGGGGGGCGACGGCCGGCGCGGCCTTCGTGCCCGCCTGCTTGGCGGCGCAGTCCTTCGCCGTGGCGCGGTGTTTGTCCTTGTCGCCCTGGAACACGTCGATGAGCTGCAAGGTCCCGTACCCGAGCAGGGCAAGGGCGAGGACCGACCCGAGGGCGGCCAGCACCAGGCGGCGGCGACGGCGGGGGCGGCGCATGCGCGGGTAGGCAGCTCCCGTGACGCGGTACTTTCCGCCCATGCCGGGGGGAGTGAGCATGCTCATGGGCGCAGCGTAGTGCGGCCCGATGACGATGCCTACTAAATGATCTGCTGATCGGGCAAGCCTGACCCGAAAGGCGCAATCAGCCCAGTTCGAGGACCCGGGCGTGCAGCACCTGGCGCTGCTGGAGCGCCGCCCGTACGGCGCGGTGCAGGCCGTCCTCCAGGTAGAGGTCGCCCTGCCACTTCACGACGTGGGCGAAGAGGTCGCCGTAGAAGGTGGAGTCCTCGGCGAGCAGCGTCTCGAGGTCCAGCTGACCCTTGGTGGTCACCAGCTGGTCGAGCCGGACCGGGCGCGGCGCGACGTCCGCCCACTGCCGGGTGCTTTCCCGGCCGTGGTCGGGGTACGGCCGCCCGTTTCCGATGCGCTTGAAGATCACACGGAAAGCCTACCGGGCCGGTGCCTGCGGGCGCAGCCTCGCTGCGTTGATGGAAAGGTGTCGAACGGGTCTATTTCGGGAGTGAGAGATGAGCGACAGCGCTTCCCCGGCCGACCGGATCGCCGCCGGGTACGCCTTCACCGGGCCCGCGCTCGACCTCGGGGCCCTGCTGTGGGACGGGGCCTGCCTGCCCGGGAAACAGGTCCGGATCCCGCTGTCGATGCTGGGCCGGCACGGCCTGATCGCGGGCGCCACCGGCACCGGCAAGACCAAGACCCTCCAGCTGATCGCCGAGCAGTTGTCGGCGCAGGGGGTCGCGGTGTTCCTCGCCGACATCAAGGGGGACGTCTCGGGCATCTCCGCGCCGGGCGCGGCGGGCGAGAAGGTCGCCGCGCGGGCCCAGGAGGTCGGGCAGTCCTGGGAGCCGGCCGGATTCCCGGCCGAGTTCTACGCGCTCGGCGGCATCGGCCCCGGCATCCCGGTGCGCGCCACGGTGACCAGCTTCGGGCCGGTGCTGATGGCGAAGGTGCTCCAGCTGAACCGGACCCAGGAGCAGTCGCTCGGGCTGATCTTCCACTACGCCGACGCCAAGGGCCTGGAGCTGGTCGACCTCAAGGACCTGCGCGCCGTCGTCGCGTTCCTCGTCTCCGACCGGGGCAAGGCCGAGCTGAAGGGCATCGGCGGGCTCTCCACGGCGACGGCGGGGGTGATCCTGCGGGCCCTGACGGCGTTCGAGCAGCAGGGGGCGGGCGCGTTCTTCGGCGAGCCGGAGTTCGACACGAGCGAGCTGCTGCGTACGGGTGCGGACGGGCGCGGGCTGGTCTCCGTCCTCGAACTGGCCGCCGTACAGGACCGGCCGCAGCTCTTCTCGACGTTCCTGATGTGGCTGCTGGCCGACCTGTGGGGCGAGCTGCCGGAGGTCGGCGACCTGGAGCGGCCCAAGCTCGTGTTCTTCTTCGACGAGGCCCACCTGCTCTTCGACGGGGCGTCGAAGGCGTTCCTGGAGTCGATCACGCAGACGGTGCGGCTGATCCGTTCGAAGGGGGTCGGCGTCTTCTTCGTCACCCAGACGCCGAAGGACGTGCCCGCGGACGTGCTGGGGCAGCTGGGCAACCGGGTGCAGCACGCGCTGCGGGCGTTCACGCCGGACGACGCGAAGGCGCTGAAGGCCACGGTGAGGACCTTCCCCCGTTCGGAGTACGACCTGGAGGAGCTGCTCACCCGGCTGGGCACCGGCGAGGCCGTGGTCACGGTGCTCAGCGAGAACGGCGCGCCCACCCCGGTCGCGGCCACGCGGCTGCGTGCACCGCAGTCCCTGATGGGCCCGATCGGGCAGGAGGCCCTGGAGGGGGCCGTCAAGGCCTCGCCGCTGTACCCGCGTTACGCCGAGGCGGTCGACCGGGAGTCGGCGTACGAGCGGATCAGCGCGGAGCAGGCGGCCGCCGAGGCCGCGGCGGAGGAGGCGGCGGCGGAGGAGGCGGAGGCGCAGAAGCGGGCGGAGAGGTCGGAGAAGGCGGAGAAGGCGGAGCGGGCGGAGCGGGCTGGGAAGGCCGAGAAGGCCGAGCAGGGGGCCGGGGCGGCGCGGCGGGAGCCCTCGCTGGCGGAACAAGTGGTGGGCAGCGGTGTCTTCCGCTCGCTGGCCCGGTCGATCGGCACCCAGCTGGGCCGGGAGATCTCCCGCTCGATCTTCGGGACGGCGCGCCGCCGCCGCTGACCGCCCGGGCTCCGGCTGATCGCCAGGACTCCGGCTGATCGCCGGACTCGCGCGGGCCCCGGCTGATCGCCCGGACCCGCGCGGCCCCCGGACCAGCCTCGGCCACCCGGACCGCCTCGGTCTCCCGGACTTCCTCCAGCCGGATTCGAGGCGCGCGCGTGCCCGGGCTGTGTCAGCCACTGTCAGACTCATGACATGCGGACCGAACTCACCGACACCACCTCCAGCCAGGTCGTCCGGGCCCTGCTCGCCGCCCGCCGGGCCATCGGCAGCCACACGACGGGTCTCACCCTGACCCTGCTGGTGGTCACCGACGAGGAGAACGCGTACGACGCCGTGCGCGCCGCGACCGAGGCCTCCCGCGAGCACCCGTGCCGGATCGTCGCGGTGATCAGGCGCACCGCGCGCGGCCCCCACACGCTGCGCCGCACCCGGCTCGACGCGGAACTCCGGGTGGGCGCGGACGCGGGCGCGGGCGAGGTGGTGCTGCTGCGCCTGCACGGCGAACTGACCGACCACGCGGGCACGGTGGTGCTGCCGCTGCTGGCGCCCGACGCGCCGGTGGTGGCCTGGTGGCCCGCCGACGCCCCGGCCGACCCCGCGCGGGACGAGCTCGGCATGCTGGCGCAGCGCCGGATCACCGACGCGCAGGAGGCCGCCGACCCGCTGGGCGTCCTCGACGAGCGGGCCGCCACGTACGCACCCGGCGACACCGACCTGGCGTGGACGCGGCTGACCTCGTGGCGGGCGCTGCTGGCGGCCGCCCTCGACCAGCGGCCGCTGACGGTCACGGCGGCGGGCGTGGAGAGCGAGGCGGACAACCCGAGCGCCGAGCTGCTCGCGCGCTGGCTGGAGGACCGGCTGGAGGTGCCGGTGGAGCGCGTGACGACCCGGGGACCGGTCATCACCCGCGTCCGGCTCGCCACCCCCGCCGGCGAGATACGGGTGGACCGCCCCGAGGGCGCCCTGGCCACGCTGGTCCTGCCCGACCGGGTGGACCGCAGGGTGGCCCTGAAGATCCGCGGCACCTCCGAGCTGATCGCGGAGGAGCTGCGGCGGCTCGACGCGGACGAGGTCTACGCGTCGGCGCTGCGGCGGCGGCCGGCCCAGGTGGCGCTCTCGGCGTAGTGGTTGTCGTAGACGGGCGAGGACGCCTTGATGTCCGCGACGGTGGCCTCGCCCGCGTTCACCCGGCCGAGCAGCCGGTAGTAGTCGAAGCGCTCCATGCCGGGCGCGAAGCCGACGAACACCTCTGCGGTGTGCCCGGCGGCCGGGGCGAAGGCGTGCTTGACGCCGGCCGGCACGGCGAGGAAGTCGCCCTTGCCGAGGGTCTTGACCTCGTCGTCGACGAGGACGTCGAGCCGGCCGTCGACGACGAAGAAGAACTCGGTGGCCTTGGTGTGGAAGTGCACCGGGGCTCCGGCGGCGCCCTCCTCGAAGGTGGCGGTGTTGCAGGTCAGACCGGGCTGGTCGACCAGCAGGGTGATCAGACTGCCGGGGCCGTCGGTGATGGCTTCGGCGGTGGCGTGGCGGGTGAGGTGCGCGTGCGTCGGCTGGCTCATGAAGATCACTCTACGGAGCTGTCCGACCCCTTTCAGGGGCCAATCGGGACGCGGAATCACCGGTCAATTCCTCAGTCATTGCCCCAGTCATTTCCCCTGCGCCTTGGCAGCCTTGGCGGCGGCCTTGGCCTCCTGCTTGTACGCGCGTACCTTCGCCAGCGACTCCGGTCCGGTGATGTCCGCCGCCGACCGGTACACGCCCGCCGCGCCGTACCCGCCGGCCGCCTCGCGCCAGCCGCTCGGTCGCACCCCGAGCTGCTTGCCCAGCAGGGCCAGGAAGATCTGCGCCTTCTGCTCCCCGAAGCCCGGCAGCGCCTTCAGCCGCCGCAGCAGCTCCGCCCCCGTCCCCGCGTCCGACCAGATCGCAGCCGCGTCCCCGTCGTAGTGCTCCACCAGGTACGCGCACAGCTGCTGCACCCGCTTGGCCATCGACCCCGGATAGCGGTGGACCGCCGGCTTCTCGGAGAGCAGCGCGGCGAAGGCCTCCGGGTCGTACGCGGCGATGGCGTGGGCGTCCAGGTCGTCGGCGCCGAGCCGCCGCGCGATCGTGTACGGGCCCGAGAAGGCCCATTCCATCGGTACCTGCTGGTCGAGGAGCATCCCCACCAGCGCGGCGAGCGGGCTCCGTGCGAGCAGGGCGTCGGCCTCCAGGTCCTGGGCCAGCCGCATCGTGATGTCCATGTCCTCCACGTCCTCCATGCCCTCCACCTTCTCGCGGAATCCGCCGGGGAGCAGGTCAGGAGCAGTCCAGGA
The DNA here is from genome assembly GCF_019400985.1 of Streptomyces bambusae. Lineage (GTDB taxonomy): Bacteria > Actinomycetota > Actinomycetes > Streptomycetales > Streptomycetaceae > Streptomyces > Streptomyces bambusae_A. The sequence continues at coordinate 12,037 of NZ_WTFF01000014.1, forward strand.
GCAGTTCACCGCGCGGGTGTCAGACCCCCCGCCTAGCGTGGGAATCCCGAAAGGAGTGAGTCGCATCATGAAGGAATTCCCCGAGGGCGCCCCCTGCTGGGTGGACGCCATGTTCAAGGACGTCGAGGGCGCCAAGACCTTCTACGGCGAGGTGCTGGGCTGGACCTTCGGCGAGGCCGCCAGCGAGTACGGCAATTACACCCAGGCCTACTCGGACGGCAAGGCCGTGGCCGCCGTCGTCCCGCCCATGCCGGGTGGCGAGGACATGCCGTCTGCGTGGTGTCTCTACTTCGCCTCTCCGGACGTCGCGCAGACCGCCGAGAAGATCAAGGGCGCGGGCGGGCAGCTGCTGATGGAGCCGATGCAGGTCGGCAGCTTCGGCTCGATGGCGCTCGCCAAGGAGCCGAGCGGCGCCGTCTTCGGCGTCTGGCAGCCCGGTGAGCACAAGGGCTTCGAGAAGATGGGCGAGGCCGGCTCGTACTGCTGGGCCGAGGTGTTCACCCGCGAGCCGGCCAAGGCGGACGCCTTCCTGAAGCAGGTCTTCCCGTACGCCGCCCAGAAGATGGAGCCCGGTGACGACCCCGCGACGGCCGGCATGGACTTCACGGTGTTCAGCGTCGGTGGCGTGGAGAACCCGGTCCTCGGCCGGATGAAGATGGACAAGGACTTCCCGCCCGATCTGCCGCCGTACATCCAGGTCTACTTCGCGGTCCCGGACTGCGACGAGGCGGTCTCCAAGGCCCAGAAGCTGGGAGGCCAGCTGCACTTCGGCCCGATGGACAGCCCGTTCGGGCGGTTCGCCGCCCTGACCGACCAGCAGGGCGCGGCCTTCGCGGTCATCGACATGACCACCACGGCAGGCGAGATGCCGCAGATGAGCGACGCCTGAGACCGGCGTCGGTCCGGGATTCGGCACCTGACACCACGGGCGTGGCGCGCCCGCGGTGTCAGACGGCCGGGGCCGGGGTCGGGGCAGGGGACATGGCCATGGCCGGGGCCGCTACGGGTCGGCGCGCTCGGCGCGGGACAGCAGCAGGGCGCGTTCCCGGGCGTTGCGGGTCAGGGCTGCCGCCCGCTCGAACTCCGTACGCGCCTCCCGCCCGCGCCCGAGGCGCTCCAGCAGGTCACCGCGGACGCTCGGCAGCAAGTGGTAGTCCTTCAGCGCCGGTTCGGCGGCCAGCGCGTCCACCAGCTCCAGCCCGGCCGCCGGCCCCTGCGCCATCCCGACGGCGACCGCCCGGTTCAACTCCACCACCGGGGACGGCGCGAGCTCCCGCAGCCGCCCGTACAGCGCGGCGATCGCCGCCCAGTCGGTGTCCTCGTAGCGGACCGGCCGGGCGTGGTGCGCGGCGATGGCGGCCTGGAGGGAGTACGGCCCGTGGCCCGCCCGGCGCAGCGCCTCCAGGCCGCGCAGGACGAGCATCCGGTTCCAGCGGGAGCGGTCCTGGTCGGCGAGCAGCACCGGTTCGCCGCCGGGCCCGGTGCGCGCCGGGATCCGGGAGGCCTGCAACTCCAGCAGCGCGGCGAGCCCGTGGACCTCCGGCTCCTCCGGCATCAGGCCGGCCAGCACCCGCGCCAGCCGGAGCGCGTCCTCGCACAGCGCCGGGCGGACCAGGTCGTCGCCGGCGGTGGCCGAGTAGCCCTCGTTGAAGATCAGGTAGACCACCTCCAGCACGGAGGAGAGCCGGGCCTCGCGTTCGGCGCCGTACGGGACCTCGAAGGGCACGTCGGCCTTGGCGAGCGTGCGCTTTGCCCGGACGATGCGCTGGGCGACGGTGGCCTCCGGGGCCAGGAAGGCCCGGCTGATCTCCTGGGTCGTCAGACCGCCCAGCAGCCGCAGCGTGAGCGCGATCCGCGCCTGCGTGGACAGGACGGGATGGCAGGCCGTGAAGATCAGCCGCAGCAGGTCGTCGTCGATGTCGTCCGGCTCCGCGGGTTCGGGCGGCGGGGGAGCGTCCTGGAGGGTCCGGCCCACCTCCGCCAGCTTCCGCGCGTACGTCTCCTTGCGGCGGACCAGGTCGATCGCGCGGTGCCTGGCGGTGGCCATCAGCCAGCCGCCGGGACTGCGCGGGACCCCCGACTGCGGCCACTGCTCCAGGGCGGCGACCAGGGCGTCCTGCGCCAGTTCCTCGGCCAGGCCGACGTCGCGGACGATGCGGGCGACCACCGCGATGATCCGTGCGGACTCGATCCTGAACACCGTCTCGACCGCTTCGACCGCTTCAGATGCTTCGGCCGCTTCAGCCGCTCTGCCTGTGTTGTCTGCTGCCGTCACGACCACCCATCAGAGCAGAGGGGCCGGGGCGGGGGCGGCCAGCGCGCCGGGACCCCGACTCCGGCCCCTGCCCGCGGCCGCCCGCCCCTGACCGCCCCTGACCGCCCCGCCCCGGGGCGGTCACCCCTCGGTGATCTCCCGCACCTCGCAGGTGATGCTCCAGTGCGGCGGGTGCAGCTCCAGGAAGCGCCGGGTCCACTCCAGGGCCTCGGCCTTGTCCTTCGCCTGGATGATCGAGTACCCGCCCACGACCTCCTTGGTCTCGGTGAACGGCCCGTCGGTGTAGCCGATCTTCCCGCCGGACCAGGTCACCCGGGTGCCCTCGGCGGTCGGCGCGAGGCCGGCCGTGTCCAGCATGACCCCCGCCTTGGTGATCTCCTCGAACAGCGCGTTCATCCGGTCCATGAAGCCGGGGTCGGCATCCTCCATGCGGATGCCCTGCTCGTCGATGCGGATCAGCGTCATGTAGCGCGGCATGGCGACTCCTCGGTCGGTCGGGAGCGGGGCCGGTCCCCGCTCTCACCCCTGTGTCGAACGGAGCCGCCCCGGATCGACACCTCGCGCGGAGGATTTCACCGGCCGGGTCCTTCAGGCGCCAGCAGCGCGTCCGCCACCGCCGTCCGCGCGTACAGCACCGACCGCCCGCTGCGGTGCGCCGAGACCAGCCCCGCGTCGCGCAGGGCGGTCAGGTGCTGCGAGACCCCGGCCGCCGACAGCCCGACGTTCGCCGCGAGCTGCGTGGTCGAGGCCGGGGTGTCCAGCTCGGTCAGCAGCATCGTGCGGGACCGGCCGAGGACGGCGGCCACCGCGTCGGTGGAGGCGGTCGCGCGCGGCTCCCACAGGTTGCCGATCCCGCGCGCCGGGTACGCGAGCTGCGGCGGGTCCGGCGGCACCGAGCGGGTCAGCACCCGCGGCCACGCGAACGCCGAGGGCACGAGGAGCAGCCCCGAGCCCGTCTCGCCGCGGGTGAGCGTGCAGTGGCGGCGGATCAGGCGCAGGGTGCCGTCGTCCCACCGGACGGTCTCGTGCAGTTCGCCGAGCACGCGGGCCGAGCCATGCTCGGCGACCTGCCGGGCGCGGTGGAAGACGTCGGCCTCCAACAGCGCCCGGAGACGGGCCCAGTACGGCGCGAGCGCGAGCTCCCAGTAGGCCTCGATCTCGGTGGTGATCTTCTCCAGCGCCGCCTCGGGGGCTTCGAGCAGCACCCGCAGCCGGGGCGAGACCGGGGCGGCGAACAGCTCCAGGTCCCGCCGGACCTGCGCCGGCGTGGTCCGCCGGATCGCGCTCAACTCGTCGTCGAGCGACGGGAAGGGGGTCGCGGGCGTCGGATTCAGGAAGTCGGCGAGGTACCCCCGGGCCGGGACCAGCTCGGCGAGCCACCCCCGGTCGAGACCGGCCCGGACCAGCCGCGGCCGTACCTGCGCCGTCCACCGGCCGTGCGGCGGGGCGTCCGCGGCGGAGCGCAGCAGCCGGAAGCTGGTGACGACCTCCCACATCGGGGACACGGCGAACCGCGTCTGCGCCAGGTCGGCCGCGGAAAAACTGAGTCCGGTCTCCATACGTATCTCCCCCGTGTCCCGTGTCCCGTGTCCCGTGTCGCGTCTCGCGTGTCGCGTGTCGCGCGTCAAGTGCCCCGCGTCGCGGGGCCGGTCGGCCCTTCGGCCGGTCGGCCCGTGCCCCGCGTCCCGTCGGATTCGGTCTAGGCTTAATCATTCAGCGGCACGAGGCCCCGCGCCACAGGCTCGTGCCATGCTCACGACCTTCCGCGGACTGCCGCCCACCGTCTGGACCGTCTTCGCCGGCACGATCATCAACCGGCTCGGCTTCCTGGTCACGCCGTTCCTGGTGTTCTTCCTCGCGCACCGCGGGGTCACCGGGACGCAGACCTCGTACGTGCTCGGCGCCCTCGGCGCGGGCAACCTGATCGGCCCCGCGCTCGGCGGGCTGCTCGCCGACCGGATCGGCCGCCGCCCGACCATGCTGCTGGGCCTCCTCGGCTCGGCCGCCGCCCAGGGCGCGCTGTTCGCGGCGCCGGGCGTGGCGACGATGGCCGCGGCTGCGCTGCTGGTCAGCGCGGCCGGCGCGGTCGTCCCGCCGGCCGCGTACGCGCTGCTGGCCGACACCGTGGACGCGCAGCGGCGGCAGCGGGCGTACGCGCTGCTCGGCTGGGGCGTCAACATCGGCACGGCGGTGGCCGGCGTACTCGGCGGCTTCCTGGCCGCGCACGGCTACTGGCTGCTCTTCGCCGTCGACGCGACGACCATGCTGGTCTACGCCGCCGTGGTGGCGACCCGGCTCACCGAGCCCGCGCGCACCGCCCCGGAGCCGGCGGGGGCCGGGGCAGTCGGCGTGGGCCGTGGGGCCGGCACCGGCTACGGCGTGGTGTTCCGGGACCGCCTGGTCCTCGCCCTCCTCCCGCTCTTCGGCATCCAGCTCTTCGTCTACTCCCTCACCGAGGTCGCCCTGCCGCTCGCCGTCCACGACAGCGGGCTCTCCCCGGCCGTCTACGGCGCGATGGCGGCGGTCAACGCGGTCCTGGTCGTGGCCCTCCAGCCCCTCGCCACGGCCCGGCTCGCCCACCTGCCGCAGCTCCCCGTACAGAGCGCGGGCAGCCTGCTGATCGCCGCGGGCGTGGCCCTGACCGGCGTGGCGGACAGCGTGGCCGGGTACGCGTTCTCGGTCGTGGTCTGGTCCCTGGGCGAGGTCGTGGTGGCGGGCATCGCGGCCGCGGTGATCGCCAACCTGGCCCCGCCGTACGCCCGCGGCCGCTACCAGGGCGCCTTCAGCTGGACCTGGGGCCTGGCCCGGTTCGCCGCCCTCACCCTGGGCGTGACCCTCTACACCGGACTCGGCCCCGCGGTCCTGTGGTGGACGGCCCTCCTGGCCGGCGCCCTGAGCGCGGCCGTCATCCTCGCCCTGACCACCCGGGTCGCCCGCCGCACGGCGCACGCGCTGGCGGCGTGACGCGTCCCGGCGGCTCGGCCGGCGCCCCGCCCGAGGCCCGTCCGCCGCTGATGGCAGGTTCCTGCCGGTCATCCGCGGCACGTCGGCCGGGTGCGCGCCGGAGGATGGGGGGTGTGTCGTTCCGGCACGGCACGGCACGGCACGGCACGGCACCGCGCCCCGCCGGAGCGGCACCGCTCGGTACCGTCAGATCGTCAGACCGCCAGATCGCCAGAGAGATGAGGAACCACCGCTTCGTGGACATGATCCGCCGCCCCGCCGTCGAACAGCTGGCCGCCCTGGACCGGAAGGAGGTCTCCAGCCGGGAACTGGTCTCCCTGCACCTGGAGCGCGTCGCGGCGCACCCGGAGTACAACGCGGTGGTCACCCCCGACCCGGAAGGCGCCCTGGCCGCGGCCGCGGCGGCCGACGACCTGCGGGCCCGGAGCCGGGGCGGAGGCCGGGGCCGGGGCGGGGGCCGGGGCCAGGGAGGCGGGGCCGCCCTGCTCGGACTGCCCGTGACCGTCAAGGACGCGCTGGAGACCGCGGGACTGCGCACGACGTGCGGGGCGCGCGACCTCGCCGGGCACGTCCCGCAGCGGGACGCGGACGCCGTGGCCCGGCTCAGGGCGGCGGGCGCGGTGGTCCTCGGCAAGACCAACACCCCGCCGATGTGCCAGGACCTCCAGACCTCCAACGAGCTGTTCGGCACCACCCCCAACCCGCACGACTCCCGGCGGACGGCCGGCGGGTCCTCCGGCGGCTCGGCCGTAGCGGTCGCCGCTGCCTGAGCCCGCTCGACCTCGGCAGCGACCTGGGCGGCTCCCTGCGGCTGCCCGCCCACTACTGCGGGGTCCACAGCCTGCGCACCACGTACGGCACCGTGCCGAACCGCGGGCACCTCCCCCGCCCGCCCGGCTGGCTCACCACCTCGGACATGCTCGCCCTCGGCCCGCTCGGCCGCAGCCCCGCCGACCTCGACCTCGCGCTCGGCGTCCTGGCCGGCCCGGCGCCCGAGGAGGCCGCGGCGTGGCGGCTGGAGCTGCCGGCACCGCGGCACGAGCGGCTCGGCGACCACCGGATCGGCCTGTGGGCGGACGACCCGTACTGCCCGGTGGACGAGGCCACCCGCGCCCTGCTGGAGCAGGTCGCCGGGGTCCTGCACGCCGCCGGCTGCGCCGTCGACGCCGCGACCCGCCCGGTCGGCATGGCCGAGTCCGACCGGCTCTTCCAGTCCCTGATGTTCGCGGGCGGCTCGGCCGGCGCCGGCGAGGAGGCGTTCGCCGCCGAGGTCGAGGCGGCCGCCGCCCTGCCGGACGACACCGCCTCGCCGGCCGCGCCGTACCTGCGGGCCCGCACGATGCGGCACCGCGCCTGGCTGCTCGCCGCCGAGGAGAGGCGGCGGCTGCGCGAGCGCTGGACCGCGTACTTCGCCGGCCTCGACGTCCTCGTCACCCCGGCCGCGCCGACGGCCGCCGGGCCCGACCTGACGGGCGTACCCGTCGCCGAACGCCACATCACCGTGGACGGCGTACGCCGCAGCTACTGGCAGCAGACGACCTGGCTGGGCCTCGCCGGCCTCGCCGGCCTCCCGGCGGCCACGGTCCCCCTGACCCGGACCCCGGACGGCCTGCCCCTGGGCATCCAGCTCATCGGCCCCCCGTACGCGGACCGCACCCTGACCCGCCTGGCAACCCTGCTCACCGGGGCCTTCGCGGAGCACTGAGCAGGCCGGCCGCCGCTGCCGGGGCTCCCGCCGCCGCTGCCGGGGCTCCCCGGCCTACGGTCGGCCGAAGCGGTCCTGGGCCGATATGACGGCGTCCCCGTGGACCGCCGCCCAGGCGCCCATCGCGCGGATCGGGCCGATCAGCGCGCTGCCGGCCTCGGTGAGGGTGTAGTCGACGCGGGGCGGCGCCTCGGCGTAACGGCGGCGTTCCACCAGGCCGTTGTACTCGAGCCGGCGCAGTGCCTGGTTGAGCACCTTGGGGCTGATCCCCCCGATCCGGTCCAGCATGGCCCGCGGCCGCATCGGGCCGCTCTCGCCGAGGACGAAGACCACCACGCTGTCCCAGCGGTTGGCCAGCACCTCGAAGGCGATCCGGGCCCGGCAGTCCGCCGCGAACACGTCCCCCGCCATGTCGGCCACGTCGTCGTCCGGCTGTTCCATGGGGACATCCTGTCCCGTCGATGCCTACCACGTGGTGTCCATCGGCCCTCCTAGCGTCCGTCGGAGCACGGCATCCGCACCACGACGTGAACAGGAGCAAGGCGATGCGCATAGGCATTCTCGGTACGGGCGCCATGGCGGCGGCGCTGGGCGGGGCATGGGTACGGGCCGGGCACCAGGTCCTGGTCGGCGGGCGGGACGCCGCGGCCGCCGCCAGGTCGGCGGCCGGCGCCGGGGCCGCCGGGCACGGCAGCCTCGCCGAAGCGGCGCGGTACGGCGAGGCGGTGCTCGTCGCCGTACCCGCCGACATCGCGCCGGCGCTGGCCGCGGAACTGGCCCCGGCCCTGGCCGGCCGTACCGTGCTCGACTGCACGGTGCCGATGGCTCCCGGAGCCGGCGGACCGGCGCTGACCACGACGGGCGGTACGGACTCGGTCGCCGCCCGGATGGCGGCCGCCGCCCCCGACGCGCGGATCGCCAAGGTGTTCGGCATCTGCCACGAGAGCATCTGGACCCTGCCCGGGCCGGCCTTCGAAGGGGCGCCGCTGGCGGTGCCCTTCTGCACGGACAGCCCGCTCGCCGCCGAGCTGGTGGCCGAGCTGATCACATCGATGGGTCGCGCCCCGCTGGCCTGCGGAGGCCTGGACCGCGCGGCGCTGCTCGAAGCGGCGGCAGTCTTCGCGGTCGGTATCTGGTGGTCCGGAGCAGAGGCCCGGCACGCCTTCCCCGCCCCCGCCCTCGCCCCGGGCGCGACCGACGACGAGCCGTAGCCGCAGCCCACCTGCCACCTGCTGCGGCCGGACGCCACCCTCCGCCGGGCCGACATACGACGAAGGTCCCGGCCGCTGGGCGGTCGGGTCCTTCGTTTCGGCTGGTCAGCCGTGGCGGAGGATACGAGATTCGAACTCGTGAGGGGTTGCCCCCAACACACTTTCCAAATGTTCGTACGGGGGTCCGGCGGGGGTCGTAGTAGTCCTGACCTGCGGCGGAGCGTTCAGACCGGCCCCGCCCGAACAGCCCCGGACGGGGGTGAATGAGACCAGAGCTGAGACCAGGCAGCCTGGGTTCGGCGGGATCCAGCCTGCGGGACGGTCGGCCAGCCTAGGCTGTCCTCAGGTATGGGCCCGCGGACCGTTTCGTGGAGGAACCGATCATGAGTACTGCCCCGAACCTCCCGCTCCCACCCCGTCGGCCCGAAGACCCGCATCCGCTGCGCACCATCCGGGAGATCCGGGAGTCCTTGCCTGAGTACCAGCTCGGGCATTTCGACGCCGAACTCGCCGATACCGACATCGACGCACTGCCGGAGATGCTTCACCGCTGGGCCACCCTCGGCAGTGACGGGTTTCTTGAGCGGCTTACGTCAGCCCCGTTCGAGGGTCTGGAGTTCGGGCAGCGCTCGTACGATGACGCGGCGGGTGGCGAGTGATCCATCTTCTCGACACCAACGTGGTCGCCGAGATCACTACTCGGCCGAAGCCCGCTCCGGCTGTTGTCGCCTGGGCCCGTTCGGTCCCGGCCACCGGTGTCTACCTGAGTGTCATCACGATCGCGGAGATCGAGGCGGGCATCGCGGAGACACCGGACCTGGTGCGGCGTGCGGCTTTCGAGCGGGCGCTCGACGACATCCGCGATGACTACAGCGACCGGATCGCGGTCATCGGAGAACGGGAGGCCCTTGCCTACCTTGCCCTTCATCGGAAGCTGAAGAGCGCCGGGACCAGCATCGATCCACCGGATGCACTGATCGCCGCCACCGCCTTGGCGAACGGGTGGACTCTGGTGAGCCGGAACGTCAAGCACCTGGCCCGGACCGGCGCGCTCTTGCTCAACCCGTGGGAGTACGCGGGCTGAGCTGAGAACGGGTGTGCGAGGCCTCTTTCGGTCTGGCTCGGGGAAGATCCGAGCCAGGGCGCGGGGTGCCGTGGAACACCTGGCTGGTGTGCCAAGAGCGGTGGTGCGTCGCCACCGGGTGGACGCCCGGCTGTGGGCCGATGAGAGGGCGGCCTGCGAGAGCTATGACGTGCTCGCGGGCCGCGGGGCTGTGCCCGACGAAGCGCTGTGAGACGAGGATGCGGTGGCCGTCACCCACACCGAGGACGCCCTTGTCGAAGAGCTTGTGGTGCAGTGAGCACAGACAAAGGCCGTTGTCGACGTCATCCGGGCCGCCGAACGCCCACCAGCGCACGTGCGCGGCCTCCAGTCCGACCGGCACCGCCCCGATCCGGCCGTCGTAACCGCAGAAGGCGCACTGGTACTCGTAAGCCGTCAGCACCAGCTCCCGCATCCGCCGGTCCCTCGACCGCCGCGCTGACGACGGCCGGCCGGTCTCCGCTGGCTCCAGCTCCAGTCCGATCGCTTCGCACAGTTCGCCGTGCAGGGAGGGTGGGAAGTGCAGGTCGAGCAGTACGCGCGCCATCCGGCCTAGCAGCGACGGCTCCCGCCGCAGTGCCGTCCGCAGCTCTGGCGCCAGCCGCCCCGCAGCCCCGGTCGCCCGCAGCTCGCGCACCCCGCTGCCAGGACTGCCGAGTCCGTCATGGGTGCGCACTTCCCAGACTCCGTCGCTGGCCAGATGATGGAAGGGGTAGGCGGGCGTCGTCTTGTTGGGCGGACCGTACTCGGCCAGCAGCCGCTTCAGCTCCTCTTCCACCGCGCTGTAGATCAGCTCGCCGTCGGCATCCTGTTGAAACCGGCTGAGGGCGTACAGGAAGAGCAGCGGCTTGTGGGGAGCGCGAGCCCCGCCCTTGGTCCACTGCCGCAGTGTCGCGGTCCGCTCCAGCCAGTCCATGACCGGCGATCGTAGTGACCGCCGATCCGGACGTGCACGCACTTGTGTCTGAGGCCTTACCGGCATGGTTGTGGATGATTTGTAGGTGAATGCCCGAAGTAAATGAGACCAAAGCTGAGACTGGGCGCACGACGAAGGCCCCGACCGCATTGCGGTCGGGGCCTTCGTTTCGCCTGATCAGGCGGCTGCGGAGGATACGAGATTCGAACTCGTGAGGGGTTGCCCCCAACACGCTTTCCAAATGTTCGTACGCCCGTCCGGCGGGGGTCGTACCCGTCCTGACCTGCGGTGCAGCAGAGCGGCTTCCACCTGGCGAACGACCCTGGACAGGGGTGAATGCAACCAGAACTGCAACCAGGACTCCGCATAGTCGGTACTACGGGCGGCGACCACGCGGCCAGGCGTTGGCGGCCTCCTCAGCTGGATGTCGCTGTAGCCATTTGCGTGCGGCCTCGTCGCTGAAGCCGTGTGACCGGAGGACTTCACGGGCGAGTGCTCGCACTTCGCGCGCCTTGTCTACGAGGTTCAGGTGGGCCTTCATACGTGCCACCACGTCGTCGTAGTCGTACTCATAGCGGCCGTTGACCCTCTGAGCGAACAGCGGCAGGAGTTTGTAGTAGCGACGTTCGCTGATGCCGACTTGTGTCCACGGGTACCGGTCCGGCGCCTCGCTCTTCCGGTATTGCATGACCGCGATGCTCGCCTTCCGGCGCACGTACCGACGAGTCGCCTCCGCGCCCTGCGCCGGATCGAAGCCGGGGTGGATCAGTTGTTCTAGGAGTGTTGCGGCCGCAGCAGCTCTGTCTGGGGCGCGGGTCTCACGCTGGATGCGATCGACCTGCCGTGGGTACGCCATCGCGACGGCGTTCGTCAGCGCCGGCTCGTCGCCCCTGATGTAGCCGTGCCAGTAGGCCTTCAAGACCACCTGGCACGCGATCTCGTGAGAGGTCGAGACGGGGTCGAGGGTGATGGTCGGTATGCCGTGGCCATGGATAGCCTTCGCAAGCCTCCTCCACGGGCGATCGACAGGACGCTGAACCTGCTCGGTCCAGATGCGTGCTGTGAATGCCCAGTCTGCGGGGTGCCGCGTCATTGGGACCACGACGAGGATGGCCTCGGTGGCTGCCAGCGGCGGGACCTGTCCGCTGCTATTCGCCTTGTCCAGCAGCAGCTCGTAGAGCCGTCCGTCGTCCTCGGTCTCGTTCGTCACCCAAACGAGACGCCGGGCGATTTGGATCCACCATCCGTCGACAACGACCCCGAGGATCGGGACGTAAAAGCGAACGGCAGGGTCCATGATGCGGCCAAAGAGATCTTTTCTCTGCTCGTGGTCCACGGAAGTGCCCAGCCAATGGAGGACATGCTCCGCCGACAGGCGCCCCGTCTGCGATGCTCCGGCGGCGAGTTGGCCAGCAATCCAGAGTGCGTCAGCCGCACGCGCGGCACTGGGGACAGGGCTAGCCAAGGGCGAGACCTGCAGGACGTTCGCAATCTCGCCGTTCACCGGGTCAGGGACCTCCCACGCATCCGCCCCTGGCTCCATCGAGCCGACCTGCATGTCTGGGATGTCTACGAAGGGCAAGCCGTTGGGCTCTATGACTGAGGTCGCTCGGCGCAGCGGCTGGAAGCTGCGGCCCGAGAGAACATCAATCTCGCGGCCGGCGTGGACGAGCATGTCCGTCAGTACCTGGCGGTCTGGGCTACCGCCGATCAGCTTCATGGCCTCGTCGACAAGACTCTCAGACCAATGTCCCATACGGGCAGTATATGAGGGCATGGAGAATGCAAACCCAAGTCTCATGCGAGGGCAATCGCACGAGTGGGCCCGCGGCCGCGAGGAGGAAGCCCGCAAGGAGCCGGCCCTCAAGGCCCGCAGGGCACGCAACAAGGAGGCGGCTCGATGAGCTCACCGCTTCAGCAGCCGGCCGCCTCCCCCACGCCGTCCCCGCCCGGTCCGAACGGCCGGCGGATGCTGGGCGGGACCGTCCTCGGCGGCGGAGGCGCCATCGGTGCGCTCGCCTTTGTGGGGGCCCCATGGTGGGCGGTGGCCGTTGCCGTCGTCCTCACCATCACCGCGGCCTTCGGCATCCTCACCGCGTTGGTGCTTATGCCGTCGGACTCCGAGCACAAACGGGACCTGTGGCTGGCCGCTATGCGGTACCGCGACCGACGCTCCCAGCGTACCGAGCAGCGCAAGGTGCCCGCCTCGCGGAAGCCCCGGAAACACGCCCCCCAACGCGGATGCACCGAGTAGGAGCCCGCACGGCATGAAGCCGGGTTCGGTCCGCAGCCCGGCGACAAGTGCGGGCCGAACCCGGTTTCATCATGACGCCACGTCAGGGGCAAGCCGTGGAGGGCGGCCTCGTGCTCCCACCCGCGACAGAACCTGTGACGGACATCAGGAGGCGCGAAGCGCTTCCGGGAGGAAACGGTCGATCTCTGAGCTGCTGAACGTCATGTCCTCGTCGATCTGCAGGGCTCGCTGCGCAGCACGGTAGGCGCTACTCGACGTGTCCGGTGCCAGCCGGTAAACGTGGTTTAGCTTCTCGAGTAGCTCGTCTCTGCGGCGAGGTATGTCCACGGAGTGCGGGTCGGTCTGTATGTCGGTGAGCAGGTGCAGATACAGCTCCCGGATGTACCAGAGCTCCTTGGCGGCGGCACGGTGCTGCTCGGCGGCTTTCTCCGGAGTGAAGCTCAGCTGGAAGATGGTGAAGGCCAGGGCCAGGGCGGAGGCTCCACTACTGATGTAGAGAAGAAGCTGCTTGTTCGTGATCACCGAGGCGAGCAGCGTCCCGGACGTCAGCGTCACGAGGGTGATGTTGACCCACTTGGCCTTATCCGCTTTGGCGGCTTCAAGCTCACGGGCCTTTTCGTGGGCCTTGTGTGAGTAGACGACGCGGCCGAAGGCTTCCCGGATCGCCTGTACGTTCGCCGTGTGCCCGGTGCCCTGGCTAGAACTCATACTGCTCCCCGAAGATCTTGCGCCACTCCAGTGCGGCCTCGATGTGCCGATTCTCGGATTCGAGCTGGCATGCCTTGACTGCTCGGGCGTGTGCGCTGGTCGCCCTGCTGAGCCAGGCGTCACCGTAGTGCTTGAACTCACTGGTGCCAGGGATCAGCCGGGAATGGTTGGCCTTCTTGGTCAGTTCGGCAAAGAAGTCGCGGACCATCCAGTCGTAGTAGACCGTGGACTCGCGGGCGTAGGCCCATGTCTGCAGGAATGCGACGCTTTCCAGCTCCAAGACGAGTGACTTGATGGGTACAGAGCAACAGTCCTGCCAGACCTTCATCATCTGGATGAGGCTGCGGGTGTTGCCGTTGGTCCGGGCGTCTGATTCAGCGATGTGAGCGATCTCAGCGTGGTGATCAACATGCTGCCAGCTTCCCCCGTTGTGGGTGTTGGGCACGATCATCCCGCCGCCCTGCCGGCGCCATCCGGGCAGAACTTCCACCCTGTGCCTGGTGGAGAACTCGACGACCACGACCTGGCCGTCGCCTCGGATCTCGGTACGTGGGTAGCGACCGAGGAGCAGCCCCTTGATCTCCTGCAGGAGGGCTGACTGCCCGTTGTGCCTGTACCCGGTGTAGCGGGTGTGTTCGTGTGCGGGCAGGAAGAACAGCAGGTCGACGTCTCGCGGCGGGCTGATCGCCGTGCCCTTCCCGTACGAACCGACGATCATCCGCCAGTCGTCCGTGTACTGGGCGTTGCTGTAGTGCCCGTGCAGTTTGCGGGCGATGGCGTTGACGCTGGTCAGAGCGTCCGTGTGGTGCTCTTCCTTCGCCTTGATGTTCTTCAGGAAGGTGTTGAACCTGCTCGCTGTGCTCAAGTGCCCCCCTTGCTCGTGCTGGAGGGGTGAGCTTAGGGGCTGCCACCGACAATGGCGGGTCTCGGGATCTAGACCCATCCGTCCACGGAGACCTGCGGTCCGCCTGCGAGGTACTGACGGTGCGGGACTCGGGGTGGGCGTACCGTGCTGGGGTGACGGATGTGACCCGAGAAGACGATCTTCTGGCGGCTCTCCCGACCCTGTCCCGTGCGTTCGGGCTGGGCGAGATCCGCGATCGGCAGTTCCTTGCCCATGGCCTGATGAACCGGAACTGGCGGCTGGAGACGGCTGCCGGGACGTACGCCCTGAAAGAGGTCACCGACGTTCCTCTGCCGAAGGTACGCAGGAACCTCGGGGTCCTGGTGGATCTGGCTCTCGAGAGGATCCCGGTCCCGGCGCCGCTGCTGGCTGATGGCGGGGATCTCGTGGTCGAGGTCGGCGGTCACGGCTACTGCGTCCTGCCATGGGTGGACGGCGAGCACGTTCAAGGGACAGACCTCCCGCTCGACCAAGTTCGTGATCTCGGAGCTCTCCTGGCCCGCCTACACGAGGGCTTGCGCCGGCACGGCCCCGGCCCGGTCCCGGAGCAGGCGCCAGCTGCGAAGGTCCGCGATGTGGCCGAGGCGGACCGGGCAGCCGCCGCCCTTCTGGGTCGCCTTCCGGCCGATCCGGTGACCGACCTCGACAAGGCGGCCGCCGAGGCCCTTCACCACCGGCGTGGCCTCCTCGTGCGGTACGCCGATGCCCCACCGGAGGGTGAGGTGCCGGCTGGGCCCTACGGGTGGACGCACGGCGACTTCCAGTACCGCAACCTGCTGCGGCAGAGCGGCCGGGTGGTGGCGGTCCTGGACTGGGACCGGCTGGGTGTCCGCCCGTACGGGGAGGAGGTCGCGCGGACCGCGCAGGTGCAGTTCGGGGTGGGTGGCGTCTTCGACCTCGATCGCATCGCCGCCTTCTGCGCCGGCTACCGGTCCGTGATCGATCTGTCCGAGGGGGACCTCGCCGATGCCGTGAAGCGGTTGTGGTGGAAGCGGCTGACCGATTTCTGGCAGCTGGAGTTCTACCTCGACCGCCAGGACCCCACCTTCGGCGTGATGTTCCTGACGGACGAGGCACTACTGAACTGGTGGACCGACCGCGCCGACGAGGTCCAGGCCGCCTACGCGGCCCGCTAGCCAGCGGCTGCCGCCGGGATCAGCCCGGCGGCAGCCAGCTCGGGCAGGCACGGCCGGACCAGCGGCACCGCCCCTGTGCGGGCCTTCGCGCCGAGGCCGGTCCGGTCGGCGGACTCGATGGCCTTCACCCAGGCGTCCGCGTCGTCCGGGTGGAGGATCACTCCACCGTCCCCGATAGCCTCGGGAATGCCGCCCCGGGACGAGCCGACCGTGGCGACGCCGTGGAGCCCGGCCTCCACGATCACCCTGGGGAACGCGTCCTCGACCTGTGAGGGAACCAGCAGCAGGTCGCTTCCGGCGTACAAGGAGCCCATGGCGTAGGTGCGCGGCACCCAGCGGACGTTCGGGTATCCGGTGAACTCCCGGGCGGTGTCCCACCACCCTTCGACGAGGGTGAACCGGCGGCCGGGGAGCCGGTGGATCAGCTGGTGAAGGAGGACCGATCCCTTGGCAGGGATGGGGTTGACCATCAGCACACCCCCCGGAGCGTGATCGAGCCCGGCGAGGCTGGTGGGGAGGGTCAGGTCACTCTCCGCGGGGGCGAAGGGTGGATAGAAGACCACGGTTTTTGTCCGGGCCGGGGTCTGCGCCCGTCCGGCGACAAACTTCGACGTGGCGAGGGCGACGTGTGGCCCACCGTGCAGGACCCCGTGGCTGTTGGCGGAGACGGAGTGCAGCCACCCGGCCACCCTGGACGTGCGGCGCGCGAGGGCGGCGATGTCGGCGGCCCCTTCCTGTGACGTCACCACCAACTCTGGTCGTACTTCGCTTAGGACTTCCCACAGGGTCTTCTCCAGTCGATCCTGCGGCACGGCCCGGCACGAGACGCCGTTCCACCGGTAACGGACTTCCCCGCCGGCTTCCTCCCACTGAGTGCCGTAGGCGAGGAGGTGGGCACGCAGGTGCCCGATCTGCGCGGACCCGTTCCAGGGAGCCTCGTGGCTGCCGAGATAGACGACCCGCCACCCGGCCCGGACGAACTCTTCCGCCAGGAGCTGCTGGGAGACCTCCGCGCCGCCGATCAGCAGCGGTGGCGGGGTCCGCCGCCACGCGAACACCACCGTCGGTCCGCTCACCGGCCACCCGCCCAGTACGTGAAGAGGGCCTGCACGACCGCGGCCGTCTCCTGCCGGTCGCCGTCCCCGGAGGCTACGGCTATCTCCCCGGCCGCCGGGCGTCGGCCAGGGCTACAGAAGTAGTCGCGGAAGTGCGAGAGGAACGCGGGGTCGTGGAGGAAGTACTCCGGCTCCACGTCGTGGTGTCCGGCGGCCTTGCGCCGCAGGTGCAGCAGCTCTGGTGTCACGTCCAGGTACAGGGTGTGGTCCGGCCGCAGGTGCGGCATCTCCTCCACCCGCTGGGACAGTTCCGGCAGGACGCCGAAGCCGTGGATCTCGTCCATGGCGTGGGCATGGGCGAGGAGGGTGTCGACGGTCCGGTCCAGGACCACCAGTCCACCGTGCTGGCGGGCGGCACGAACGCGCTCGCCCTCGATCTCCATGAACGTCATGAACGCTTTGACCTGCTCGGCGGCCGACTGGGTGGAGGGAGTGGGGATGTCCTCGCGGCGCGCGAACGACTTCACGTAGCAGGAGAAGAACATCGCGTCCTGCATCGCCGGCACCCGGCGCAGCCGCCCCAGGGCGGAGGTCTTGCCCCCGTACGAGGGGCCTTCCAGGCCGAGGATCATCACGACCCCCCGAATCGGTAGAAGCGCTCGGCGAACTGGCCGCGCGGACGGCCGTCCGGGTCGGGCAGCAGGTTGGCGGCGACGGTGTGGGCGTGGCGGATCGGCCGGTACATCTTCCGCGCGGGGTGCATCTGGGATCCGTGCATGTGCAGCAGGGTCACCTTGTCCAGGACGGTGGCGGTGATGTCCTCCAGCTCCGGGTCGAAGACGTCGCCGGTCCGCTGCTGGAACAGCTGCCGGTCGCACCCGGACAGGCCGTAGGTGGACCAGAAGGCGACGTCCTCCCAGAACCACCGGCAGCCCAGGCGGCGAGCCGCCTCGTGGACGGCGAGGTGGTCGGGGTGGCGGGTGACGGCGGCCGGGGCGAGCAGCTCGGCGTCCGCGATCCCGTCGAGCACCTCCGCGAGTTCCGAGGTGATCTGGTCCACCTGTGCGGGCTCGGGTGCCCGGTAGGGCTTCTCGGCGTCCTTGTGCCCGAGCCCGACCCGGGCGGCCCCCAGGGGTAACAGGGACTGGGCGGCCTCGCGGTCGCGGAGTTCGGAGACCGTCTCCACGCTGTTGTAGGTGTTCTCCAGGGAGGGGTGGACGCTGCGGGAGCGGGTGAAGACGGTGACCACGGTCAGCGGCCGGGGACGGACGAGGAAGGTCCCGGAGGCGGACAGGACGAAGTCGTCGTGGTGAGGTTCGATGACGACCACCGGCCGCCCGGACGGCTTGCGCGGCTCGATCCAGTACGGCGCGAGGGTCAGCGGCGCGGTCAGCGTCGTGATCTCTTTCGCCCCGGTCAGGGAGTCCATCCGTGCCCGGTGCGCGGCCAGGAGGTCGGTGGGGAAGGTGTAGATGCCGTCGGCGTCCGGCAGGGGAAGGCGGGTCACCTGGGGTTCTCCGATCATCGGACGGTGGTGGTGTACCAGTTGCGCCAGAAGCGGGGCGAGGTCAGGCCGAGCCGGACGACCACGGGGTTCTGCCACCAGAGCATCCGGGCCGTGGACCAGGCGTCGTAGCGGCGGGTGGAGGGCCGCACGCGGAGGTCTTCGAGGACCGCGACCGGCCCGCCCGTGCTGCGTCCGTATGCGGTCAGGCGGGCGAAGAACTCCATGTCCTCGCTCATGAAGTAGTCGGGGCGGTAGCCGTGCACGGCCTTGAAGGCGTCCCGGGTGCAGAACTGGTTGACGCCCTGGGCGCCGCCGTGGCGGGAGCGGTGGTAGTCCCAGTAGGCGCAGAGCAGGCGGGCCGCGAACCGGGCGGGGGTGTAGAGCGGCGGGATCGCCCCGCCGACGGCCCCGGCGTCCATCGCGGCGACGGCGGCCGTGATCCCCTCCAGCGGCAGGGCCACGTCGGCGTCTACGAAGAACAGCATCCGCCCCTCGGCCGCGCGGGCTCCGGTGTTGCGGACCAGGCCGATGCTGCGGACCAGCTCCGACACCACCCTGGCCCCCAGCTCCTTCGCGACGGTCGCGGTCTCGTCGGTGGAGGCGTTGTCCACCACGATTACCTCTCCGACCAGGCCGGAGACGGATTCCCAGGCTCGGAGGGAAGCGAAGACGGTGGGCAGGTAGCGGGGCAGGTACTTGGCCTCGTTGTATGCGGGGATGATCACCGACAGATCGGGATCGGTCACAGCACGGTCCTTCCTGGTTGCGGGGACAGGGCAAGGTGCAGGCGGGCCGCCCAGGCTTCGCGGTCGCGGCCCTCCCGTTGGGCGGCGTAGGTCCAGCCGCGTACGGCCTGGAAGGCCACGTAGGCGTCCAGGAGGCGGGTGTCGAGGGGCCGTCCGTAGGCGGCGGCCATGAACACCCGGTCGGACGGTTCCAGGGCGTCGCAGGTCACGAGGGTCTGGGCGAGGTCGTACTCGGGGACCTCCACGGTCGCGGCCTCGAAGTCCACGACGTACTCGGGCAGATGAGGCTCGCCAACTGCGCCGGCGATGAGGTGCCGGTCACCTCCGCGGATCACGTTCTCCAGGTGGAGGTCTCCGTGGCACCACACCAGACGTTCCCGGCGGGCCCCACCCGCGATGACCTCCAGCGCGGGCGCGAGCCGGACGAAGACCTGCCGGGGGCAGTGGGCGGCCAGGGCGCTGACCTGCTGACCGATCCCCGGGAACAGGCGAATCCCGACCGGGGCCTCCATGGCGTGGAACGCGGCCATCAGCAGCGCGAGCCGCAGCAGGGCCGCCGGACGCGGCATCTGCCCGGCCCGCACGGCGTCGCGGAGGGTCCTGGTCCCGGCATCGGCGGTGATCAGCGCGGAGACGGTCAGCCCGGGGACGGGGCCGTGCCCGATCACGGCCGGTACTCGCACCCGTCCGGCCTCCGTCACGGCGACCAGGAGCCGGGCCTCGTCGGCCGCGCTGTGGGAGACGTCAGCCGCGAACAGCTTCACTACCACGCGACGGCCGTCGGCCAGCCGGACCCGGTAGACGGCCGTCTTCGGCCCGGTACGGACCCGGACCGTCTCGGCCGGAGTCGACCCGGCCAGCTCTGTACAGGCCCGCTCCACCGCCAGAACCGTGCCGCCGGTCACCGGGCACCCACCCGGCCCAGGTGCGCGAGCGTGCGGCGCATCTGCCGCCGGTAGACCCGGACGTCCTCCGTGCCGGGGCACGCGCGCATCCACGGCTTCTGCGAGCCGACGAAGTGCACCACGCGCCCGTCGCGGCGGGTGACCGGCCGACGAAGGACCCGGCGGACCCAGTCCCCGCGATCGAGGAACCGGTCCACCTCGAACCTGTTGAACACCGGCTCCACCGGGTGGGCGGCACCGGAGGACAGCAGCCACAGGTTCAGGGCGCACTGGTCGTTGTGCTTGATGTACTCCCGGCCGCCGATCAGGGCCCGCTGGACCCCCGCCCGCATGGGGGCGAGCATCACCGTGGGCGCCCACAGCATCCCGGCGTTGAAGTAGGGCCGCCCCACCAGGTGCGGCCACCGTTCGGCGAGGCCGGGCAGGGCCGGGCACTGGCCGACGGCCGGGTTGAACTCGTCCTGCACCGCTCCGATGCGGTGCTCAGGAAGCCTTGCCAGCGGCGCGGAGATGTCGCCGCGTACGTGCACGTCGGCGTCCACGTAGATCAGGAATGGCCGGTCGAGGAAGCCCGGGGTGAACCCGAACCTCAGGTAGGTCGCGACGGAGATGTAGGCGGTGTCCGCCATGACGCTCTCGCGCGGCGGGGCCTGCCAGCGCAGGTCGAAGGAGCCGAACCCGCAGCGGCGGGCGAAGGACTCCACCACCGCCGCCTGCCCCGGGGACAGGCCGTTGGTCAGCACCCGTACCGCGCTCTCGCGGCGGTCGGCCACCGGTAGATGGTCGGCGACCGAGCCGAGCGTGACCAGGGCGGGCAACAGGTAGCGGGCATCGACGCACATGCCGATCGCGTACACGCGGGTGCCTCCAGGGCGAGGTTCGACGGGATCCGGCGCCGGGCCGGGTAGATGAAGAGCTCCCGGTACCGGCGCCCCCAGGGCAGACCGGTACCGGAAGCGGCTCAGGCGGATCGCAGAAGGTCGGTGTTGCGTGCGAGGTGAGCCACCGACTTGGCCAGCAGGCGCAGCGCTATGGCGGGATCGCTCCCGCAGCCGCCGGCGACTTTGAGGGCGAACCGCACGGTGTTGGCTGCGATGTCCTTCTCCCGGCTTTCCGGCAGCAGATCCGCGTACCGCTCGGCGGGTACCGCCAATGTCTGGATGTGCCCGCGGAGCCGCTCCCGCAGCTGTACGGCGACCTGCCCGGCCGGGTGGTGGTCGGCGAGGCTGAGGGCGGCCTCGACGTCCCCGGCGACGGAGGCGGTCGCGGACGTGGGCGATGCCGCCGCGCTGCTGATCGCGGCTGGACCGATGTCGGGAAAGCCAAGCTGGTGTTGCGCTGTCACGAGCGGGCCTCCTGAGCTGCCAGGCTGTGGAGCACGGGGCGAGGCTGCGACCTCGTGCGGTCACCGCCCTGCCGGGGCGAAGTCGCAGTGTTCTCCGCCCGACCCGCCCGAACGAGGCCCCAAGCGCTGTCTAACGAGGCCCTTTCGTGCCCAACCGATGTCTATTCGCGGCCTACGCGAGATTTCTCGACAACACCTCTGCGCTCAGACGCGGTTGGTGCATAGCGTGGTCGCCGGAGGCAGAGGCCGTCGCGAGGGAGCCGCTGTGGAACGGACAGGACCGACCCTCTTCCAGACCCTGATCAACCAGCGGGGCTGGCAGGACTACCAGGTCTTCAAGAAGCGGTACGAGCAGGCGGCCAAGCAGTTAGCCGAGCTGGAGGGACCGCCCTCGATCTCGACCGCGACCATCGAAAAGCGCCAGTTCTTCCGGTACGCGCACGGCGAGGTCCGCACCCCGCAGACCGTCGCCCGCCGGATTCTGGAGTTCATGTTCCCGGGAATCCCGGCGGCACGGCTCCTCGGACCCGTGCCGTCCGGGCACGAGTCCGCGCCGCGCCATCCCGCGGCAGAGCAACACCTTGCAGTGGAACCGTTCGAGTACGGCCTTGAGGACGTGGTGACGGCGGCGGCCAACGAGTCGGCGCGCTTCGCCGCCAGGGCAGAGAGCAGCAACGTGGGACCGCACACGCTGGAGCAGCTGGAAGCTGACATCCGCCGGATAGTCGATTCGTACCCCAACCGTCCCGTAGGGCCGTTGTTCCGCGAGGTACGCGCCCTGCGCGACCGCGCCTTCGAACTCCTCGAAGGGCGCCAGCCACCGCAGTACACCCGCGACCTGTACGTCGGCGCCGGCGTGTTGTGCGGCGTACTGGCGAACGCCAGCTTCGACCTCGGCCGCTACGACGCCGCCGAGACCCAGGCCCGCACCGCCTTCCTCTTCGGCGAGCTGGCCGGCCACAACGGCCTCCGCTCCTGGGTACGCGGACTCCAGGCGCTGATCTCGTACTGGGACGGGCGCCCGGCCGACGCCGTACGCCTCGCCGAGTCAGGCTCGGCCTTCACGCCAGAGTCGGGTACCGCGCAGATCAGGCTGGAGAGCATCAAGGCACGCGCGTACGGTCAGCTGAACCGGCCCGGCGATGCCCTCGCCGCCCTTGGTGCTGCCGACCACCTGCGCGAGCGCCTCGCCGAGGGGGACGAGCTGCCGGGCGGCATGATGGCCTTCCCCGTCGAAAAGCAGCTCTTCTACGCCAGCAGCACCCACCTCTGGCTGGCCGGGGCCCAGCACCTGGCCGACGCCGAGGCCCGTGCCGACGAGGCGGTGGAGATGTTCCAGGCCGCCCCACCGGAGCGCCAGCGGCTCGGCGAAATGTCCCTGGCCCGCATGGACCTGGCCATGGCCCGCCTCGGCCGGGGTGACCTGGACGGTGCCGCGGCCCAGATCCACAGGGTCCTCGCCACCAGCGCCCGGCGCCGCACCGAGAGTGTGGACCGTCGCATCGGCCACTTCACGCGCCAGCTGGCGCTCCACCCCGGTGCGGGTGCGCCTGTCGCGATCGGCCTGCGAGAGTCGATCATTGCCCATCAGGAACGCACCATCGCTGAACTCCCGCCAGGAGGCCACCTGTGACCACCGTGACCGTCTTGCACCCCGGCGCCATGGGATCCGCCGTCGCCGCCCAGGCCGCGGCGGCGGGACACGAGGTGCTGTGGGTGCCGGTGGGCCGGAGCGAGGCCACCCGGGAGCGGGCGCGCATGGTGGGAGCGGTGCCGGTCGACACCCTGGCCGAGGCCCTGGAACGCAGCGCCGTCGTCCTGTCGGTGTGCCCGCCGCAGGCCGCCGAAGAGGTGGCGGAGCTGGTCAGCGCTCACGGCTTCGCAGGCGTCTACGTCGACGCCAACGCGATCAACCCGCAGCGGATTCGGCACATCGCCGAAGCCATCGCTCCCGGGACGTCCGTGCTGGACGGTGCGATCTTCGGTCCGCCTCCAGGCGGGGCTCGGACCGCCCGTCTCTATCTGGCCGGGGAAGGCCCAGCGATCCACCTGGTGGAGGGCCTGTTCAAGGACACGGCCCTGCACACCCGCCAGTCGAGTGGCGCCATCGGCTCCGCCTCCGCACTCAAGATGGCCTTCGCCGGCTATCAGAAGGCCGCCCGCACCCTGGCCGGCGTGGCCCACGCGCTTGCCGACGCCCACGGCGTCGGCGAGGAGCTGACCGCAGAGGCCCAGGTCATGGCCTCCAACATCCTCTCCGACCCCGAATACCTCCCCAGCGTCGCGGCCCGCGCCTGGCGCTGGGCGCCGGAGATGCAGGACATCGCCGACACGCTCCGCGCGGCCGACCTGCCGCCGGACATGGCCGAGGCCGCGGTGACTGTGATGTCGCGCTGGGAGCGGGACAAGGACCGGTACGACCTGTCGGTCGCGGACGTCCTCGCCCACCTGCGGAGGCCTGGCATCTGATTGCAGTAGGCGCCCAACCCACATGTTCACTCAGTGAACTGGGCGGCCGTTCAGTCGGTGAACGGCCAGCTGTTCACTGAGTGAACAGCCCTGGGAGCGCGGTTCAGAATCCGGATGGGGCCCCGTTCCCTCAGGGAACGAGGCGGTCGTTCCTCAAGGGAACACCGACGGTGTTCCCTTGAGGAACATGCCGGTCGGCAGTGATAGTGGCGGTCTTTCGGCTACCGGCCGCTTCGTCGGGATCCCAGCTGTCGGGAGTGACCAAGGACGGCTGTGCTCGACCCCGGGCGGATGGTGCCTGCGGAGTCGGGATGAGTGGGCCCTTCACCGGCCATGCCGATCAGGCGGTTCAGCCGCCATGTAAGGACGTCACTGATCGAGGTGGCGGTGTCGAGTTCGCGGTGGCGGGCGGCTTGGGCGAGGAGGGGCGCGGGGTCGAGGCCGACGGTCTGTGCGTCGGCGAGGGTGGCGGCGAGGGCCA
Source organism: Streptomyces bambusae (assembly GCF_019400985.1). Taxonomy (GTDB): domain Bacteria; phylum Actinomycetota; class Actinomycetes; order Streptomycetales; family Streptomycetaceae; genus Streptomyces; species Streptomyces bambusae_A. The sequence continues at coordinate 35,720 of NZ_WTFF01000014.1, forward strand.
GCCAGCCAGGCTCGGCGACGATCTGCCCGGCCAGGTCCGGTAGCGCTTGGTGGACGATGGCGGCCTGCTGCTGAGCAACCGAGACGCCGAGGCGGAGGCCGCGCTCGTGGATAACGGTCAGGGGCTGGACGGTGGCTGCCAGGTAGGCGGCGCGTAGGTGTTCGGCTGCCTGGTGGGCGGCTTCGGCTTGCTGGTCGTGGTGGCGCGTGCGGTGCCAGTGCTGTGCTGCGACGACGGCCAGGAGGAGGGCGTCGAGGAGGATCGCGATGAGGGCTCCGTCCTTGGGGGCGGGTTCGCGCACGATCGCCTTGATCGCCCGTCGTGTGGCCTGGGCCTGCTGGTGGCGGGCGCGGATACGGGAGCGGCTGGCCCGCTCGAAGGCCGCGGCTGCCTGGGCCAGCTGGGGCTTGTAGTTGGCGGGAGCGATCAGGGGGAGTGCATCGAGGGTTTCGGCGAGCACGGTGATGTGGGCCTGGGCCACGGCGTCGTCGGCTTCGTCGAGAATGTCGGGGATGCGGGTGGCCGCGTCAGTGACCTGCTGCCAGGCCGTACGCCGACGGCCGGGGGGCCGATCCGTGGGGCCGGGTCCGGTGGGTGCGAGGCGTTCGCTGATCTTGGGGTAGGACAGGTCCGGGGCCAGGGCGGAACCGGAGAACCACACCGGCTCTCCGTCCTTGTTGGTGTCGCCCCCGAGGGCGACTTTGTAGCCTCGGATGTCGCCGGAGGGAAAGTGCTGGATGTCCACCAGGACGCCGGCGCCACGGAGGATGGTGAAGAACTCCTTGGTGTCGGTGGCAGCCGCCACCGCTGTGCGGACGGTGGTGCGCAGCCTCTCCCGGGGCGTGACAGCGTGGCCGGAGCGGCGGGCCTTCTCCTGTTCGGCGCGGGTGGGGCGCTTGGCGGCGGTGTGGTCGCCGCGTATGACCTGGCGCAGTCCGTATTCCTTCTCGATGGCGGCGAGTTCCTTGTCGGCGCGCGGGTAGTCGTTCCAGTTGCGGGGTTGGCGGAGGTCGCCGCGGACTTTGGTGGCGACGATGTGGATGTGGTCGTCGGCGTGGCGGACGGCGACCCAGCGGCAGGCGTCGGGGTCGCCGGCCGGGGCGATGCCGGTGGCGTTCAGGACACGGCGGGCGATCACCGCCCACTCCCCGTCCGTCAGGATCCGGTCCTCGGGGGCGGCCCGGACCGAGCAGTGCCAGACGTGCTGGTCGGGCGCGCGGTCGCCAGCCTGCTTCACGCGTAGGTCGAGGACGGCGGCGAGCTGGGCGAGTGTGGCGGTCTCGTCGCGGCCGGGGTCCGGGGCGAAGCCGTCCCATGACGCGACCAGGTGCGGGTCGATGTGCTCGTTGGCGCGACCCGGCCCGTAGAGGTAGCGCAGGACGCCGCGGGTGTCGGCGCCGGAGCCGATTTTCGCGATCAATCAGGCCGCCCTCTTCGCGGTGGCGGTTCTGTCCGCCGCCATGTCGATCGCTGTGGCGGCATCACGGGCCAGGCCGAGGATGCGTCCGGCTTCCGCGAGGACGGTGGTGTCCCCAGGGTGTGGATGGCCACCGGCGTTGAGCTTGTGGGCGATCTGGTTGACGTTGGTGCCGATCCTGGCGATCGCGGTGCGCAGGGTGGCTAGCTCGTCGATCAGGTCGTCGTGGCTGGTGCGTTGGCCGGGCAGAGCGAGGTCGTCGGCGAGGTAGGCCATGACGACGGCGCCGACGAAGTGGGCGCCGGCCAGGTTCAGGCGGCGGGCCTCGGCGGTGATCGCGGTGTGCTCGGCGAGGCTGTAGCGGACGTCGACGCGCATCTTGCGCTGCTCGGTGTCACGTGCACGGCGACGTGCGATGCGGCGGAGCGCGGCTTCATCGGCGGCGCGTACGGGCACGGCAGCCCCTGTTTCCCCCTCCGGCGCGCCCTCGCGCCGGAGCCCTGCCTCCGCCACCCCTGGGGCGGAGGCTGAGTTGGACCGGCCCTTGGACGGTCCAACGCCATACCTTGCTGCGCTGTGGGCTGGGGTGGCGGACGACTGCTGCCGGGGCGTGATGGGTTTGTGGTTCGGCTCGTGCATGAGTCTCCGGTCGGGGCGTGGAGGGGCGGGAGGCTGGGCGAGGGGGTTGTCAGCCGTCGTGAGAAGCGTTCAGTTCGGCCTTGACCGCTCGGACGATCTCGCCGGCGTGATCGCTGGCGACGCTGTATCCGTCGTCGCGTACGGCCTGCTCCAGGAGGTCACGGGATAGGCGGCCATGCTGGTCGTGGAGACGGTGGGCGTAATCGCGAAGGATGTCGTCGGAGGCGTGGGGTTTACGGCCCGGCCGCTTCGCCTTCGGCGTAGCGCGTCTGGCCGGTGGGGTACGCGAGCCGCTGCCCGTGGGTGGCGGAACCGCCTCCTGTGGGCGGGCTGCCCGTGCGGGGCGGGCTGTCGGTTTCGGGCCGGAGCGGGCGGTGGCATTCGGGCGGGCGGATCGCGGGCGGGCGCCCGGATGGGGTTCCTCATCGCCCGAATCTGATGGGTGCGGGCGGGGTCGGTCTTCTGCCCGCCCGTCGCCCTCTGCCCGCTCGTCGGCGTCCGCCCGGGAGTGGTCGGGCTGCACTGCGGGCGGGCTGACGGGCTGCCCGGCGGGCGTAGACCATCGCCCGGGCAGGTCGATGGTGGCCAGGGCTGCTGCTTGGCGGCGGGTCGCGAGCTGGCGCAGCAGCTGCTCGTTGCGGCGTGGGTCGGCGTCGATGCCGGAGCGGGCGAGGGCCTTGGACAGGCGGCGCACGGTGCGTCGGCCCGCCCCTTCGGTGCGCTGTTCGGGCGTCATCTCGGCGAGGCGGGCGGCGAGGGCGACGGCCCGGTGCATGGCCCGGTCGCGGATGATCTCGGCGGCGCCCTGGTCCTGCTCGGTGATCCCCAGGCGGGCGAACAGCCGCTCGCGGGCCTGCCGGGTGAGAACGGCGACGAGTCCGCGGGACTCGGCGTCGGGGGTGCGCTGGCGGAACTCGATGCCCATGGCCAGGTGCCACAGCACGGCCGCCAGCACCGGACCGGCGAAGGCGCGCACGGCGCCGCCGACCAGGCCGGACTCGGCGTAGGCGGGGATGGTCTGCATGGCGGTGATCACCCAGACCAGGGCACCGGGCAGGCCGGCCGCCCGCCGCGGCCCGTGCAGGTTCTGCCGGGCCATCAGCGCCATCGAGAACAGAGCGAGTTCTGCGGCAGCGAACATCGCGGTGCGCTCGGCGGTGTTGCGCATGTCGAGGTAGTGGGCGGCGAACCGCCAACTGGTGTCCGCGCTGTAGGCGGTGCACACCAGTGCTGCCACGGCCGCGGTGACGATGGCGGCCGAGGGGCGCCGCTTCCGATCGTGGATGCGGCGTTGCCTATGTCGGGCGATCAGGCCCGCAACCAGCGCGCCGACCGCGAAGGCCGAGACGGCCAGGGGCAAGAGCAGACCACCGGCGTACGGGAGGGACGCGGTCGGGAAGGTGTCGGTCATGGCAGGGGGCATTTACGGGGCTGCTCCGAGGGGGTGATGAGGAGGCGATCACGGCGTTCACGGCGAGGGCGTACACGCGAGCCCCCTCCTAAAGGGGGGCTCGCGCGTGAACGCCTGGGCGCGTGTACGGCGTGCACGGTCGCGTGAACGTTTGACCTGCGGGTTTGTGGCGACCGTGTGCGCTTCGGGTCGACTGTGGGCCCGTGCGGTCGGGAGGGGTGCGTGTACGCCCCTGTGTACGGTCCGGAGGGCGCGGCGGGTGCCTAGGAGACGGCGCCGATGTGGCGGACAGAGGCGCGGTAGCGTGCCTGCTGGCCGCCTCCGGTGCCGCCCGCGGCGCCTTCGGCCTTGGTGGCCAGTCCGGCCTTGACGAGGCGGTCCAGGGTGCGTCGGGCCTTCTCGGTGGCGGCACGGTCGGGGTTGGTCTCGCCGCTCTGGACGGCGGCGAGTTCGCGGACGGTCAGCCCGTCCGGGCGGGTGCGCAGGATCTGCACCGGATCGAGCGCTGGGTCGACCGAGCTGGTGCCGCGCTCGTGGTCGTGGATGACCTGGAGTGGGCCGATCTCCCCGGTCGGGGTCTTCAGGTGGTGGACGGTGACGGCGAGGTCGCCGGCCTCTCCGGCCACGTACAGGACGCTGCCCGCGCCGGAGACGATCCACGTGGAGCCGTACACGCGGTCCAGGGTGGGTTTCTGGGCGCGCGGGGTGTTCTCGCTGGCCTTGCGCTGGTGGTGCAGTTCCAGGACTTCCACCCCGGCGCGCATGGCCCGCTGGCGGGCGTTGTTGTAGGCGACGCCGAGGGCGTCGTCTACCAGGGTGCTCACCGCGTCCTTGAGACTGTCGATCACGATGGTGTCGGCCTGGTGGGCGGCGGCGAGGTCGGCCAGGAGGTCGGGCTCCTTGTCCAGCGTGGCCGGAAGCGGGCCCTGCCAGACGGCGAGCCCGTCTCGTATTCGGCTTTCATGCTCGGGCTGGATACGGCGGGCCAGGGCGCGGGCGATCTGCTTGTACCGGTCCAGCGCCAGGTACAGCACGCGCTTGCTGGGAGCGACTGGCATGTCCAGGACGCTGTCGGCCAGCCCCAGGCGGCCGAGGACGACCTGGTGGGCCAGGGTCGTCTTTCCGACGCCCGGCGCGCCGACGATCATCAGGCTCTCCCCAGAGGACCAGGCGGTCTGCTCGCGGGTTCCCCACAGAGGCTCGGTGTCCGCGCCGGTCTCGGTGACGAAGCTCCACCCGTCGGTGATGAACCGGGCCAGCCGCCCCTGTCCCGAGGCCAGTGCGCGTTCCCGCTCGGAGCGGACCTCGCTCTCGACCTCGCTGCGGATGGCGTCGGGGTCGGCGCCCGGCTCCATGGTCCGCTGCACGGTGCGCAGGCCTGAGGTACGAAGGCGGCGCAGGTCCGCCTTCTTGCGCACGATCTCGGCGTACCAGACGGCGCCACCGACCGAGGGCGTGGCGTCCGCGAGCTGGTGGAGGTAGGTCGCGCCGCCCACGCGTTCCAGGTCGCCCTGGTCGCGGAGGCGGTCGCCGAGCACGATCGGGTCGGTCGGCTTGTCCTCGCTCCGCAGGGCCAGGACCGCCCGCCACACCGTCTCGTGCGCGGGCCGGTAGAAGTCCGGCCCGTCTAGCAGGTTCCGGACGGCGTCGATCACCGCCGCGTCGTGCATGCAGGCGCCCAGTACGGCCGCCTCGGCCCGCACGTCGTGCGGCGGTACCGCGGTGACGTCAACGGGAGGCTGGTGCTGGTCGTTCGAGTGGTGTGGCGCGTACGGGCGAGATTCGTCCATACTGGGCACTGAGCTCCTCACTCGCGGGCTGTACGGGACGGCGAATCCCAGGCCATGCGGGTCAATCGTTCAGGGATGGGCGGTTTCGAGGGTTCGAACTTGGCCCCCGGTGTTCGTAGCACCGGGGGCTTTTTGCGTTCACCCCCGTGCGGGGGTGGACGACCACAGTACCTGACGTTTTTGGAACCGCAACGGTTGCATTCTGCTCCGCAATGAGCTTTCCTTGGATCATCGCCCCGGTGTACGCCGGGCCAGATGGAGGAGGTGAACGAGTGAGCAGCGACGAGGGCGCGGCCCGCGCCGGGCCGGACCGCCCGCTGCCGGAGGACTACGTCGCCGACCGCGTCAAGCTCGAACGAGAAGCCCGCGGTTGGAGCACCGTTACGCTCGCGGAGAAGATGGCCGAGGCCGGCCACCCGGTGAACCAGTCCGCCATCTGGCGCATCGAGAGCGGCAAACCGCGCCGCCGGGTCAACCTCGACGAGGCGCTCGGCTTCTGCAAGGTCTTCGACCTCACTCTGGACGACCTCACCAGCCCGCCAGGGCAGCTCGCCAACGCGCATGTCCGGCGCCTCATCGCCCAGTACGTCGCCAACTGGAGGGAGTGGAGCGTCCTCAACAAGGACATGCGGCGGATCCTGGCCGAGCTGAAGGAGTACACGGACGCCAATCCGAACCAGGAAGACCTGGTCAAAGGCCTGCTCGGGCATGAGGTCGCGGTCGCCGCGGAAGGCCGGTTCCACAGGCACTTCCCGCCGCCGAAGCTGGTCAGCTACCTCGGCGAGCACATGGACAAGATCAACAAGAAGGACTGACCGCGCGCTTCGCTTTGGCTGCTACGAACAGCCAGGGCTCGCCCGCGCCCGGCCGGTCAACATGCATGCCCATCCCTGAACGCACTCTGCCTGCCCATTCGCCTTCCCTGGGCCGGCTACGAGAGGACCCCTCCTTGCACCGAAGCGACCTTCCGCTTGCCCACATAGCCCAGCTCCTGGACGTCCCCGAAGACGCCCTGCGCACCCTCATGGCCGAGCAGTCCTCCGCCGGTGACACGACCCTCGTCGCCCTCACCGTCGCCGAAGCCGCCCGCCGGATCGGCATCGGCCGTACCAAGCTGTACGAGTACGTCTCCTCCGGCGAGATCGCCTCCGTCAAGATCGGCAGCTTGCGCCGCATCCCAGCAGAGGCGGTGAACGACTTCCTCACCCGCCGCCTGTCGGCGAGCGACTTCGGAGCCGCCGCGTGACGCGAGCCTCCGCACCGAAGACCCGCCAGCCCAACGGGGCCTCGTCGATCTTCCAGGGCAAGGACGGCCGATGGCATGGCTACGTCACCGTCGGCACCAAGGACAACGGCAGCCCCGACCGGCGCCACGTCAGCCGCAAGACCCGCCCTGAGGTCACCAAGCTCGTGCGCGAGCTGGAACGGCAGCGCGACAAGGGCGCCGTCCGCCAGGTCGGCAAGAGCTGGACGCTGGAGACGTGGCTGACGCACTGGGTGGAGAACATCGCCGCCGCGCACGTCTCGGAGAACACCATCGACGGCTACCGCGTCGCGGTGAACCACCACCTCATACCCGGCCTCGGCGCCCACCGCCTGGAGAAGCTCGAGCCCGAACACCTGGAGCGCTTCTACAAGAAGATGCAGGACTCCGGCAGCGCCGCCGGCACCGCCCACCAGGTCCACCGCACCGTACGCACCGCCCTCAACGAAGCGGTCCGCCGCGCCCACCTCACCGTCAACCCGGCCACGATCGCCAAGGCCCCTCGCCTGGAAGAGGAGGAGGTCGAGCCGTACTCGGTCGAGGAGGTCCAGCGTCTGCTTGCCGAGGCCGCCAAGCACCGCAACACCGCCCGCTGGGTCATCGCCCTGGCCCTCGGCTTGCGACAGGGCGAGGTCCTCGGCATGCAGTGGGACGACGTCGACTTCGACCTCGGCGTCATCCGCGTACGGCGTGGTCGGCTGCGGCCCCGCTACAAGCATGGCTGCGGCGACCGCTGCGGACGCAAGCCCGGCTACTGCCCCCAGAAGATCAACACCCGGCGCGAGACCAAGAACGCCAAGTCCCGCGCCGGCCAACGGCCCATCGGCGCCCCCGACGAGCTGCTCCAGCTGCTGCGCCAGCACAAGGAGGGGCAAGCCCACGAGCGTGCCCTTGCCCGCGACCTGTGGACCGAGAAGGGGTACGTCTTCACCTCGCCCACCGGCGAGCCCCTGAACCCGAACACCGACTACCACAAGTGGAAGGAGCTGCTGAAGGCCGCAGGCGTCCGCGACGCTCGCCTCCACGATGCCCGCCACACGGCTGCCACCGTCCTGCTCATCCTCGGCGTCCCCGACGCGGTCGTCGACGCCATCATGGGCTGGGAGCCCGGCAAGTCCGCCAGGATGCGCCGCCGCTACCAGCACCTGACCAGCCGCGTCCTCAAGGACACCGCGGACAAGGTCGGCGGCCTCCTGTGGGGCACCGACCAGGCTGATCTGGGTGGTGGCGCGGTGAGCCGAAGCCCCGTTCCCGCCGAACTCGTGCTCCACGTCGCACGGCTGGGTGAGCGCTTGGTTCCCTTCGCCCATGCGGATCACGCCGCCGAAGTGGTTGATCGGTGGCGGGAGGACTGGCCGGACCACAGCGCTGCAGTCGAGCAGTGGGACCGGCGCCGTTGGGAGCGTGAGGGGCCCGGCGGCCTACGGGCCGTCCGCGACCGGGTCCCTCAACAGGCCAGGGTGTTCCACGCCCACGCCGTCTTTCTTCCGGGCGGCGCACGAGAAGCCAGGCTGCCGGAGACCTGGTCCGTGCCGGCCTGGGACTTCGAGACCGACTCCTACACCGACCGCCCATCGGCGTGGCGAACGGTACGCCGGCCCGGACCAGGTGAGGAGGTGGAGGCACACGTTCGCGGCACAGACGAGGTCGCCGTGAAGGCTGCCTTCGCCGAGGCGTGTGCACAGGCTGTGGACCGTGCCCAGAATCCCGGGAAGTACGGCGATACCGACGAGTGGTAGGTCCGGACGCAGTCCGACTGGGTCAGGCTGTCGACTCGGCGTTGGCAGCCAGAGACTCGCGCAGGTACTCATGGACGGCGTGTTCGGGTACCCGGAAGGAACGGCCGACACGGATCGCCGGCAGATGGCCGTTGTGGACGAGCCGGTAGACGGTCATCTTTGAGACGGCCATGACCGATGCAACCTCGGCAACTGTGAGGAACTTGACCTCGTGCAGCGGGCGCTCGCCTGTGCGTCCGCTCTGCGGCCGTGCGGGCCGAGCCTCTGCCGACGCTGCTTCACGTGCCATCCGCCCCCGAAGCTGGGCAAGCCGCTGCTCGGTTTCGGCTTGGTCGGCCCACAGTCCGTCCACGGCCTGCGCGGCGCTCTGCAGCATGTCTTCGATGCTCATCATGCACCTCCGTCTACGTCTGCCAGGAGCGTCTTCAGCGTGGCACGGGCGTGGTGAAGGTGAGTCTTCACGGACCCCGTGGAGATGCCCATGATCTCGGCGATCTCGCTGAGGGGGTGGTCGAACTGGAGCTGAAGGGCCATCGCTGTGGCCTGTTGTTGCGGGAGCTTCCGCACGGCGTCGAGGACGGCGAGCTGCTCCACTTTCCGTGCCATGGCATCGGACGTCATGCGATGGTCTGGCAGCTCACGGGGGTCGGTGATCACGCCCTGGCGCTGCCGGGCCTGGCGCAGGCGGCTCAGCCGTTGCCCGGCAATCCGGAACAGCCATGCCTTCTTGTTCTCAAGTCCGGATAACCGGTTCCAGTACCTGTGTGCGGCGATCATCGTGTCCTGAGCGGCATCGTCGATCAGGCTCAGATCGCCCTCTAACCAGATCAGGTACCGGCGGACTTGACGATCCCAGTGGTTGAAGAAGTGGGCGAACTCTTCCGGAGTAGGCGCCATGCAACCCCCTTACCTCGTGCCGCCCGCTCAACGACGAGGACTGTTCTCGGTGAGATCCCCGGCGATGACTGTGCGGCGCCCCTGGACCGTATCTTCCACCCGCAGCCCGGCCTTCGGCAGCTGTTCCAGCATTACGACCAGGGTGGCCCTTCGCTCACGCTCCAGACCGGCTTTCACACGGCCCTGGGCGAGTTCGTGAAGAACGTCCCATAGCCCCGTACGCCCCTTGCGGGACCGCAGGATGAGACCAATCAGCCCCATCAGGACGGGGACGCCCACTGCGAGAACCTCAACGCTCACCGGCTCAACTCCGCCTGCCTCGCGCTGTGGCCCGCTGCCACAGCCCTGCCCACTACAGCGCTTTCCGTGGGCAGGGGTTGAACAGGCGGCCAGAATTTTTCCCGGCGCCGTCGGACGGCTCCCCGTCAGGGGATTCAGTCGGACGACTGCTCGGCTGCATGCGGGTTCCTCAGCCCGGGAATCAGCGGACGGTCGTGGTCGAAGTCGTGCACCAGGACGTGGCCACGTACGGAGGCCGGAAGATCGTTGTCCGCGACCACGACCTGGAACGGGTCGGTGGTGATGCCCGCGCCAGCCCGGGCGGTGACGAAGTCCACGAAGCTGCTGTAAATGCGCTGAGCGAAGCGGGTGTCCCAGTCGTTGCGGCCGACGTTCTTGGTCGGTGAGTCGATCATCAGGAAGGTCGGCAGATCACCGACGCGGTTGGTCAGCAGGTATCGCAGCAGGCTGACGTGGTAGCCGACGGTGACTGCGGCGCGAGTACCTCCGCCGAGACGTTCGACGCCCTGTCCGTCCACGATGGGGAGGTACGTGTCGCGGTCGATGCGGGCGTCTCCGGCGTACCAGGGCAGGTCCATCTCGGCGACGACGTCTCCGAAGATGTCGTTGAGGCTGTCCAGGACGTCGCTGCGGCGTACGGCGTAGCTGGCGATCAGATCTTTGCGTGCCTCGGTGAGTTCGGCTCGCCGTTCCTCGGCTTCCCGCAGCTGCTCCTTCAGGGTGCGCAGCCGCTGGTGAGGCTCGACCAGGCGTTGCAGGCTCTGGAGACGGGCAGCCGCCTCGGCGACAGCTACTCGGGCATCGGCGAGCTGGTCGGCATGGGGAGCGATGAGGCGGCGGGTCGCCTCGTCAAGACGCTGCTGGAGATCTCCGACCCGCGCATCGGCCGCGGCGGCTGCCTTCTCCGCCTCAGCCACTCGCGCTTGGCCTTGGACGACCCGGTCACGGGCAGCGTCCAGCTGCTGCTGGAGCAGGGCCGTTGCTGCTGCAAGATCGGTCTTTGTCTCAGTACACAGGGGGCACGCGGTCGCTGGCAGGGTGCGCCGACTCAGGTCGGTGTGGCAGTGAAGGCACTGCAAAACCGGCTTGTGGGCCTTCTCCAAGCGCTTGCGAAGCTGGTCCACGCTGTTCTCGCTGTCAGACAGAGCACGGCGTGCACTGCTGGCCCGTCGGTGCGCGGCTTCAGCCTCATCAACGGCCTGCCGCAAGGCGGCGCGCAGAGGTTCAGCGGCGCCGGTCAAGGCAGTCAGTTCGGCCTCGATGACCTTCAGCCTTCGCTCCGCGGCCTCGTGTTCCTCAGTCGCGCGCGCGATGTCGGCTTGGATGGCGTCGAGGTTCGTAGCGGTCGAGGCGTTGAGAAAGGTAGAGATGCTGGCCTGGTCCTGGGTGAGCTGCCGAATGGTGTCGCTGACGCCGCGTAGCTCCGCCTCCAGGGCCGGGAGGTCCGGGGTGGACAGTCCAAAGAGCAGCTCGAAAAGGGTCTGCCTCAGGGCGCTGGGCCGGTCAGCCCTGTGGCCGGCGATCTTCTGGTCGATGGTCGATTGCCGCACGTACACGAAGTCGAGCAGCTCGTTGAAGGTGACCGGCTTCCTTCCCCGGCGTGCGGTGCCCAGCAGATTGGACAGGCTCAGTGCATCCAGCAGCCACTGGGACAGGGTGGTGCGGCCAGTATCGTCCGCGTCTTTGAGCGGCAGGATCTCGGTGAGCGTCCCGTCGGGTTCGAGGAGCTCGACCTGGCGGTTCGCGCCACGCACGCTGCGGCGCAGCCGCACATGCTGTCCGCCCAGAAGGACCTCGGTCTCTACCCGGTGTACGAAGCGGTCCATGGCGACCGGCCAGACTGGTTCCGCCCCGAACGTGTAGGCGACTCCCTCGAAGAACGAGGTCTTGCCCGTGTTGACCGCACCGACCAAGGCGACGAGGTCGCTATCGAGCGCGTAGGAGTGCCAGCCGGCCTCGGTCTCCACCGAGTAGCGCTTCAGCCGGATCGGATGTGCCATGACCTGGTCCCTCCAGGACTCGCTGCCCGCCTGGATGGCCGGCGCGCCATGCCCTGCGTAACGATGTAACGCTGCTGGAGATGATCCGGACCAGCTGAAACTGCCAGAACGTGGCTGAGGACGCCCGCGCGTTGACGGTCCGCAGCCGTGGCGTCCGCCAGTGGGAAGGTCACTTGCCCGGTACCAGCTCCAGAAGCCGGCCCACACGGTGCCAGCCGCCGACGAGGATGGCTGCCAACACGGCGCACCCCACGATGAGCCATGGGCGCAGGTCGTCGTTCACTCCTAGCGTGGGCAGTGCAGAGGAAGCCCCGACGGCAGCCGTCATGGCGGCGATGATGACCACAGCCACGTGGATCGACTCCCGGACCGTCGTGCGTGCAGCGGATACGGGGGCAACGTCCACGAGGGATTCCGCCGGCAGCATGGACCCGACGCGGCCCTCCGCACACCGTTCGCCGATCTCGGCCAACATGGCCCCCAGACGGGGCAGCGCGGTTTCTGGGTCCACGTCGATCCGCAGCGACTCTGCTCGGAGTGCACCTGCGACCTGTGCCGCATGCGCACGTGCTGCTGCCTGCCTGGCAGAACGGCGGGGGATGGTTCCTGCGTATCGGTGGGCACGAAGGATGGCGTCCTCGGTTGCACGGAGGCCGAGGTCGAGCGCTCGGAGCTGTGAGGCACGCTGTCCGGGCGGCCGGCTGTATGCCTCGGCACAGAGGTTGAGCGCTTCCACGGTCTGGATAGTCGCCCGGTGTCGCAAGACGGCTCCTCGTGCCGGGCGCCGCTTCAGCAGCCACCAGACCGGCGTGATCAAGGCAGCCACCCAAGTGATCATGTAGATCAGTGCGTCCCATCCATGCACGGGCTGATTCGCAGCTTCTGGGCGCAGAACCCACAGGAAGTGCTTCGCAGCTCTTGCGACAGACTCGCTGCCGAGTGCGACGGCCAAGTCACGGACGACGACCGCGGAGAACTTGATCAGCCTCAAGCCGAGCCAAAGGGCGAGGAGGGTCAAGGCTATGGATCCGTAGGGCGCTGTTTCGAGGGTTGCCCGGGTGTCCCGCAGTGCTCGCCGAGTGTGGGGAAGCCTCCTTTCCGCCACCTGCAGTACTTGGAGTGACGAGGTGAGGCTGCGGAGACGGGTGCCGATGACCCGCCGGTTGACGCGGAGACGCCAGGATTCGAGCCGTAATCGGGCTTGTGTGACATATGGAACCACCTGCTGGGTGGTCGTGCGGGCCAGGCTCAAGGCATCCCCTCCATCGGTGTGGATGAACCGATGGTGCCGGGAACGGAGGAGTTGTTGCGCCGTCTCACCCAAATGATCTTCGGTGGGTGGGCCCGAAGGCTGGGGCGGCAACTGCAACCAAAACTGCAACCACGGAACGACGAAGGACCCGGCCGCAGTGCGGTCGGGTCCTTCGTTTGCCCTGGTGGGCAGGTGCGGAGGATACGAGATTCGAACTCGTGAGGGGTTGCCCCCAACACGCTTTCCAAGCGTGCGCCCTAGGCCTCTAGGCGAATCCTCCGCCGCAAACAATACAAGACGTTGAGGAGTGCTCGCGAACTCGATTCCCGGGGCCAGGATCGGCTAGGGTGGGGGCAGCCCCTCACGTGGCGCTATCTCACCCAACTCCCCCAGGGCCGGAAGGCAGCAAGGGTAAGTGGGCTCTGGCGGGTGCGTGGGGGGCGCTTTGCGTTCGGTGGCCGCTGTTGTCGGTGGGCCCGGATACGCTCGTAAGCGTGTCGTCCCTTGCGCTGTACCGCCGCTATCGCCCCGAGTCGTTCGCCGAGGTCATCGGGCAGGAGCATGTCACTGCCCCCCTGATGCAGGCCCTGCGGAACAACCGGGTCAATCACGCGTACCTGTTCAGCGGCCCCCGGGGCTGTGGCAAGACCACCAGCGCGCGCATCCTGGCCCGCTGCCTGAACTGTGAGCAGGGTCCCACTCCGACGCCCTGCGGGGAGTGTCAGTCCTGCCGCGACCTCGCCCGGAACGGGCCGGGGTCGATCGACGTGATCGAGATCGACGCGGCTTCCCACGGTGGCGTGGACGACGCCCGTGACCTGCGGGAGAAGGCGTTCTTCGGGCCGGCGTCGAGCCGGTACAAGATCTACATCATCGACGAGGCCCACATGGTCACGTCGGCCGGCTTCAACGCGCTGCTCAAGGTCGTCGAGGAGCCGCCGGAGCATCTCAAGTTCATCTTCGCCACGACGGAGCCGGAGAAGGTGATCGGGACCATCCGGTCCCGGACCCACCACTACCCCTTCCGGCTCGTGCCGCCCGGCACCCTGCGGGAGTACCTGAACGAGGTGTGCGGACGCGAGGGCATCCCCGTCGAGGACGGGGTGCTGCCCCTGGTCGTGCGCGCCGGCGCCGGGTCCGTGCGTGACTCGATGTCCGTCATGGACCAGCTGCTCGCGGGCGCGGCCAGCGACGGTGTGACGTACGCCATGGCCACCTCGCTGCTCGGCTACACGGACGGCTCGCTGCTCGACGCGGTCGTGGACGCCTTCGCTGCCGGGGACGGTGCGGCGGCGTTCGAGGTCGTGGACCGGGTGGTCGAGGGCGGCAACGACCCGCGGCGCTTCGTCGCCGACCTGCTGGAGCGGCTGCGCGACCTGGTGATCCTGGCCGCCGTGCCGGACGCCGGGGAGAAGGGGCTGATCGACGCCCCGGCCGATGTGGTGGAGCGGATGCAGGCGCAGGCGTCGGTGTTCGGGGCGGCCGAGCTGTCGCGCGCCGCCGACCTGGTCAACACCGGGCTGACCGAGATGCGCGGTGCGACCTCGCCGCGGCTGCAGCTGGAGCTGATCTGCGCGCGGGTGCTGCTGCCCGCCGCCTTCGACGACGAGCGGTCCTTCCAGGCCCGGCTGGACCGGCTGGAGCGGGGCGCCGGCCCGGCGATCGCGGCCGGTGCGGCGATGGCGGCCGGTGCGGGGGCGCCGGCCATGGGGTACGTGCCCGGGCCCGAGGCCCATGGCATGGCCCCGGTGGGCCCGGGC